>NZ_CP024621.1:1930038-2251711 GCF_009846525.1 Halomonas meridiana | reverse complement strand
AACGCTGCACTGGCTGGCGCTGGTAGGCGGTTGGCCGGGGGCTTGGTGCGCGCAGCAGCAGCTGCGCCACAAGACCCAAAAAACCAGCTTTCGGCGCGTCTATTGGGTCACGGTGCTCCTCAATATCGCGGCGCTAGGCGGCTTTGTCGCGGTTATGCCGCTGCGTTAGGGGCAAATAGGAAGTTGGCAATTAGCTCTTTGCCGCCCTCGGTGGCAAACGACTCCGGGTGAAACTGAATGCCGTGAATCGGGTAGTCACGGTGCTTCACGCCCATCAGCTCAAACTCACCCGCTGCCTGCCAGCGGCCACGTTCAGCAAAGCTGTCGGCGGTGAGTGCACCTACCGTGGCGGTCACTTCCAGGCACTCTGGCAGCGTCGCCGCATCGGCAATTAGCGAGTGGTAGCGCATCACCTCAAGCTGGTCGGGTACGCCGTTAAACACAGAGCGGTTGTCGTGGTTTATGGGGCTGATTTTGCCGTGCATCGGCAGCGGCGCTTTGACCACCTTGCCGCCGAACACGTGCACGATGCCCTGCATACCTAGGCAAACGCCCAGCAGCGGCGTGGTTTTGCCCAGCTTCTCGATCACTTCGGCGCATACGCCAAAGTAGCGTGGGTCATCCGGCGAGCCGGGGCCAGGCGAGATAATAATGCGATCCGGCGCCATGGCTTCAATCGCTTTAAAATCAATCTGATTGTTGCGCTTCACCACAATTTCGAAATGGGGCAGCTCGCCGCGATTCTTCTCCGTGGTCAGAATCTCACCAATAAACTGGTAGAGGTTATAGGTGAAGGAGTCGTAGTTATCGATGATCAGCACCTTCATGCGGGGCTCTCCGTTTCCGTATCCATAAAGGGGGCCAAGGCCTTGCGGGTGCCGGCAAACTTGCGGCGAATCTCTTCGTACTCATCTTCGGCGTTGCTGTCGTAAACGTTGCCGCCACAGGTTTGTACGTAGGCGCGCTCGCCGTTAACAAACACCGTACGGATGGGGATCGCAAAGGTGCAGTCGCCGTTGAAGGAGAACTGGCCCACCGCGCCGCCGTAGGGGCCGCGCCCGTCGGTTTCCAAGTCATCGATGATTTTCATCGCTTCGATTTTAGGTGCGCCGGTTAGCGTGCCCGCTGGGAAGTTGCTGGCCAGCGCGGTGAACATGTCTTCGCCTTCGGCAATGATGCCGACGATCTCACTAGAGATATGCTGAACGTGACTGAAGCGCTTGATATCCATCAGGCTGCGTACTTTGACCGTACCAAACTGCGCCACTCGACCAATGTCATTGCGGTGCAGGTCCACGATCATGTTGTGCTCGGCGATCTCTTTGGGGTCGTTGAGCAGCGCGCGGGCAAGCTGGGTATCCTCCTGGGGCGTTTGGCCGCGCAGGGTGGTGCCCGCCAGCGGGAACGTCTCCATCTCGCCCTGGCGCAGGCGGAACAGCAGCTCGGGGCTGGCACCAATCAGCTTCTGTTCGCCAAACTTCACGTAGTACATCTGCGGCGAGGGGTTGATGGTACGCAGCTGGTCGTAAAGCGCCAGCGTGTCGCCCTGAATGCGAAAGCGCTTTTTAAAGCCCACTTCGCACTGAAAAACTTTGCCGTCGATGATGTCCTGCTTCACCTTGGCGACCGCTTCGGCGTGCTCGGCTTTGCTCATGGTGTCGCCCAGCGCAGTAATGTGCAGCGCGCCTGCGGGCTCGTCGTCGGCGTCGATCAGCGTCTGTAGAAACGCGTAACGGCTATTGTCGTAGTAGAAGTAGGTGACTTCCCCGGTCATCTTGTCGAGGATCAGGCCATCTTTGTACAGCCCAAAGCGGAACGTATCGAAGTCGTCGCTGGCTTTCAGCGTCAGCGACGGCTCGAAGTACTGCATGGCGTCGTAGCCCAGGTAACCGCTTAACCCGCCCGCGTACTTACGCGAAATAATGTTCTGCGGAATCAGGCTGCGCAGCAGCTCGTAGGGGTTGTCGCTGGAATAGTGGTTGGCCTCGCCGTCGCGGCTTTCGATGGTTAGCGTGTTGCCATTGGCATAGAGCGTGTACTCGGGGTCGAAACCAATGATCGAATGGCGCGCCATGTGGCTATCTTCGCCCAGCGACTCCAGCATGTAGCAGGTATCGAAGCGCCGCTCGATTTTTTGAAACAGGGCAAAGAAGTCGCAGTCTGCCGCCAGGGTAACGTAATGGGGCTTGCGGGGCAGGGTGAACGGCTGGGGGCCTGCCGCAGCGGCCGTATCGGTGGTGCTCATAAGTGCTCATTCCGTGAAGAGGCTAACATCGTCAGCGCGCGTGATCCGCGTGACACGGTCGCAATACCCACGCCTAGGGTTTCGGCAATTTTGCGGTGGGGGACGCCCTCGCGCAGCAGCTTAAAAATCTGTAGGCGTTTGCTGATTTCTTGATACTCTGCTGGCGTAAGCAGGCTGGCCAGTGCTTCGTCCATTGCATCGGGCGTGTCGATCGCAAGCAGGTGGCGCACCAGGTCAGCTTGAAACGTATCGTGTAAGGACATCGTGCCACCGAGTGATTTGGTCATGTACTAGCGTACTAGTACGTTAACGGATTGCTCAGGGAAGTCAAGTCGCAGTGAGGTTAAGGAGTCGCCATGACCGGCTATTTTATTCAAGCATTCATCTATTTAGTGGCGGCGGTGATAGCCGTGCCGCTGGCCAAGCGCTTCGGGCTGGGGTCGGTGTTGGGTTATTTGGTCGCCGGTGTGGTGATTGGCCCCGTGCTGGGGCTGGTCGGCCAGGAGACCACCACCATCCAGCACTTTGCTGAATTTGGTGTGGTAATGATGCTGTTTTTGGTGGGCATGGAGCTAGACCCCAAAGGCTTATGGGCCATGCGGGTGCGGCTGCTGGGCCTGGGCGGTTTGCAAGTGGTGCTGACCGCAGCGGCAGGCGCTGCCATTGCCTGGTGGCTAGGGCTCGTTTGGCAAACCGCCCTGGCGGTGGGGCTGATTTTTGCGCTCTCATCCACTGCCATCGTGCTGCAAACCCTGAGTGAGAAGGGGCTTTCCAAAACCGAAGGCGGGCGCAGCGCCTTTTCGGTGCTGCTGTTTCAAGATATCGCCGTCATTCCTATGCTGGCGCTCATCCCGCTACTGGCACTGCCGGAATTAATGGGCGCTGCCAGTGACGACCATGGCCACGCGGGGCTAAGCCTAGTGGCGCATCTGCCTGCCTGGGCACATGCGCTGGTAGTGGTGGCCGCCATCGGCAGCGTAATTGTGGGCGGCTACTATTTAGGGCCGCTGCTGTTCCGCTACGTGATTGGCTCCGGCCTACGGGAAGTGTTTACCGCCTCTGCGCTGATGCTGGTGATCGGCATTGCCGCCTTGATGAGCTTGGTGAACCTATCGCCCGCCTTGGGGGCCTTCCTGGCCGGTATTGTACTGGCCAACAGCGAGTTCAAGCACGAGATCGAGGCCAATATCGAGCCATTCAAGGGGCTACTGCTGGGACTGTTCTTCATCACCGTGGGCGCAGGCATCAACTTTGACGTGCTAGCGGCGGAGTGGGCCACGGTGCTAGGCCTGGGCTTGGCCGTCATCGTTGTGAAAGCGGCCATTTTGCTGGTGCTGGCGCTGCTGTTCAAGGTACACGGCAGCAATGGCTGGCTGTTCACCCTAAGTCTTGCCCAAGCGGGTGAGTTTGGCTTCGTCCTGCTGACCTATAGCGTGCAGAACAGCGTGATTCCGGTGGAACTCTCCCAGGTGCTCTCGCTGGTGGTGGCGCTGTCGATGTTCCTTACACCGCTGCTGTTCATTGCTTACGACAAGCTGGTGCTGCCGCGCTACCAAACTGCCAAGAATGACGACCGTGAAGCCGATACCATCGAAGAGCAGGCGCCGGTCATCGTGGCGGGGGTCGGCCGTTTTGGGCAGATTATTTGCCGCCTGCTGCGGGCCAATAACATTCCCATCGTGGCGCTGGATCACGAGATCGAGCAGATCGAAAACCTGCGTAACATTCGCATTAAAAGCTACTTTGGCGACGCTAGCCGCTCCGATTTGCTGGAAACCGCCGGTATCGAGCACGCTCGTCTGCTGGTGGTCGCCATCGACGACCGCGAGCGTGCGGTGGGTATCGTTAAGCACGTTAAACAGTTCTACCCCAATGTGTGGGTGCTGGCCCGCGCCTTTGACCGGGGCCACGGCTACCAGCTGCGCGAGGCCGGAGCCGACGACGTGATCAGCGAAACCTACCATTCGGCGCTGGAGCTAGGCGGCCATGCGCTCACCGCCATGGGCGTTCATCCGATGCGCGCTAAACAGATGACCTGGGCCTTTGTACAGAATGAAGACGCTCACGCCGACGAGTTGTTCGAGGCCTGGAAAGAGATCGACGAAGGCATAAGCTTTAGCCCGCGCTATGGCGAGCTATTTATGAAGTTGGAAGAGGCGCTGAATACCGCGATGCATCAAGACTGGCAGGCACCGCAACAAGAGGAAGTGCCGGTATGGACGGCTCCCGCTCCAGAGAGCGATCCGCAGACATTGAGCAGAGGCCCCGCAGAGCAGCGTTCGTAGCTTAAAACGGCAAATGTAGCGAGGCGCTGAGCATATTGAGGTGGCTGAGCGACGGCGCATCAATACGTTCGTACTCTAATCGGCTGATCAATCGATTGACGGTCATGGTGGCACCAAACCCTTGCAGAAGGGCGGTGCCGCTATCCTCGGCAATCGGCTGGTCGGTGTCACCTCGCCATTCGGTCAGGCCTGATTTGGCGTAGATGCTAAACGCGCCCATGCGAATACCCGCCACAATAGCACCGCCAAGGCTCAAGGTGTCCATAATCATCGGGTTGACGCTGGAAGCGATGGGCACTTCTTCGCTTTCGCGGTAGGCAATTTCAGCGCCAATATCCAACTGCGGGAGCTGCCAAGGGCTGAAGCCAGCGGTGAGACGAAAGCCGGAGGTGTAGCTATCTAGGCTGCTGAGGTCGCTGCCTTCCAGCACCACGCCGTTATCAAGGCGCATCCATTCGCTGTCGGGAGCGGCATAGGAGAGAACGGGAGCGCCGTCATCGGCAAAGGATGCACTCAAAGGAAGGGCAGTGCCGAACAGGCTCAACAGCAGGGTGCTTGCCAAGCGGTTCATTGGCGTTCCTCTTGTCCTTTCTCGTTGACGTTATCTTTATCAGCCTAGCAACGAGCGCTGATTTCCACCACGTGAATTGCGCCATTCGCCAAATTTTCCAGCAAATTTTTTCCCATCTGCATAAAACGCTCACCGAATACCCACTGAGGTGAGAGGACGGCGGTACGCGGTGCCTGCTCTTTTTGCCGCTGGCGCGTGCGCCATTCAATCGCGGTGTGGCTCCAGTCTTCGCTGTGCTGAATATTAAAACCGCTCGCTTCAAGTTGGTGGGCCAGCCCGGTTAACGAGAGCAAATGCGAGTGCGTTGGCCCTTCGGCCCAGGGCACCGGGAATCGCAGCGCCTCGCTGTGTAGCCCGCCAACGACTTCATGCATCACCAACTGGCCGCCAGGTCGCAGCACGCGGCGGCACTCGGCCAGTACGCGTGCAGGGTCGGGCATATTCATCAGGCTGTGTTGGAACAGCACCGCGTCAAAGCTTGTCTGTGCAAACGGTAGCGCGCAGGCGTCGCCCGTGACCCAGCGCAGCTTGCCATGGTGGGCTTTAGCAGTGTGATGGCTTAGCGCCAATCGGCTAATGGCTTGATTAAGCGCGCTAAAGCGGTGGGTAATATCCAGCCCGGTTATATGAAAACCTTGCGCGGCACCTTGGCGCATCAGCCCGCCCAGCCCTGCGCCTATATCCAGCGCGTGCTGGGATTTGGGGTCGAGCAAGCCCAACAGCCTTGCGGATGTGGCAAAGCCACCGATATGCAGCTGGTCGAGCGGTGCTAATTGATGCAGCGTGGGGCCATCGGGGTAGTGGGTGCGCAGTTGGTGGAGAATATCCTGGTCGCGCAGCGCTTGATGGTAGTGGTGGGCGAGGGAAGTGGGCATGGGGAGCCTCGGTTGGGGCTAACGTCTCAGGATCAGAACAACCCTGGCGAAAGCCTCCGCTACGGGTTGTTCTGAGCGACAGTTGACCGTTGTAACAGCTTCGATCCCTTTTACGTTTGGTCTTCCAGCCCCAGCTCTTTAATCGAGATTTCGCGCATTTTGAATTTCTGGATTTTGCCGGTCACCGTCATTGGGAACTCATCCACGAACTTGAAGTAGCGCGGGATCTTGAAGTGGGTGATTTTGCCTTTGCAGTATTCGCGCAGGTCTTCCCCGGTAATCTCGCCCGCCGTGCTGTTGAGCTTCACCCAGGCGATCAGCTCTTCGCCGTACTTTTTGTCCGGCACGCCGGTGACCTGTACTTCGGAGATCGCTGGGTGAGCGTACAAGAACTCTTCGATCTCTTTCGGGTAGACGTTCTCGCCGCCGCGAATCACCATGTCTTTGATGCGACCGACGATCTGGATGTAGCCCTCGTCATCCATGGTGGCCAAGTCGCCGGTGTGCATCCAGCCCGCTTCGTCGATGGCCTCGGCAGTGGCTTTGTCGTTGTTCCAATACTTCAGCATCACGCTGTAGCCACGGGTACACAGCTCGCCGATTTCGCCACGGGGTAGAATGCCGCCGTTGCCAGGGTCGACGATCTTGCTCTCCAGGTGGGGCTGGGTGCGGCCCACGGTGGAAACGCGCTTTTCAATGGTGTCGTTCGCGCCGGTTTGCGTGGACACCGGGCTGGTTTCGGTCATGCCGTAGGCGATTTGCACGCCCTTCATGTTCATCTTGTTGATGACCTGCTTCATGATTTCAGCAGGGCAAATGGAACCCGCCATAATGCCGGTGCGCAGCGACGAAAAGTCGGTGCTGGCGAAGTCAGGGTGCTCAAGCTCGGCGATGAACATGGTAGGCACACCATACAACGCAGTGGCTTTCTGCTCATGAACGGCTTTCAGCACTTTGCCGGGGTCGAAGCCTTCATCGGGGTAGATCATCGCCGCGCCGTGGGTCACGCAGCCCAGGTTACCCATCACCATGCCAAAGCAGTGGTAGAGCGGTACGGGAATCACCAAGCGGTCTTCGCTGGTAAAGCCCATGCTTTCGGCCACAAAAAAGCCGTTATTGAGAATGTTGTGGTGAGAGAGCGTGGCCCCCTTGGGAAAGCCGGTGGTGCCAGAGGTGTACTGGATATTGATCGGGTCGTCGAACTGCAGCGTGGCCTGTAGGTCGTCCACGTCGGTTTGGCTAACCTTGTCGGCTTCGGCGATGAAGTCTGCCCAGCGCCACATGCCGCTGTGCTTGTCGGCGCTTAGGTTAATGATGCACTCAAGGTTCGGCAGTTTCTGTGATTGTAGTTGGCCTTCCGCACAGCTGTTGAGCTCTGGCGCCAGCTCGAACAGCATCGCCGTGTAGTCGGAGCTTTTGAATTGGTTGGCAGTGACTAAAAAGCGCGCGCCGGACTGGTTCAGCGCGTACTCCAGCTCATGGGTTCGGTAAGACGGATTGATGTTCACCAGGATCGCGCCAATTTTGGCGGTGGCAAACTGGGTCAACGTCCATTCGCTGCAGTTGGGAGCCCAAATACCCACGCGGTCGCCTTTTCGTACACCAATGGCGAGCAGGGCGCGGGCGCAGCGGTTCACTTCCTGATGAAGCTCGCGGTAGCTCCAGTGAATATTCTGGTGAAGCGCTATCAGCGCGTCGTTATCCGGGTACTGAGCGGCAATTTGGTCGAATTTATCGCCAATGGTCATGCCCAGCAGCGGCTTCTCGGCGGTGCTGCTGGTGTAGCTGGGCAAGGTTGCAGGTGATGCCATGGTGAGTCTCCGATGTCTTTTTTTTATCTGAACGGGAAGTGACGCATTTTTAATTATTAGGATGTTCGGGTGGCGTTACGCTGTGCTGCTTTTGGCACACCCTTTGGCGAGGGCCACCTTGGCACTGGGTTTGCGGCCAAGCTGTTTAGTGATCCAGTCGCCGGTATCGATCACTGCCTGCAGGTCGATGCCGGTATCAATGCCCAGCCCTTCCAGTAAATAGAGCACGTCTTCGGTAGCCACATTGCCCGATGCGCCCTTGGCATAGGGGCAGCCACCCAGGCCTGCCGTGGCGGCATCGATCACGCTCACGCCTTCTTCCAGCACGGCGTACAGGTTGGCAATCGCCATGCCGTACGTGTCGTGGAAGTGAGCGGCGAGTTTCTCAATCTGCACCTGCTGGCGAGTGGCTTCAATCATTCGCTTAGCGGCCAGCGGCGTACCCACGCCAATGGTGTCGCCCAAGGAGACTTCATAGCAGCCCATCTCATACAGCGCCTTGGCGACATCCGCTACTTTATGGGGAGCGATATCCCCCTCATAAGGGCAGCCCAGCACGCAGGAGACGTAGCCCCGCACCCGCACGCCTGCCTCCTTGGCGCGGGCAAGCACCGGCTCAAAGCGCGCTAACGACTCGGCAATCGAGCAGTTGATGTTCTTTTGCGAGAACGCCTCCGATGCCGCACCGAATACCGCGACTTCCTCAACGCCTGCCTCCAGAGCGCCCTCTAAACCTTTGAGATTAGGTGTCAGCGCGGAATACACCACGCCGTGCTGGCGCTGAATGCCGCGCATCACCTCGGCGGCGTCGCCCATTTGCGGCACCCACTTGGGCGAGACAAAGCTGGCCGATTCGATATGGCGAATGCCCGCATTCGCCAGCCGCTCGATCAGCTCAATTTTGGTGGCTGTGGGCACCAGAGTGCCCGGCTCGTTTTGCAGCCCGTCGCGGGGGGCCATTTCAAATAGCTTGATAGACGTAGGCAGTGCCATGTGTGGCTCCTATTCGCTGGGGGCAAAGTCGAGCAGCACAGCGCCCTGGCTTACCGTATCGCCTGCCTGGAAGTGGAAGGTCTCTACGCTGCCATCGGCGGGGGCGGTCATGGTGTGCTCCATCTTCATGGCTTCCATCACCATCAGCGGCATGCCTTTTTCAACCTGAGCACCCGGTTCCACTAACAGCGCTACTACCGTGCCGTTCATGGGCGCGGTGAGAGTAGATTCCGCTTCGTGGTGGCCGTGGTCGATAGCATCGATGCGCCGCCAGAACAGGCGGGTTTCACCGCTGGGTTCGGCCATCACCACTACATGACCATCTCTATACGCCTGTAGGCGGCGGCGGTGGCCATTCAGCGTGACGGCAACGGCGTCGCCTTCCAGCGGCTGTAGGCTGGCGCTCAGCGTGCTGCCGTCGATGGTGAGTTGCCACTGAGCATCCAGGGGCTCGCGTTTGCCTTCGACCACCACGACCGCGCGGTCGCTATCCGGGGCTTGGGCGCTTGCCGGGTCGCACAGCGCAATGCGGATGGTGTGCGGGGCGTTGAGCCGGAAACCGTCGTGGCGGTCCCAGGGGGAGTCGCTTTCGCACTCCTGGGCTAATTGATGCAAACCAATTAGCGCGGCGCTGGCATAGTCTTCTATAGAAAACTGACGCGGAGCAAACAGGGTGGCTTCGTTGCGCTCGATAAAGCGAGTATCCAGCTCGACGTTCTTAAAGCCTGGGTGATTGGCTAAGCGCTGCAAGAAGGCGCGGTTGGTGACTACGCCCTGCACATCCAGCGCCGCCAGCGCCCGGTTGAGGGTAGCTAGCGCCGCGTCGCGGTCAACGCCATGCACAATCAGCTTGGCAAGCATCGGGTCGTAGTGCATCGACACCGTATCGCCGCTCTCTACGCCGCTATCCAATCGTACTTGGTTCGCGCCCAGCCCTGCGCCTTCCAAGTCCAGCGCAAAGCGGGTGAGTAAGCCGGTGGCGGGAAGGAAGTCCTGCTCCGGGTCTTCGGCGTAAATGCGCGCTTCGAAACTGTGGCCGGTAATGGTCAGCTCGTCCTGGCGGCAGGGCAGCGGTTCGCCCATGGCGACTCTTAGCTGCCATTCCACCAGATCTTGGCCGGTAATCATCTCGGTCACGGGATGCTCCACCTGCAGGCGGGTGTTCATCTCCATGAAGTAGAACGAGCCGTCGGCATCTAGCAAAAATTCCACCGTGCCCGCGCCCACGTAGCCGATCTCTTTGGCGGCGCGAACGGCGGCATCACCCATGGCGGCGCGCAGTTCAGACGTCATGCCGGGGGCAGGGGCTTCTTCGATGACTTTCTGATGGCGGCGCTGCACGCTGCAGTCCCGCTCGAACAGGTACACGCCGTTGCCGTAGCGGTCGCAGAACACCTGTACTTCCACATGGCGGGGCTGTACCAGATACTTCTCGATCAGCATGCGGTCATCGCCAAACGCGGCTTTAGACTCCCGGCGGCAGCCGTCCAGCGCGGCTTTGAAACCGTCGCCGTTCTCGACGACGCGCATGCCTTTACCACCGCCACCGGCGCTGGCTTTCAGCATGACGGGGTAGCCGATCTTATCGGCTTCGGAACGCAACAGGGCATCGTCTTGGTCGTCGCCGTGGTAGCCGGGCACCAGTGGCACACCCGCATTCGCCATGCGCGCTTTGGCGGCGGATTTGTCGCCCATGGCGGCAATGGCAGAGGCGGGTGGGCCAACAAAGGTAATGCCCGCTTGCTCTAGCGCTTTAACGAAGGTGCCGTTCTCGGACAAGAAGCCGTAGCCGGGGTGAATCGCGCCGGTGCCGGTGCGTTGGGCGGCCTCAATCACCGCGTCAATGTTCAAGTAGCTTTCCCGAGCGGCGGCGGGGCCGAGGCGCACGGCCTCGTCGGCGTCACGCACGTGGCGGGCAGTAGCGTCGGCGTCGGAGTAAACCGCCACGGTTTTTAAGCCCATGCGGCGGGCGGTGCGCATCACGCGGCAGGCGATTTCACCGCGGTTGGCCACCAGGAGCGTATCGAATTTGGTCGGGGTAAACGTCATGAGCGTGGCTCCGCAGCGTTATTGTGTTCTTCAGGAGAGGTCCAGGCGGGGCGACGCTTGTCAAAAAAGCTGGCTAAACCCTCTTGGCCCTCTTCGCTTACCCGCAGCTTGGCAATTACCTGGCAGGTGTGCTCGCGGGTGGCGTCGCTATCCGGGGCTTGGGCCACGTCGGCAAGCAAGGCTTTCGTTGCTCGCTGTGCTTGGGGGGAGCCTTTCATCAGTGTGTCGATCATCGTATCCACTGCGCTATCCAGGGCTTCGGGTTCCACCACGTGGTGGGCCAACCCCAGGACGAGTGCGGTAGGCGCGTCCATGACCTCGGCACTCAGCGCGTATCGGCGCATCTGACGCTGGCCAAGGGCGCGCTGAACGTAGGGGCTGATCACCGCAGGCGACAGGCCAATATTGACTTCCGACAGGCAAAACTTGGCCTTTTCGGAGGCGATGACGATATCGCAGCAGGCGGCCAAGCCCACCGCGCCGCCGAACGCCGCCCCCTGTACGCGGCAGATGGTCGGGCAGGGCAGCGTGTCCAGGCCGTGCATGAGAGCGGACAGCTTGCGGGAATCGGCGAGGTTGTCTTCCAGGTCGTATTCGACCATGCGCTTCATCCAGTTCAAGTCAGCACCTGCGGAGAAGCTTTTGCCTTCGGAGCCGAGCACCACCACCCGAACGTCGCCTGCACTTGCCAAGTCGTGCAGCTTTTCCAGGTGCGCGTTGAGTTCGGCAATCAGGCTGTCGTCAAAGGCGTTATGCACCTCTGGGCGGTTCAAGGTGAGCCGCGCCACGCCTGCTTCGATCACCAGTGTTGAGTAAGCCATGAGGTTCGCCCCTTACATCCGGAACACGCCGAAGCGTGTCTCTTTGACTTCTGCATTCATCGCAGCGGCCAGTGAAAGCCCCAGCACGTCGCGAGTTTGTAGCGGGTCGATCACGCCGTCGTCCCACAGGCGGGCGCTGGCGTAGTAGGGGTGGCCCTGATGCTCGTACTGGTCGCGGGTGGGCTTTTTGAAGGCTTCTTCGTCCTCTTTGCTCCATTCTCGGCCTTCGCGCTCGTACTGCTCGCGTTTTACTTGGGAAAGGACGCCCGCTGCCTGTTCGCCGCCCATCACCGAAATACGCGCGTTGGGCCACATGAACAGCAGGTTGGGGTCGTAAGCGCGGCCACACATGCCGTAGTTACCCGCGCCGAAGCTGCCGCCAATCAGCACGGTGTATTTCGGCACGTTGGCGCAGGCCACGGCGGTGACGAGCTTGGCACCGTGCTTGGCGATGCCTTCATGCTCGTACTTAGAGCCGACCATGAAGCCGGTGATGTTCTGCAGGAACACCAGCGGGATTTTGCGCTGGGCGCACAGCTCGATAAAGTGCGCACCTTTTACCGCGCTCTCCGAAAACAGTACGCCGTTGTTGGCCACGATCCCCACCGGGTAGCCGTGGATGTGAGCAAAGCCGGTCACCAGCGTGTCGCCGTAGTAGCGTTTGAACTCGTCAAAGTCGGAGCCATCGACGATGCGGCCAATCACTTCGCGCACATCGTAGGGCTTTTTCAGGTCGGTGCCGACGATGCCGTAAAGCTCAGATGGGTCGAGTTTGGGGGGCCTTGGCGGCTGCATGGCCAGCTGGCCACGCTTTTGCCAGTTCAGCCGCGACACGCAGGCGCGGGCAAGCTGCAGCGCATGAGCGTCGTTTTCGGCGTAGTGGTCGGCCACGCCGCTCTTTTTGGCGTGAACGTCCGCACCGCCCAGGTCTTCCGCGCTGATGCTCTCCCCCGTGGCGGCTTTCACCAGCGGCGGCCCGCCCAGGAAAATCGTGCCTTGTTCTTTGACGATGATCGACTCGTCCGCCATGGCAGGCACGTACGCACCGCCTGCGGTACAGGAGCCCATCACCACGGCGATTTGCGGGATGCCTTCAGCGGACATCGTGGCCTGGTTGTAGAAAATACGCCCGAAGTGGTCGCGGTCGGGGAAGACTTCGTCCTGGCGGGGCAGAAAGGCACCGCCAGAATCGACCAGATAGATACACGGCAAGCGGTGCTTGCGGGCGATCTCTTGCGCGCGCAGGTGTTTTTTGACCGTCAGGGGAAAGTAGGTGCCGCCTTTGACGGTGGCGTCGTTGGCCACGATGACGCACTCGACGCCCGAGACGCGGCCAATGCCGGTCACCACGCCAGCGGCGGGTACGTCGCTGTCGTAAACGTGGTGAGCGGCCAGCGCAGAAAATTCCAAAAACGGCGAGCCTTCGTCGATCAGGTGGTCGATTCGGTCACGCACGAACAGCTTGCCACGGCTTTCATGGCGAGCGCGGGCTTTCTCGCCGCCTCCCTGAGCGATGGCGGCGGTCAGCTCACGCAGTTGTCGGACTTCGCCGCGCATGGCGGCGTCGTTGGCTTGAAACGCATCGCTGCGCGGGTTGATCTGTGTCGAGAGTGTGCTCATAGCCCGGCCCCGGTCATTATTGTTAAAGACTTTCGGTAAACAGTTCGCGGCCAATCAGCATCCGACGAATTTCGCTCGTGCCGGCACCAATCTCATACAGTTTTGCGTCGCGCAGCAGGCGGCCGGTGGGGTACTCGTTGATATACCCGTTACCGCCCAATAGCTGAATCGCATCCAGAGCGACTTGGGTGGCTTTTTCAGCGCAATAAAGAATGACGCCAGCGGCATCCTTCCGGGAGGTTTGGCCCCGGTCGCAGGCGCCGGCCACCGCGTAGAGGTAGGCGCGGCAGGCATTCAGGGTGGTGTACATATCCGCCACTTTGCCCTGCACCAGCTGGAACTCACCGATGGATTGATTGAACTGCTTACGCTCATGGATGTAAGGAATGACGATGTCCATGGCGGCTTGCATGATGCCGATAGGGCCTGCGGCCAGGACGGCGCGCTCGTAATCCAAGCCGCTCATCAAGACGCGAACGCCTTTGCCTACTTCGCCCAGCACGTTCTCGGCGGGCACGCGGCAATCCTGAAAAACCAGCTCGCAGGTGTTGGAGCCCCGCATGCCCAGTTTGTCGAGCTTCTGGGCGGTAGAGAAGCCGGGCATGCCTCTTTCGATGATGAAGGCGGTGATGCCTTTGGAGCCGGCATCCGGGTCGGTTTTGGCGTACACCACCAGCACATCGGCATCCGGACCGTTGGTGATCCACATCTTATTGCCGTTGAGCACGTAGTGGTCGCCATCCTCTTTCGCGCGCAACTGCATGGAGACCACGTCGGAACCGGCACCTGGCTCTGACATCGCCAGCGCGCCCACGTGGTCACCGCTGATCAGCTTGGGCAAGTACTTGGCCTTTTGCTCGGCGGAGGCGTTGATCTTGAGCTGGTTGACGCATAGGTTCGAGTGCGCGCCGTAAGAGAGGCCCACCGATGCGCTGGCACGGGAGATCTCTTCCATGGCGATGCAGTGAGCCAGGTAACCCATGCCGCTACCGCCATCTTCGTCAGGCACAGTGATGCCTAGCAGACCCATGTTACCAAATTTCTTCCACAGATCGCTGGGGAATTCATTGTTATGGTCGATCTCGGCGGCGCGGGGGGCGATTTCACTGGCGGCAAAAGCGTTGACCTGCTCGCGCAGCATGTTGAGCTCATCGTCGAGGCCGAAATTGAGTTCTGAATAGTGGGAAAACATGGTCACTCACCTTGTCGTTATTCATGGTCTGTGGTTTAGAAAAGTGGCGAAAGCGGCTATTTCGAGGTGGCCGGGTGCTTCTCGTTCAACTCTTCTAGCGCTTGGCGGCAGCGAATCTCTGCGCTTTCAAGCTCTAGTTGCACCATCGTGATGTCTTTCATCTGCTGCTCTAACGCCGCTTTACGCTCGCTGATCTTGCTCAACATGAGATGAAGCTGCTTTTCACTGCCGCTGCGGGTTTCGTCCCACAGTTCGAACAGCTCGCGAATTTCTGCCAGCGAAAACCCCAGGCGTTTACCGCGGAGCGTTAGCTTCAGCCGTACGCGATCTTTACTGCTGTAGATGCGTGTCTGACCCCGCCGGGTAGGGTGTAGGAGCTCTTGGTCTTCGTAAAAACGGATGCTACGCGTGGTGACATCGAACTCACTGGCCAGCTCACTGATCGAGTAGGTTTTGCTCATGTTCGTTATTCTCGTCGATAGGGGAATGTCCCTATGGAACACTGACCATGAGGCTAAAACAAGTTTACGTTAACGTAAAGCAGCGATTGCAAAGGAGTAGTCAGCGTTGAATGTGGTTAACGTATTGAAAAATAATGAATTTTGGTGTGCTTTTTGATGCGCCAGCATGGTGCGTAGACCAAAGTTGTAATTGTAATACCCACTGGGAGGTTGCTAGTTTGCACCTACACCTTACGTTCAGGTAAGGATGCGTTGCTGGCTAACGAGTTTCGCTTCCCACCGTACAAGAACAACAAGAGGCGTCCTACCTCATGCGTGCAGACGAAGTGACTAAAGGGCCAGTGCTCGAAACCCGAGGGCTGACCAAAGAGTTTCGCGGCTTCACCGCCGTAGACAACGTAAACCTCCAAGTGCAGGAAGGGCACATCCATGCGCTGATTGGCCCGAACGGCGCGGGCAAAACCACCGTTTTCAATCTGTTGACCAAATTTTTGCCCCCTACTCGGGGCGACATTCTGTATCGCGGCCAATCCATCACCAGCAGAAAATCCAACGAGATTGCCCGGCTGGGGTTGGTGCGCTCGTTTCAGATTTCAGCGGTGTTTGCCCATATGACCGCGTTGGAAAACGTGCGCGTGGCCCTTCAGCGACAGCTGGGCACGTCGTTCCATTTCTGGAAATCGGAAAAGTCGCTGGATCACCTCAACGACCGCGCACTGGCGCTGCTCGATGAAGTGGGCCTGCGCGAATACGCCGATACGCTCACCGTAGAAATGCCCTATGGCCGCAAGCGCGCGTTGGAAGTCGCCACCACGCTAGCGCTAGACCCCAGCATGATGCTGTTGGACGAACCCACCCAAGGCATGGGCGCGGAAGACGTGGACCGCATCGTGGCGCTGATCAAGCGGGTTTCTCAAGGCCGCACGGTGTTGATGGTCGAGCACAACTTGAGCGTTGTGAGCCGCCTATGTGATCGCATTACCGTATTGGCGCGGGGCGCGGTGCTGGCAGAGGGGGATTACGATACGGTTTCCCGCAACCCCCTAGTACGTGAAGCTTATATGGGTAGTGAAGCCGCCGAGGAGGTCACTGCATGAACACCGCTGAAGCCTTCGACCCACAAGAAGCCCCGGAAAACCAAAGCTTAGAGATGCTGCGCGTGCAGGATTTGCACGCCTTCTACGGCGAGTCGCACATTCTCCACGGCGTGAATTTCGACGTGAAGCGAGGTGAGCTGGTTACTTTGCTGGGCCGCAACGGCGCAGGTCGCAGCACCACGCTTAAAGCCATCATGAACATGGTGGGGCGGCGTACGGGGTCGATCGTCATCAATGGCAATGAAACGCTGCGCATGAAGCCGCACCATATTCCCCGGTTGGGCATTGGCTACTGCCCGGAGGAGCGCGGCATTTTTGCAAGCCTGGATGTCCACGAAAACCTGCTGCTGCCGCCTACCGTACGCTCCGGCGGTATGAGTCTGGACGAAATCTACGCCATGTTCCCGAACCTCTACGAGCGTCGCCGAAGCCAGGGGACGCGACTTTCCGGTGGCGAGCAGCAGATGCTGGCCATGGCGCGCATTTTGCGCACCGGCGCGCGCTTGCTGCTGCTGGATGAGATTACCGAAGGGCTGGCGCCGGTCATCGTGCAGAAACTGGGCGAGGTACTGGTCCAGCTCAAAGAGCGGGGCATGACCATCGTGCTGGTAGAGCAGAACTTCCGCTTTGCCGCGCCGCTGGCCGACCGCCATTTCGTGATGGACCACGGCCAAATCGTCGAAGAGATCACTGCCGCGCAGCTTCCCTCGCGGCGTGAACACTTGAACAGCATGCTGGGGGTATAAATCACGCACAACCACATCAACTGCAAGTCTCGAACAATAACAAACGCACTGCCTTGCACCACTCGCAAACGCACTAACCGAACGTCCGACCCGACACCGCTCGGATCATCACTGTCTGAATCATAAGAACAAAGGCCCCCAGGGCCAGGAGACGAACATGACTTTCATGAAAAAAACGCTGGCTGCCAGCATCGCCGTTGCCGCTGCCTCTAGCATGGCGATCTCGACCGCCCACGCCGAGATCAGCGATGGCGAAGTGCGTATTGGCTATTTGGCCGATATGTCCGGTACCTACCGCGACCTGGCTGGTCCCGGCGGTCAAACCGCCATGGAGATGGCGGTGGCCGATTTTGGTGGTAGCGTCAACGGCTCACCCATCGTGGTGTTCAGCGCCGATGACCGCAATAGCGCTGACGTAGGCGCCAACACCGTGCGCGAGTGGATCGACCAGCGCAACGTCGATATGGTCGGCGGCTTGGTAGCATCGTCCGTCTCTATCGCCGTGACCAAAGTGCTGCAAGAAAACGACGGCCTGGGCATCGTCTCCGGCTCCGCAGCGTCCAGCATCACCAACGAGCACTGCACCCCGAACCACATTCACTGGGTGTACGACACCTATCCGCTAGCCAACGGCACCGCGAAGGCCGTCGTTGAGCAGGGCGGCGATAGCTGGTTCTTACTCACTGCCGATTACGCCTTCGGCCATGCGCTGGAAGCGGACGTGACCAGCGTGGTCGAGGCCAACGGCGGTGAAATCGTCGGTGGCGTGCGTCATCCGTTTCCCACCAGCGACTTCTCCTCCTATATCCTGCAGGCGCAAGGGTCCGGCGCGAAAATTGTGGGCCTTGCCAACGCCGGTGCCGACACGGTCAACGCGATTACCACCGCCAGCCAGTTTGGTCTGACCCAAAGCGGCCAGCAATTAGCAGGCCTGCTGATCTTCCTCAACGACGTACACGCGCTGGGCCTGGAAGCCACCCAAGGGCTGCTGCTGACGACCGGCTGGTACTGGGATATGGACGAAGAGTCGCGCGCGTGGTCCGAGCGTTACTTCGAACAGACCGGCCGTATGCCCACCATGGTGCAAGCCGGTATCTACTCCAGCACCATGCACTACCTGAAAGCCGTGGAAGCCGCAGGCACCGATGACCCCGAAACCGTGCGCGCCAAAATGGCCGAAGAGCCGATCAATGATTTCTTTGCTCGTAACGGCAGCATTCGTGAAGATGGCCGCATGATTCACGACATGTACCTAGCCCAGGTAAAAACCCCGGAAGAGTCTACCGGTGAGTGGGACCTCTACGAGATCCTCAGCACCATTCCCGCCGCAGAAGCCTATCGTCCGCTCTCTGAAAGCCAGTGCTCGCTGGTTCAGAACTGAGCGGTCAAACGCCGCGAGCCAGGGCGTTGGCCGCCTTGGCTCGCCGCCAAGCAAGCCGTAACGGCGTGATGAAAAGGCGTTATTCACTATAAACGCGCTGGGGCAGCCCGCTGGGCTGCCCGCTTAGCGGCGAGGAGAGTCATACCATGACGATGATATTCGGCGTGCCAATGGCCGTGTTCATGGGCCAGCTAACGCTTGGGCTCGTGAACGGTGCCTTTTACGCACTGCTTAGTTTGGGCCTGGCGGTCATCTTCGGCCTACTGAAGATCGTCAACTTTGCCCACGGGGCGCAGTACATGCTGGGAGCCTTCGCCGCGCTGCTGGGCTTTCGCTACCTGGGCATCAACTATTGGCTAGCACTGATTTTGGTTCCGCTGGTGGTGGGCGGTTTTGGCATGCTGATGGAGCGCTTTCTGCTGCGTCGCATTGCCCATCTGGACCACCTCTACGGACTGCTGCTGACCTTCGGGTTAGCGCTGATTTTCGAAGGCACGCTGATCAACTTCTTCGGCGTTTCCGGGGCTCGCTATGCCACGCCTGAGATTCTACAGGGCGGCCTGAACCTGGGCTTCATGTTCCTGCCTACCTACCGTGCTTGGGTGCTGGTGGCGGCGCTCGCCATGTGTCTGTTCACCTGGTTCATGATCGAGCGCACACGGTTGGGCGCTTACCTGCGCGCCGGTACGGAAAACTCTCAGTTGATGCAGGCATTCGGCGTGAACGTACCGCTGCTGATTACGCTCACCTACGGGTTCGGGGTCGGGCTTGCCGCCTTTGCGGGCGTGCTGGCGGCACCGCTGTACCCGGTATCGCCCACCATGGGCTCCAGCCTGCTGATCGTGGTCTTTGCGGTCGTGGTGATTGGCGGTATGGGCTCGATTCTCGGCGCGATCGTCACGGGCTTGGGAATGGGCATCATCGAGGGGTTGACCAAGGTGTACTACCCGGAAGCCTCTAACACCGTGATCTTTCTGGTCATGATTTTGGTACTCATGTTACGCCCCGCTGGGCTGTTCGGTAAGGAGGCATAACCATGACAACCACGCCTACAACATCGGCCGCGCCGCTCCCTTCAGCGGTGCAAGAGCGCCAGCGGCGCGCCAAGCTGCGGCGTAATATGTTCTATCTCGCGCTGTTGGCCGTGGGATTGGTCGCGCCCTTCGTGGCGTACCCGGTCTTTTTGATGAAGATTCTCTGTTTTGCGCTGTTTGCCTGCGCATTCAACCTGCTGCTGGGGTACGCCGGTCTGCTCTCATTCGGCCACGCGGCGTTTCTCGCTACCGGCGGTTATGTCACCGGGTACCTGCTGGCCAGCTACCCAGGCTTGACGCCCGAGCTGGGTATTCTCGCCGGTACGTTCATGGCCACGCTGCTGGGGGCGCTGTTTGGCGTGCTCTCCATTCGCCGCCAGGGTATCTACTTCGCCATGGTGACGCTGGCGCTGGCGCAGCTCATGTTCTTCGTGTTCGTGCAGTCGTCGTTCACCGGTGGGGAGGATGGCCTGCACGGTGTGCCGAGAGGGCACCTGTTCGGAATGATCGATCTGAGCAGTAACCTCGCCATGTACTACTTCGTCTTCGCCGTGTTCGTGTTTGGCTTTGCAGTGATTCAGCGCGCCGTCCACTCTCCCTTTGGGCAAGTGCTGAAGGCCATTCGCGAAAACGAACCGCGCGCCGTGTCGCTGGGCTACAACGTGGATGCCTACAAGCTGTTGGCGTTCGTGCTTTCGGCAGCACTCGCGGGCTTGGCGGGTTCCACCAAGACCGTGGTGTTTCAATTGGCCTCGCTCACCGATGCCCACTGGCATATGTCGGGTGAGGTGATTTTGATGACGCTGCTGGGCGGCGTCGGCACGCTGCTTGGCCCGCTGATGGGGGCAGGGCTAGTGGTCAGCCTTCAACACCTGCTGGCGCAGTCGCCGTTGGGCAACTGGGTAAGCGTGATTCTGGGTATCATCTTCGTGGTGTGCGTACTGAGCTTCCGCAGCGGCATCATTGGCGAGCTGTCCAAGATGTATCGCAAGAACTTCAAATGATCGACTCCCGTTAACCGCGTCTGTCCGTGGATTGGGTGCCTTTGGGCACCCTTTTTTCTGCTTGTGAAATAAGGCCGTAAGGCCGTTTCTACGCCAAAGGTCGTGGAGGATTGGGTTGCGCACGATAGGCGAAAAATATAAGTTAACGTAAACGTCAACATTGCCAATAATGACAACAACCGTGTGTGACTTGCCTGCCCTCGGCAGCGGGCGCGGGCCACCCACGCGCTGTGGAGATACGCCATGAATTTCGAGCTAAGTGAAGACCAGGTCGCTTTTTCCGATATGGCCCGGGCGTTCGCCCAGAACGAGCTAGAACCCCACGCCGCCGAGTGGGACGCGGAGTCTTTTTTCCCCGTCGATGTGATACGTAAAGCAGGGGAGTTGGGCTTTTGCTCGCTCTACGCGCCGGAAAGCGTCGGTGGTTTAGGGCTTTCCCGGTTGGATGCCAGCATCATTTTCGAGCAGCTGTCGATGGGCTGCACTTCCACTACCGCGTACCTCACCATCCACAACATGGTGACCTGGATGCTGGCGGATTTCGGCACGCCGGATGCCGTGGCGCAGTGGGGCGAAAAACTGGCGACGGGCGAGCTGTTGGGTTCTTACTGCTTGACCGAACCTAACTCAGGCTCCGATGCCGCCTCGTTGAAAACCACCGCCAAGCGTGATGGCGAACACTACGTGCTCAACGGCAGCAAGATGTTTATTTCCGGCGCGGGTAGCACCGATTTCCTGGTGGTGATGGCGCGCACCGGCGGTGAAGGCCCCAGCGGCGTTTCCGCCTTTGCGGTGGATGCCAAGAGCGAGGGCATCAGCTACGGCCGTAAAGAGGACAAGATGGGCTGGAACAGCCAGCCCACCCGCATGATCACCTTTGAAAACGTGCGCGTACCTGCTAACCACCTACTCGGTAACGAAGGCGACGGCTTTAAAATCGCCATGAAGGGGCTGGACGGCGGGCGCATCAACATTGCCACGTGTTCGATCGGCACGGCCCAGCAGGCGCTCAATAAAGCCCGCGAGTACATGCTAGAGCGCAAGCAGTTCGGCAAGCGCCTCGCCGAGTTCCAAGCGCTGCAGTTCCGCCTGGCCGATATGGTGACCGAGCTGGTGGCCGCCCGCCAACTGGTGCGCATGGCCGCCACCAAGCTGGATGCGGGCCACCCGGATGCCACCACCTACTGTGCGATGGCCAAACGGTTCGCCACCGATGTGGGCTTCAAAGTATGCGATGAAGCGCTGCAGCTCTACGGCGGCAACGGCTATATCAAGGAGTACCCGATGGAGCGCTACGTGCGCGATACGCGCGTACACCGTATTCTGGAAGGCACCAACGAGATCATGCGGCTGATTATTTCACGCCGCGTACTGGCCGACGGTGCCGCCGAGCTGTAGTCGCCCGAGTGCCCCTGAGCCTGAACACGAGCACTGAGCATACAAGGATAAGGTAATGAGTTGCGTACTGTTTGAAGAGCACACCACCCAAGATGGCCATGTGATTGGCGAGATCACCCTGAACGCCGAGCGCTCGCTCAACGCGCTCACCCTGGAGATGATCGAAGAGATCCTGCCGCGCCTGAACCAGTGGCAAAGCGACGAGCGGGTCGTGGCCGTGCTGCTGGACAGCGCCGGCGAAAAAGCCTTCTGTGCCGGCGGCGATGTGGTCAATCTCTATAAAGCCATTCAAGGCGAAGGCGTCGCCGATTTTCCCGAACGCTTCTTCGAGAACGAATACCGCCTGGATTATCAGCTACACACCTATCCCAAACCGGTGATCTGCTGGGGCAACGGTATCGTCATGGGCGGCGGCATGGGCCTGTTGAGCGGTAGCAGCCACCGCATCGTCACGGAAACCTCCCGGTTGGCCATGCCAGAAGTGACCATTGGGCTGTACCCCGACGTGGGCGCGAGCTGGTTCCTGAATCGTTTGCCCGGCGGCACGGGGCGGTTTTTGGCCATGACCGGCGGGCAAATCAACGCGCCGGATGCGGTTCACCTGGGCCTCGCCGACCGCGCCATTGCCAGCCACTACCGTAATGAACTGGCTGAAAAGCTGCTGGCGGCCCGCTGGGGCGAAGGCGAAGATACGGACGCCCACGGCGTGGTGAACCGGGTGTTGCGCGAGCTGGAGCAAGCCTCCCAAAACGTCTTTGCAGAGATGGAAGCGCCGGTTTACAAGTCGTCTTCCTTGATTCGTGAGCTGATGGATCACGATACCGTCGAACAGATGGTCGAGGCCGTACTGGCGGTGAAGACCGACGACCAATGGTTCAGCAAAGCCCAAAAAACCCTGGCCCACGGTAGCCCTGTCTCGGTCAAGCTGATTCACGAGCAGCTCGCCCGGGCCAAGCATATGTCGTTAGCGGACGTGTTTCGCTTCGAGCTAGCGCTCTCGGTGCAGTGCTGTCGCCACCGGGAGTTCCCCGAAGGGGTGCGCGCGCTGCTGGTGGATAAAGATGGCCAGCCAAGCTGGACCTACCCGGACGTGGCCTCGGTCGACCCCTCTTTCATAGACGAGCTGCTGGCTTCTCCTTGGGATACCAACCCGCTGGCAGACCTCACATAACGCACTCTCTACCACACGCTAATAAGGACAAAAAGATGACGACTGTTGCGTTCATTGGTTTAGGCAATATGGGCGGCCCCATGGCCGCCAATCTGGCGAAAGCAGGTTTTACCGTGCGCGCTTTCGACCTTTCCGCCCAAGCGCTGGACATCGCCAAGTCCCAAGGCTGCGACGTGGCGGCTACTGCCACGGAGGCCGCCACCGACGCCGACTTCATCATTTCCATGCTGCCTGCAGGCAAGCACGTGCGCGGGCTGTACGTGGATGGCGACGCGCCGCTGTTCGAGGTGATCAAACCCAGCGCGCTGGTGATTGACTGCTCGACCATCGATGCCGACACCGCCCGCCACGTGGCCGCGGCTGGCGCTGAAAAGGGCATCGGCTTCGTGGATGCGCCGGTCTCCGGTGGGGTAGGTGGCGCTCAGGCAGGTACGCTGACGTTCATCGTGGGCGGCTCGGAGGCACAGTTCGCCCAGGTGCAGCCGGTGCTGCAAGCCATGGGGAAAAACATCTTCCACGCTGGCGACCACGGCGCGGGGCAGATCGCCAAGGTGTGCAACAACATGCTGCTCTCGATTCTGATGGCGGGCACCTGCGAAGCGATCAACATGGGCGTCAAAAACGGCCTCGACCCCGCCGTGCTGTCAGAAATCATGAAGCAAAGCTCTGGCGGCAACTGGGCGCTGAACGTTTACAACCCCTACCCGGGGGTGATGGAAAATGCTCCCGCCTCGAAAGGCTACCAAGGCGGCTTCCAGGTGGATTTGATGATCAAAGACCTCGGTCTTGCCATGGATGTCAGCCAGCAAAGCGCATCCCCCGTGCCCATGGGCTCCGCCGCCCGTTCGCTGTTCACCCTTCACAAAGCAGGCGGCAATGGCAAACTCGACTTCTCCAGCCTGCTCAAGCTGTATCAGGATAAGAGTGAGTAGTGAGTAGTGAGTAGTGAGTAGTGAGTAGTAAGTGGTAAATCGTGAGGGGATGGAGTAGCGCGTGGTAACGAGCAGCGCGAGGCACCCGCGAAGGGCGGCAACGCCGCCCTGGTCGCGCCACAAAACTAACCAACAACAAGGACTGCCATGATTACGCTTTGGGGCCGCAACAACTCCACCAACGTCAAGAAAGTGCTCTGGGCACTGGAAGAGCTGCAACTGCCGTTCGAGATGGTCATGGCGGGTTTGCAGCACGGCGTTAATGACACGCCGGAATACCTTGCCATGAACCCCAATGGCCTAGTGCCGCTACTCAAAGACGACGCGACGCAAAGCGTGCTGTGGGAGTCCAACACCATCCTCCGCTATTTGGCGGCGCAATATGCCCCTAACCATTTATGGATCGAAGCACCCGCCAAGCGCGCGCAGATGGAAAAGTGGATGGACTGGTCCACCAGCCTGCTAACCCCCGCCCATCGCACCATTTTGATGGGCTATGTACGCACCCCGCCAGAGCAGCGCGATAGCGCATTGTTAGACCCCGCCATCGCCACCTGTGAAAAGCTCTTCGCCCAGCTAGACGCCGCGTTAAACCAGCAGCAATGGTTCTCTGGCGATGAATTCGGCCTTGCCGACATCGCCATCGCCCCGTTCGCCTACAACCTGCTCAACAGCGGCCTCACCTGGCAACCCCACCCGCACCTAACGCGCTGGACTGAACAGCTCGCCGAACGCCCCGCTTACCGCAAGGCGGTGATGATTCCCGTTACCTAAAACCCATGTTGAGCTCATCGTGTATTTTCGCCGCTGAAGAGGGGAAATCACCCCGTAGCGCGGCGTAACGAGCCACGCGAGGCACCCGCGACGGGCGGCAGCGCTGCCCCTGGACTGTTGTCTTAAACCCCGGCTTCCACCTGCGCCAACTTCCTATCCAACCCCTTCAACACCTCACACTCCAACCCATGCCGCTCAGCGCGCTCAATCAACGGCCCCAAAATCGCCCCGCGCTCGGTCAGCTGCTTGGCCTCCACATCCTGCAACATCGAGGCTTTGTTATTCGCGGTGTTCTCCACCACTTGCCATACCAGTGCCAGCCAGGCGGCTTCACCCTCACCACCGTTTGGTGGTACAACGCCTTCCTTCGCTAAAATCGCCGTCACTTCCTTCACCACGGCCACTACGCGGCCTGAATAGGCATCTCCACGAAGCTCTCCGTTACGCACGCCATGCAGCGCCACCAGTGGGTTGATTGCCGCATTTACCGCTAACTTCTGCCACAGACGGCTGCGAATATCGTTTACCGCCGAAGCAGTAAGCCCAGCCTCACTCAGCAGCACCGCTAAGGATGCCGCTAACCCGGCGTGCTGGTTATCCAAGTCTCCCACAAACGTTGGCCCGCGCCCGGCGTGCACCACGCCATCATCCCCGGTTAAGTACGCCCCCTGAGTCGTGGTGGCGCACAGCACAGGCCCGGGCCACGTGTCGGTAATACGCGGCTGCGCATAAAAACCGTTCTGCCACAGCACCAGTGGGGTAGAAGGGGGCAGCACGCTCGCAATACTCGCAAGCGCCGCCTCGGCAGCCATGGCTTTCGTAGTGATATGCACAAACGCAGGCGGCTCAGTTGCATCCGCCACCAACTGCTCAGCGGTAAGCGAGGTTAAGTGCTGCGCACGCACGTCGCCTTCCGGGGTGGTCAGCACCTGCCGCGCAGGCAATGACCGGCGGCCAATCACGGCTACGTCAACGAACGGGGTTAGCGAGTGCGCCAACAAACGGCCAATGGCCCCAGGGCCAAGAATCCAGTGGGTGGTCATGGGTAAAACGTCTTCAGCAGCGTGAGTGCCGCCAAGCTTACCGCGTTCGGTGTGGAGAGGCTAAGGAGTGAAAAGGGGCGGTGTGGGACTATTTTCTAGTGACGGGAGTAAGGATAGTTTGGTAGGTTTGAAGCTAAGCTGGTTTTATTAGTGATAGTAGGTGGAAGGCTGCGATGGTTACACCAAGCAGGAATTGATGGAGTGTCAGCTTTCGACCCTTAGCGGACATTCCGGAAAATGAAGCAGGCGCGCGAATTTTGATTATACAGCCTGATGGGAATTAATATTCATAATAATCATAGGATTAGGGTAGTATAGCAGGCTGCATTTGCCGGAAGAAAGTGCCAGCACGTTAATTCAATCATAGAACGCGCCGTCTAATACGCTGTTAACTGTTTCAGGAAAGATTATGCACAAAGGTAGCTGTTTATGTGGAGCAGTGGTTTTTGAGCTTCTATCGGAGCTAAAAGCTACAACTCACTGTCATTGCAAAATGTGCCAGAAGCAAAATGGTGCTGCTTTTGCAACTTATGCAAGTCTACCTAAAGCAGATTTAAGATATGTTTCGGGTGAAGAGCATCTTTCCTCATACAACTCATCCGGAAACATTGTCCGCAAGTTTTGTAGTGTGTGTGGTTCCAGCATAGAATGGAGCGGTAGTGAAAAATTTCCAGACTGGGTATCTATTGCAGTCGCAACACTTGATACTTCGTTTTTCCCTAAAAATATCCAGCAAGCTCACCAAGAGTCCAGAGCCTGCTGGCTAGAAATCAGTTAACAAACCAAGGCAGCGGGACAAATTTTGTTTCGCTGCGCTCAAAACGCGAAATTTGCCCCTACTTGGGGTGTTATGCAGGTCGTGCATGAGCAGAGCTTTGAGTATCTCATTGTTGGTTCAGCTGCTTTTGGTCGTGGGGTTTCTGGGGCTTGCATGGCAAGCGGATCAAGTAATAGACAAATCCGGTATCGGGGACTTAGAAGCTTGGGGTCGCTTTAATACTTTCGCCGGCATTGCGTTCTATAGCTTCGCGTTTGTATGGTTGGC
The DNA here is from genome assembly GCF_009846525.1 of Halomonas meridiana. NCBI lineage: Bacteria > Pseudomonadati > Pseudomonadota > Gammaproteobacteria > Oceanospirillales > Halomonadaceae > Vreelandella > Vreelandella aquamarina. The sequence continues at coordinate 2,225,163 of NZ_CP024621.1, read as the reverse complement.
CACGATTATTCTGTCGCTTGCTGGGAGAGTGTTTCGAACAACAAAGGCGCAGCTCGCCACTGGGTTGCCGCCGTTGGCTCTGATTCTGGGCTGGTGCCTCTCGTGGGTGATCTAGCAATGCATAACAATCGCAGGCACAGCGACGGCTTTTCATTGCGGCTGTGCCTCCATTATAAAGCCGCGCTTGTTGCGGGCGTTATATCAGCACTACCTCAAAGTCCGCTCCTGGCCGGACTACGACGGCCAGAAGTAGACCGTCGTTTATCCGCATCAAACTTCTGTCTGTTCTGCCATTTCCAACGCGTCATCTACCTCTATCCCTAGATACCTGACGGTGCTTTCCAGCTTCGTGTGACCCAAGAGCAGTTGCACTGCCCTCAAGTTTTTCGTGCGGCGGTATATCAGCGAAGCTTTTGTACGACGCATCGTGTGCGTGCCATACATTGACGCATCTAGACCTATTTCGGTAACCCAGGCTTTCACAATACGGGCATATTGGCGCGTTGAAAGATGGTTTGCGCTATTGATTCGGCTGGGAAACAGGAAGTCTTCGCTTCGGAGCTGAGCAAGCTGTATCCAGTCGATAATAGCGATGCGAGTTTGCTCGGTAATTTCGAACTGGACAGGCCGATGTGTCTTTTGCTGCATCACAATGGCTCGTGGGGATATGCACGCACCATGGGCTATATCCCGTACTCGTAAATTGACAAGGTCGCAGCCCCGTAATTTGCTATCGATGGCTAAATTGAAGAGGGCAAGGTCTCTCGTCTTTTTCGCAAGTTGTAGCCGAACACGGATTGCCCAGATATCTCTAAGGCGTAGAGGTGTCTTCTGCCCAACCAACTTACCTTTATTCCAAGGTGTATAGGACATTTCAGTCGAAACGTTCATGGCATGTTCCTCCATCAGGTGGAGGTCAAAGAATGTCTCAATTCATGCCCCTCATGTGCTAAGGTTAATTTATAGTCATGGCTCGACTCAAAGCGGTCATTCTGGGAAATGCAGCAGGCGCGCGAGTTTTGGATACATAGCCTAATTAAAAGAATCATAGACATGGGAGAATCTGGCAGGCTGCAGTTGCAAGAAAAAAGTACCAGCACGTTCATTCAATCATAGAGCGCGTCGTCTAATACGCTGTTAGCCTAAGAGGAGACAAATGGACAAAGTAGTTGTGCATTCATACACGCGAGGGTCTTTTCGCGGAGGAAGCGGGAAGTATGTTCATTATGATGTAGTTAGCGGCCCTAACCCATTCGGACCACGAGGTGGTTTGGTTGGGAAATTTGTTGATGGGAAGGTCAGGAAGCATTTTTGGGAGAGAAATAAGGCTGAGGAATTTGCCCAGAATATTGCGTTAAAGGAAGGTTTAATATATTTGTCTGCCTATGATCCAAATGTTGAAACAATGTCAGATCCAGTTAAGCCTCAATCAGAATTTGATATTGATTCAGTTGTTGACGATCGGGAAAATAAATTAAAGCTAGCACATGTAAGGAAAGGCCAAAAGGCATTCCGAAGCGATGTCTTGAATGCTTTTGGCGGTAAATGTGTGGTTACTGGTTGTGATATACCTCAAGCACTTCAAGCTTGCCATATATATTCATATATAGGAGAAGCTACAAATCATCCTTCTAATGGGCTGTTGTTACGTTCTGATCTTCACGGACTTTTCGACAGTTATCTCATAACAGTTAGCGCTAAAGGTAGATTATTATTATCTTCAACTTTAAAAGGCTCTTATTATAAAAAGTATAATAATTTGAAGGTACGTTTCCCTAGTAAAAAGGAACATGAGGTAAGTGAGTCCGCTTTAGACTTTCATAGGGACACTTACAAACGAATCGAGACCCTAAGAAGGGCTAACAAATAGCTGCTACGGGCGTGGTACAGGTGCCAACTGTACCACGCCCCAGAGCTAGGCGTTAGGTATCCCCAAAGGAGATTCTATTTGGAACCGGTAACATGGGGCTTCATCGGGACGATCGTCGGTACGGTTGCTGGTGCTTCAGCAAGCATCCTGACTACCGTGATAGCTGAGAGGAACCGTCGAAGCATTAGAAGGGATGAAGCTACCTATGCCCGCGAAGAACGGGCGCGAGAGTTTCAGTGTGAAAATCTCCTAAAAGTTCAAGATGTTCTATCCAGCACGATGCGACTGGTAGCCAAAGCTCACTTGGAGGACATGCAGCATTACAGCAATCGGCAATCCGAGTCTGACCCAGCAATGCTTAGTGGGGATCTCGACAATGAAATACGCTTGTCGAACAAGGAACTTTCAGTTCTATCTGAGCGAATTGCTGATGATTTATTGCGTGAGAACATCAAGCTTTTGCGGGCCAAGATGACCGCCGTGTTAGTTGCAAAGAATCCAGCAGAAAGTGAAGGCGCACTTGAAACTCTGTCTTATGCGTTCGACGAGAGTATGGCGAAAATTGGTATAGTTTTACGCAATACATTTTAGGTTTGTTGCAAATATGCCTAACAAGTGGCTGTTGTCGGACGCACCTACTCTGCGCTTCGGTGCGCCGCAAAGACATGGCGTTATGTTTGCGACGAGATACCAAAATTGGAGTATTGATGAGTTTAGAAGGATTGATTATTCGGGAAGCAAGGGATAGTTACTATAGTTCTCTCGTTGCGCTGGAACAGAAAGTGATCGACGCTGAGCGCTCATATAACGCATCGCTGAAGAAAGAAGGTGCTTATTACTATGACATTGAAAAGCTGATTTCGGATCACGACAGTAGGTTGGTCGTTGGAGAGGTTTCTGGCGCCATTATCGCTACAGGTTAGGTTCAGGTTCGCGACTCGAAACCTGCCTTGGTTCATGATAATCATGGATACTTGGGCTCTATGTATGTGGAAGAGGAGTACAGAGGGCTCGGTTTAAATGCAGGATCTGGTGAGTTGGGGCCAACGACGAGTAGTGACGGAGTTCTATCTAGACGTGTATACGGAGAATAACTTCGCAGTTCGAGCGTATGAGAAGTTTGGCTTTCGAGGTTCTCAGCTAGAAATGAAGCTGAATCTTGAAAATTGACTCAAAACATAACCAGTGCAGACACGGCGAGGGCTTTCCCATTGCGGCTGCGCCTTCATTTCAAAGCCGCGCTTGCTGCAGGCGATAGATAGAGGAAAGAGTGTGTCTCAGACTCATGACAAACATCACTTCTACAAGTACATGTCAGTCGAGACAGCCTTGAAGGTGATAGCAAACCAATCCCTGCGGTGGAGTAGTCCTCTCAAGTTCAATGACCCCTTCGACCACCAGATCGGCTTCACTTTCGAGTTCGGTGGACAGGAAATCGGACAGGCTGTGTACCATGAGATGGAGCGAATAGTCTTCGGCGGAAAAAGCGAGTTCCAAGAACCTTCGTTATTTACGGAAGTCGCCCTCCGCCTCCAGGGCATCGCAGACAGACTCCCGAAAGACGCGATTATGGAGGATTTCGCGGAAGCGGCGCAGGAAATCGCGGACAACTTCCCGTATCACGTTGCAAGGCTCCACGATGAGATCCAAGAGCAACTCACACACTCCCGCGTCCTCTGCATCAGCGAGAGAAACGACAACGTCGTGATGTGGTCGCACTATGCCGAGGAGCACCGAGGCGTTGTCCTCAAGCTGCGCTGCATTGATAAATTGGACAACACACTTTTGGCAGCTCGGCGAGTAGACTACTCAAGGCAATTCCCAAAGTTTCCCTCCCTTGGGCAGTATGTCCGCCACCTGACTGGAGAGAAGCCGCTGAATCTGGCTGCTCTGACCTGGGATATGGCCTTTACCAAACACTCGGACTGGGCATATGAAAAAGAGTGGCGTGTTCATATGCCGCTACTGAACGAGCCACCGGGCGATGGCTACACTCTCATTAACGAGCACCCCAGCGTATTTGGGGCGGTGTACCTCGGTTGCCGCATGACCGACGAGGACAGAGGTCGCATTCTGGAGGCCGTCGAGAAACACATACCGCATGCACAAGCTTTCCAAGCCAAAAGAAGTGACGCTTCGTTCGATATTGCATTCGAAGAAGTCTAACAACGGCGTTGAGCGGGCGGCGGAGATGCATGGCGGCGCTTCGCGGCAACTCTGGGGACGCCTCCGCTCACGCCCAGCGTTAAAGCATAACGTTAGTGACCTCTAAAAGTCCGCTTCTGGCCGACAACAGCCCTCCAGCCACGGCCCCAGGTTCAACCCCACCAATCAATAGAGGTCGCCCACAAGCTTCCCAAAATACGGCAACTAATAGAGATGCACGCCAAACCACAACACCCCTCAGCCCGACAACCCTCCATGACCACCCACAAACCCACTCAACAGCCGTTCGATTTCCTGGGCAGGCATCGGGCGGAAGAAAAAGAATCCCTGGACGAGGTCGCAGTGCATATCGCGCAGCAGGGATAACTGTTCGGCGTTCTCGACGCCCTCGGCCACTACCTCTAATCCCAGCCGGTGGCCGATGAGGATAGCACCCTCCATGATGGCCCTGTCCTTCGGCTGCATGGGCGCGTCGTGGATGAAGGAGCGGTCGATCTTCAAGGCGGTGACGGGAAAGTGCTTGAGGTAGCTCAGAGAAGAGTAGCCGGTCCCGAAGTCATCGAGGGCAATGCGAATACCGCGATGATAGAGACGTCGCAGGTCCTCCAGGACGGTCTCGTCGGCCTCGATCAGGATATTCTCGGTCAGTTCGATGCCGATATCTCGCGGCCCCAAGCCGTGGCGCTGCAGTGAATCTTCGAAGCGCTTGAGTGCATCGAGGCGCACCAATTGGCGGCCCGAGATATTGATGTCGATGCGGTGGTGAAGAAACCCCTTGGCGCGCCATTCCGCTTGCTGGCGGCACGCCTCTTCGATGACCCAGTCGCCCAGGCGATGAATCAAGCCAGAACGCTCGGCCAGTGGAATAAACTCGGCAGGGGAGATCGCCGGGCCTTCGCTCGTCTCCCAGCGGATCAAGGCTTCGAGGTTCTCTATTCGTCCACTGGCCGCCGAGACCTGTGGCTGGTAGTGGAGGGAAAATTCGCCGTTATCCAAGGCTTCTTCGAGTCGCGCCGAGAGGTGGTGCTGACGCACCAGCTCATCATGAAGCTTCTGCTGAAAGAAGCGCAGCGTCCCCCGGCCCGCCAGTTTTGCGCGGTTCTTGGCCACATCGGCATTACGGATCAATTCGCGAGACGAGTCGCCATTTTCGGGAAAGAGCGCCACGCCCAGGCAGGCCGTGACCTGACGCTCTCGACCATCTAGAACGAAAGGTTGCCGGAACACATTCTGGACACGACGAACGACTCGCCTCACATCGGTGGCTAGCTGGGCGCAGGGAAAGGCCAGCACGAATTCATCGCTAGAGACGCGGGACACGAGGTCCGTGGCGCGTTGGCACTCCCGTAGCCGCCGGGTCAACTCAACGAGCAGGCGATCACCCTGATCGTAACCCAGGGCATCATTGATCTCGACGAAGTGATCGATGTCCACGTAGATAGTGACTAGGCCATGGCCCAAGCGCCGACAGGAATCCAATAAACCGTCTAGATCGACCTCGAAAGTCTGGCGGTTGGGAAGATGGGTGAGCCTGTCAAACCGGGTGGCGAATTCTAGTTCACGATGGGCACGCTTTTGGCCGGAAAGGTCGACATCCACGCAAAACAGCAAGGGGGAATCGGTGTGCTCATTGAGCATCAGGTGCTGGGAATAGACCGATACCGGCTCACCGGTTTTGTGCTTGAGTTCGAGCTCACCGGCGGAGATGGCGACGCCTTTTTCAATCCAGGCACGATGCGCTTGGATCACGCCGTCACGCATGAAGGCAGGGATGATCAGGTCTTCCAGTAACTGCCCTTGGGCTTCTTCGGCGGTGTAGCCGTAGAGGCGAGTGCTTCCTTCATTCCAGTAAATCACTCGGCGATCACGATCATATCCCTGAACCGCCACCTTCGGCAGGCTCTCTAGCAGGGAGCGAAATCGCTGCTCGCTTTCCAGGTATTGGCGGCGTACTAACGCGACGGCGTCTTGGTCGGCTTCTTGCGGAGCGCTGCCAACCGTTGAAGAGGGCTTTGTTGCCTCTGACACCAGCGCACTAGACAACGCCCTGCGATGTTTCTTCAGGTGCTTCGAATCTCTATGTTGTCGAGAGTCGCTGGCCGTCATGGTATTCACTTAGAGAGGTAATACGTTTAAGCGCCATCGTGATGGCAACAGTAGGCACTTTATATGAAGCATCCTACACCCATTCGTAGGGGATAACCTACACATAAAACGGTATCCTTGGCCTGATTCTTTTTTCAACGAAATCACTCTCTTTAACTACATTTCTTTGACATATTCCTGCCGTTCTTTTCATTTTCATCCTGTTGGCTTTGGTGTTTACACCTGCCACGCCGGGCAATGTCGCCCAGTTAACAGGAGAATACTTACATGAAACTCGATACTCTCAATCACGGTGTCGATATCACCGCCATGCCTGCGGATTCACTCGCCGATTATTGGAAGCCGGACGTGACCGAAGCGCTGCAACATCACGATTGGGCGACAACCGATATTCGGGATCGCATCGATCTGGCTGCTTGGCAGGGGTTCGTGGCGGACCTGCCGCGCGACCCCTACGTCAACCTTCGCTGGAAGCGGATGTCGTGGCTGGCTTTGAATGATCAGGGAGACGTGGAGGAGATGGGGCAGTGCCCCATGGCACAGGGCGGTGCTTTTAACGATGCGGAGAGCATGGCGGACCGCCTGCGGTATTACGATCCGCTGACTGAGGAGTTCTTGGCACGCCCCGATGTGAACGACTTCGTTCGCGCCTGGGCAAAACTTTGGAATATTGGCGCCCACGAACCCATGTTGATGCAGATCACCGGCGTTCGCGGAGAAGGCCGCGTCGACCCCCTTCAGGGGCAGGGCATTCATGCCGATGGCTGCAAGGCCCTCAGCATTCTGGTCCTCAATCGGGAAAACGTGGCGGGGGCCGAAAACCATCTTTACGCAGACAAGGCTGGCACGCAGCCCCTGGTGGATATCACGCTCAATCCCGGTGATATCCTTCATCTGCGCGATGATCGGCTCTTTCACAGCGTGGACGGAATCGCGCAGCTCGACAGCGAGGCACCTTTCGAGCGGTTCATTATCATCATCAACAGCCGTTTCGTGGATGATTTTCAGAACCGGATGCTGCGTCGCTACTTCCCGGAAGCGGTCCTCAACGAGAGTTAATAAACCCCTCACTACATCCAGCCTTTAGTAACACAAACGCCCCCGGAATCCCGGGGGCGTCTTGGTTGTGCCTCGCGCTTGCGCTGCTTAATACCCTTGCGCGCCGAGCTGCTCGGACGTTGCCTTAGGGCGCAATGCGCGTGCTGGCGTCGGTGAAGCCGATCAGCGAAATGTCCAGGTCCATGCGATCACCGCGTGGGCCAATCATACTGAGGGTGGCCGTATTGCCACTGCGCAGCTGCTGCAACATCGACGGCTCGATGGGGGCGTCGGCACGGCAGCCTTGCTGTTGGCAAACCTGATAGGGGAACTGGATGGGCTCGCCGTCATCCACCACCAGTTGCAAGCCAGCGGCTAGGCGTACGCCCAGCGGGACGAAGAAGCTCATCACCGGGCCGTCGATTTGCGGCGGGTAATCGAGAACTACCTGCATCAAGGGCTGATCGTTGCCGGGTTGGGTAACCATTTGTACCATCGCACAGCGTGTTGGGCCCTGGCCCTCCTGGCAGCGCACTTCCCAGTCTTGAAACGACTCGGTGGTGACATTCTCGCCGGACGCGGCGCCCGGCTGTTGGCCGAAGGCGCTGGTTGAAAACGCCAAGATCGATAGCAGGCCAATCATGCGCAGGGTTTGAGTAAAGCGGTGTGGCATTGCGTCATCTCCTGTTGGTTCGTTAATGGTAAGCAATACCACCACCATGCCTGCTTGTGCGCTTGATATCCAGCATAGAGGCGGAATGTAAACACAGCGCGACGCGCGACAGGCCTGCAAAGCGCCGTATACTCTGGCGTACGTTTCTTGATGTAGGCGACCCTTGTTTATGCAAAAGCGATATGTACGACCCCTTTTCTGGCTCGCGCTGCTGGCGTTACTGGCGGGCTGTGATGAAACGCCCACCGGGCGCTCCCAACTGGCCCTGGTCCCCGGCCCGCTGATGGCAGACATGGGCGCAGATACCTTCAATCAGCTACGCAACACTCAGCCCATCAGCCGCGATGCGCAAGCAAACCAACTAGTGCAGTGCGTGGCGCAAAAAGTAGTGGCGGGTGCGCAAGCGAGCTACCCAGGGCTCGATTTCCCCGAGCGTTGGGAGGTGGTGGTGTTCGAGGATCCATCTCCCAACGCCTTCGCGCTGCCGGGTGGCCGCATTGGGGTGCATAGCGGCCTGCTACGGGTGGCGGAAACCCCGGCCCAGCTTGCCGCAGTGATGGGGCATGAAGTCGCCCACGTGTTGGCCGACCACGGCAACGAGCGCTTGACCCAGCAGCTCGGCATTAAAGCCGTGCTACTGGTGGTGGGGTTTCTGGGGGAGGGCGAGTTTGGCAGCCAGCAGTTGATGCAGGCGCTGGGCGTAGGGGCCCAGTTGGGCATCAGCCTGCCGTTCAGCCGTACCCACGAAGAAGAAGCCGACTTGATGGGCCTGGAGATCATGGCCCGCGCGGGCTTCGACCCCCAGCAGAGCGTGGCGCTGTGGCAGAACATGGCGACGGCTAGTGATGGCCAGCCTCCGGAGTTTTTATCGACACACCCGGCACACGAATCGCGCATTCGGTCGCTGCAAGGGGCGCTGGAAGAGGCCACGGAGACTTTTCGCAGCGTGGCGCCGGCGCAGTGCTGAGCGAGCAACGCGCCGTTGCCCTGCAAAGCGATGGCTGGTCTAAACTTGGCTCATGACCTTTAGCTTGGGAGGCCTCCCATGCGGCACCTCACGTTAATGCGGCACGCCAAAGCCCAACAGCCCAGCGGCGAGATGACCGACCATCAACGCCCGTTGAGCAAGCGTGGCGTGCGCCAAGCACACGCCATGGCGTATGTACTACAGCGCTGGCAGTCGTTGACGGGTAAGGTTTGTGTGAGCACGGCGTTACGTACCCGACAAACCTTCGATGTCATCGAATCGCTGCATCTTCAGCGTCAATTAGATCGCCATGTGCTGCTGGATGACGCGCTTTACACCTTCGACGGCGATGCGCTGCTCGCGTGGCTCAAAGCCTTGCCCAATGACACCGAGCGGGTATTGGTGATTGGCCATAATCCCGCCTTGGTCGAGCTGGCGCAGTGGCTCGACGACGACGCGCCTCCCTCGCTACCCACTGGCAGCGTGCTGCATTTCACCTTGCCTGATGCCCCCTGGAACGCGCTAGAGCCGGGCAGTGCCACGCTCACCGGTGGCTTAACGCCTGATACCGCCAGCTACGCGCTGTTCCAGCGTCGTGCCGACGAGCCGCCCCAAGCCAATGGCGATGTTGCAAACCGCTTGCATGAGGCGTTGGTGTATCAACACCAGCGGGTGAAGGCGCTGAAACCCGGCGTGATGGCGGGTGTCGACCCTGAGTTTCTTCATCAATACCGGGTGAGCCTGCGCCGCAGCCGGGCGATGCTGGAATCGATTCGCGCCATCACTAAGGTGTCTGGGTGGAAGCCGTGGCTAACGCAGCTCAAGCGGCACGCCCGCGCCACCAGCGACCTGCGCGATCTCGATGTGGTGCTGGCTGATCTCGATGACATCGAGGTCCCCCTCTCGACCTCGACCCAGCAGCACCTGCGCCAGTGGTTACAGAGCTGCCAACGGAGGGAGCACGTGGCGCTGTGCCAGCAGTTGAATGCGCCGGGCTACCCCGAGGCCCTTGAGGAGTGGCAGCGCTGGCTAGCGTCAAAGGCGTGTAGGCAGGCGCTGGCCAAGCTGTCTCCCAAACGCATTCAAGCAGTGCTCGATGAGCGGGTGAAGCAGCATCAAAAGGCGCTGGCGGCGCTCTCGATCGACGACCCTGACGCATCGTTTCATGACCTACGCAAGGACGTGAAGCGTCTTCGTTATTTGGCCGACCTGCACCCGATGACTTCTACATCGTTCTTGAAGGAGTTGAAACGCCGTCAGCGAGTATTGGGTCGCTATCAGGATCTTTGCGTACGCCAAGCTTGGCTGGAAGCGTTTAGTGCACGCACCGAAACCAACGGACCAGAGCGCCAGGAGTGCGCCGAGTGGCAAGCCGCACTGGCATCCCAAAAGCAGATGCTGCGCCAAAAAGTGCTGGCGTGGGCACCGCTCCCGCGCCATTAGCCCCTGCTTCGCGGCGGCTTGCCGCTTGTGCCAAGGGTATATATGATTCGTATACATTTCGTATTCGAAACATATATCGAGGTTGCCATGGGGATCGTCAAAATCAACGACCAGCTGCATGAAGAGCTGCGTAAAGCGAGCGGTGTGATGGTGCGCTCCATCAATGCCCAGGCGGAGTACTGGATCAAAATCGGCATGCTGGCGGAGGCGAACCCCGGCCTGACCTTTTCTGACATCATGCGGGAGCAAATGAAGCAAGCCGACGTGGATATCAGGATGGTGATGGGTGAGTAGGGTGACGCTGAAAACACCCGAAGAGCTTCAGTTACTGCGTGAAGCGGGTCGGCTGCTGGCGCAGGTGTTTGGCTATTTAGACGCACGCATTGAGCCGGGTATTTCCACGATGGATATCAACCGCTGGGCCGAACGCTACATCGTCGATGTAGTGAAGGCGCGCCCGGCAAGTAAAGGCCAGTACGGTTACCCCTACGTGCTCAATGCCTCGGTGAACCATGTGGTGTGCCACGGCATTCCTTCTGAAACCCAGCGGTTGGCCTCAGGCGATATCGTCAACGTCGACATCACGCTTGAGAAAAACGGCTTTATCGCCGATGCCAGCAAAACCTATTTGGTGGGCACGGTCACTCCCAATGCCCAACGGCTGGTCGATACGACCTACGAAGCCATGTGGCGAGGCATTCATGCCGTCAAACCCGGTGCCACGCTGGGAGACGTGGGGCATGCCATTCAACGCCATGCCGAGCGCCACGGTTACGCCATCGTCCGCGAATACTGCGGCCACGGCATCGGGCGCGACATGCATGAAGCGCCTCAGGTGCTGCACTACGGTAAGCCAGGCAAAGGCCTCACGTTGAAAGAGGGTATGGTGTTCACCATCGAGCCGATGGTGAACATGGGCAACGCCAAGATCAAAACCAAACGCGACGGCTGGACCGTGGTGACCAGCGATGAGAAGCTCTCGGCGCAGTGGGAGCATACCGTGGCTGTCACGGCAAGCGGCGTAGAGGTGCTCACGCTGCGCGATGATGAGCGCATGCCTGCCTTCGACGACTGAGCCAACGCCTCGCTTCCTGGCGAAGCGCCTCAGGTGCGTTAAGCTGAAACGGCGGACACTGATTCGTAGCCCGCCGTTTTTTGTTGATGCGCAAAGAAAAGGATGTCGATGATGGCGAAAAAACCGATAGGTAGCGGCACGACGCCCACAACGCCGCCACGTGCCACGGTCTCGTGTGGCACCGAAAAGCTACTGCTGGATGCCTTGGAACGTGGGGGAAGCTGTCTAGAGACCGGGCGCTTTTTGATTAGCTACCGCGATGGCCATGTGGAAGCGGGCATCCAGGCACTCAAAGCCCAGCATTTCCGCGTGGCGGATGCCCGCGACTTTACCGACCAAGCGGTGAGCCTGGAAGACGCCGGCGACGCAGAAGCCATGGTGTTTCCCGAAATTGGCGTGGCGCTGATTGGCGGTGATGCCATAGAGCAGCACGGGATGAGCGTGTTGGATACGCTTGCGGCGGATAGCCCCGTCGACATCATCGAACCGGAGTACTTTGCGTTTTCAGAGAATTCCGAGTACTTGCGCGGCTTTTTACGCGCTGCCACGACTATTGCACGGGATTTAGGCGTTGAACTGGATGCCCAAGAGGGGGCTTCAGAGCTTGAAGCGGCGCTTCGGCTCACGTGGGGATTGAGCCGTTGTAAAGTGCCGCAAAGCCGCTGGAGCGGGTCGGGCATTAAAGTCGCCGTGTTGGATACCGGTATGGATCTGGGGCACACGGATTTCGCCGGCAGAGAATTCGTGACCCGCTCGTTTGTAGGAGAGGCCGTGCAGGATATGAACGGGCACGGCACCCACTGTATTGGCACAGCCTGTGGCCCCCAAAGCCCAGGTGATACCACGCCGCGTTACGGCATTGCTTATGAAGCGCAAATTCTGGTGGGTAAGGTGCTCACCAACTCAGGCAGCAGTACCGGAGCCGGAGTGCTGGCGGGTCTGAACTGGGCGATTACCAACCGCTGTGAAGTAATTTCGATGTCGTTAGGGAGCCAAAGCCCGGTGCAAGCCGCCTACACCCATGCCGGGGCAGCGGCGTTGCGTAACGGCTGCCTGGTGATTGCCGCAGCGGGGAATGCCGCCATGCAAACGGGCGCGCCCGCCAACTCGCCTACGGTGATGTCGGTGGCTTCCTTAGATCCCAACTTATCGCCTTCCAACTTTTCCAATCATGGCAAAATCGACATTGCCGCCCCTGGCCGAGATGTTTTTTCGTCGTGGCCCCGGCCCACGCGGCATAAATCGATCAGCGGCACCAGCATGGCCGCTCCGCACGTGGCGGGTTGTGCCGCCCTCTGGGCGCAGTCGGATGCCTCCCTACGTGGGCGAAAGCTTTGGGAGCAGTTAGTAGCGTCGGCCAAACCTTTGCCCCTACCTGACACGCAAGTGGGCATAGGTCTGGTGCAGGCCCCTTAACCATCACGCCGCGCTGGGCGGTTCTTTCCAAACGCCCAACGCACGATCTGTGGAGAGACGTACCATGGCAACGGTCACGCTATGGTTGATCACGATTTCCAGCGATCAGCCCATCCATGACATCGCCACCCGCCTCAGCGCGGAAGGCCTGACGGTTCGAGAAGTGCTAGAGGAAATCGGCTGCATTACCGGTGCCGCCGACGAAGCCACGGCGGAGCGTCTAAAACAGATTCAAGGCGTGTTAGATATTTCACCGGATATGCCAATGGATATCGGCCCGCCAGGGGCGAGTGAGACGTGGTGAGGAGTAGCATTATCATTACAGCAAACAACCGAACTTCCTATGGTCATGCACCAAAGCGGCTTGTGTACTGAGGCGAGGTCAGTATAGGGACAGCGTCCATCTCGCCAAGTACAGAAGGGCTAAGCCATGCCTCCCCTTTCGATCGATTTGCAATACGCTGAGCTAATGAATCAGCTCCGACACTTAGGTGCTATTCGATTTGCGATGATGGGCGTCTGTGCCGCGTTTACTATTGGGCTCCTGACGGCGCATTATTCACTGTTAGATCAATGCCGTGTGCAGGCAATAGAGCTGGCGTTTCAAGCGCAGATGATCGGCACCATCATCGTAATACTGTTCGCAATCTTCGAATTATCTGCAAGTTGGCAATACAAGCAATTTGCTGGTCGCGCAGTGGCCTTAGAAGGCGAAGATGGCGCTGTCTTTAAAGGCAAAAAAGTACGCTTACTTGGGCCTGTTACACTTATGTCACTGATCGTTTACGCGCTGCTTTTGGTAGTTTGGTGGTTTCTATAACGATTTGGCTCTCTGACCAACGTAATGCAAATGGATATTTTTTTACTGCGTCACGCGGAAACGCTATCTAACCAGGAGGGGCGGCTTTCTAGCGGGATGGATGAAACGCTAACGGCACTGGGATGCGAGCAAGCTCACGCTATTGTTAGCGGGCTGCTTTCCTTGAGGCTTGATGCAATTCTTTGCTCGCCTCTTTCACGAGCTGTGAAGACAGTGCAGCCTTTTTTAGACGCCAGTTCTCTACCGTTTGAGATACATCCGTGTCTAGCAGAAGGCCAACTGGTACTCACCAGCGAGGTGCCGCTGATGCCTGTTGGCTACCAGAAGTTGTCCAGTGGTGTTCCAGTGCCTTGTAGCGATGAGTCGCCGGGGGCTTTCTTGCAACGCGTTGAACACGCAAAAGATCTGTTGTTATCTCAGCAATATCCACGAATTTTGGTGGTGACTCACGGGCATATGATTCGTGAGCTATTGAATAACTTTTTAGCGCTACCGAGCAAAACGCGCTTCCCTCATCATAATTGTGGTTTGACGCATCTTTCGATTGGCGAACAGGTGACCGTTGGCTTCGTCAATCGACCGTTAATACCCTAGACCGTTGTTTTCTTAGTTCGCCGCTTCCCCGCCGTACTGCTGCGGCTTCCCGTGGTTGTCTTACCGCTCGTACTTTTACGCCGCGTATAGCTTTTCTTAGAGGCGCCGCTGCGTTTGGCAGGGGCACCAGCTTCGCCTTGGGCGGTTTGTAGGCTGTGGCGCAATTTAGCCGCGTCGCTTTGGCCGAGCAGGGCGCGTAAGTCTTCCAGCAGCGCGTGCTGGAAGGCGTTGGGGTCGTCTTGCTGCTCAGAGATCGCTCGCAGGCGTTGCTCCCAAAGGGCGGTGCGTTCCGGTGTGCTGACGGCGCTGGGCAGGGCGGCGATCAGCGCGCAGCCGAGTTTGGTGGCGCGTAGCGCTTTTTGCTGGCGCACCAGGTAGCCGCGTTGCACCAGGGTTTCAATGATGCCTGCGCGGGTGGCTTCGGTGCCCAGGCCATCGGTGTCGCGCAGTGTGCGGCGCACCTCTGGGTCCTCCACGTAGCGACCAATGTTCATCATCGCTTTGATCAGGCTGGCATCGGTGAACGGTTCTGGTGGCCGGGTCTCTTTTTCCTCCACGCCTGCGCCAAGGGCCTGGCAGGCCTCGCCTTGGGTGAGTGGCGGCAGCGGCGGGGTGTCTTCGCGGGTGGTGAACAGCGGCTTCCAGCCAGGATCGAGGATGCTTTGGCCGCGCGCGCGGAAGGCTTCGTTCAGCAGGGTGAACTCGGCTTTCACTTCGAAGGTGCGCAGCGGGCGGTAGAACTGCGCCATGACGTTGCGCACGATCAGCCGAAACACATGGCCTTCGGTGGCGGAAAGCTGGCTGAGATCGGCGGGCTTGCCGGTCGGTGCTAAGGCGTGGTGCGCGCCCACCTGCTTGTCGTTCCAGGCTTTCGAGCGCAGGGTAAAGTCGGCCCCTTGAAGCCATCCTCGTAGCGTGTCGTCATTCTGGCAGGCACCGGAGAGGCTGCGTTGGGCAAGCGCCAGGTGCTCTTCGGGCAGGTAGCGGCAGTCGGAGCGAGGGTAGGTAATCAGCTTGTGCTGTTCGTATAGCCGCTGGCAGATATCCAGCACCATCTGCGCAGAAAGCCCAAAGCGGCGGGCGGCGTCTACCTGCAGGGCTGAGAGCGAGTAGGGCAGCGGTGGCGCTTGTCGCTTTTCTTGTTGTTCTAGTTGGGTGAGCGTGCCGTGCACGCCGGGGAGCTGAGCGGCCAGGGCATCGGCGGGCGTGCGGTCCGTCAGTCGCCCTTGCTCATCCAGCGGTTGATGGGCTTTCGGTGCCCACCACGCGCGCAGTTGCCCCTGCGCTACCTGTAGGTCTACCCAAAGCGGGTAGAACGGGTAGGGTTTGAAATCACGGATACTGTTGTCTCGCCGGACGATTAGCCCCAGCACCGGGGTTTGTACCCGACCCACCGAGAGCACGCCATCGTGCCCGGCCTGGCGGCCGGTGAGCGTCCAAGCGCGCGTCAGGTTGATACCGTATAGCCAATCGGCCCGGGAGCGCGCCTGGGCGGCCTGAAACAGCGGCTGAAACTCAGCATTCGACCGCAGGCTAGCCAGCGCGCGGCTGACCGCTGGCCGGTTGAGGTCGCTGATCAAGAGCCGCTGCACTGGGCCACGGTATTTCAAATGCTCGATCACCTCTTGCACCAGCAGTTGGCCTTCGCGGTCCGGGTCGCCAGCGTGCACCACGCTGGTCGCCTGTTTGATCAATTTGCGAATCACCGCGAGCTGGCCACGGGCTTTAGGGCGCGGGGCGAGTTGCCATGTGCCGGGCACGATGGGCAGCCGGTCGAGGCGCCACTGTTTATCGGCGGGGTCGTAGGCTTCCGGTGGAGCTTGCTCCAGCAGGTGGCCCAGGCACCAAGTCACCGTGGTATCGCCGCACACAATCGCGCTTTCCTGGCGCTTGCCGCCACCGGGCAGGGCGTCAGCAATGGCGCGGGCGAGGCTGGGTTTCTCGGCGATAATCAAGCGCATACGGTAGGCCCTGGCAGCGGTCTTTGAAAGAGTGTCATGGTAGCAGAAGCCGCTCAGTGGGTTGAACGTCGAGGCGTGAAAATTTATACAGGTACTTGAAAGGTGTCGTGCGTCATTTTTTCGTATAGTTTTTGTATAAAATTAGCGGATTGAGTAAGCTGACACTAAACACTGAGAGGTGATGTTCATGCGCGAACGCGGTAGAACACGACGTTTATTCGGGTTGGGTGCCCGCACGGGGGGGCCCTGCTAAAAACGCGGCTAGGCGGCCAAACGGATTGGCGGGCGTTGGGCGAGGCGCTTTTCGAGGGCTTGTCGGAGTTGAAAGGTCCGGCCATGAAGCTGGCGCAGATCATGTCCCAGTGGGATGACTTGCTGCCCCCCGACCTGGCCAACGAGCTGGCGCGCTTACAGCGTCAGGCCGAGCCCATGCCCTGGCCAAAGATTCGCGAAGCGCTGGTGATGCAATACGGTGATATCGACCAGCACTTCCGTAAGATAGAAGAGCGACCTTTTGCCAGCGCCTCCATGGGCCAAGTTCACAAAGCGGTAACGCTAGACGGCGAGACGGTGGTGCTCAAAGTGCAGTATCCCGGCCTTGCCGACGTGCTGGAGAGCGATCTCAAGCAAGTCAGGCGCATCATGGGGCTGGGGCGCTGGTTCAAGGTGCCCCAAGCACGGCTGGATGCGCTGTTCGAGGAGCTGGCAGCCGGGCTGCGTGACGAGCTGGATTACCACGCCGAAGCCGAAGCGCTGGGCCGCTACCGCGAGCGTTATCACGATCACCCAGAGTTAGTGATTCCCGAGCCCTTGTTCGAACTCTCTGGCCAGCACGTCTTGGCCATGCGCTTTGTCGACGGCACCCCGCTGCGGGATTTAGAGAGCGCTGACGACGCTACCCGGCAAAAGGTGGCGGTGGCGCTGGCGGACTGGATTACCGAAGAGCTGTTTACCTACCGTGAACTGCACGCCGACCCTCACGCGGGCAATTTCGCCTGTGACGAGCAGGGCCGTTTAGTGATTTACGATCTAGGCGCGGTGATTCCCGTCCCCGAAGCGCGGCTCAAAGCCATGATGCAGCTACTGGATGCCACCCTGGACCAGGACCCGATGGCCATGGATGACGCGCTGATGAAGATGGGCGGCCGCCAGGGCCAAGGGGCGCCGCTGGCGCTGTATCGGGAATCCGCCGAGTGCATTACGCCGCTGTTTGCCCCCGGCGAGCAGGATTTTAGCGACGTGCGCGTTCACCGCCGCTTGCGGGAACTCACCCCCAAAGTATGGGCGGCCATGGACCGCTTGCAGCCCCCGGCTGATACGCTGCTGCTCTCCCGAGCGCTCAACGGTCACTACTGGAATTTGGTGCGTCTAAAAGCCCGGTTGGACATGCATGGCCGTACCCAGCCGCTGCTGGCGTGGGCGCGTGCCGATTGAGCCTATCGGTGCAAACTGCTACCGGCCGATTGCCGCTGCGGTAGCACCGCCAGCCGTGCTAGACTATTGCGCTTTTTAATTGGATTCACCGATCAATAGTCTTGAAGACAGTGGAGACGGCAATGCTGGCGGTATGGGTCGATCAACTGCTGGGATTTGCCTCTGGGGCACTCTCGGCAATCAGGCAGCAGGAGCACTACCCCGATTTCATGACGTGGGTACGTGCCGACGGCGCTGAAGCATTCAACGGCGATCTGGCGACCGCACAAGCGCTGGCGCCCATTCTGTGGTCGCAAACGCCGTTGGAGCGGCTGGCGTTCGCTAGCGAGCCGTTGGCGACACCCGGCCGCAACGAGCCGTGCTGGTGCGATTCTGGACGCAAGTACAAGCAGTGCTGCTACCGCGTGAGTTTTCCCACGGAAATCCCCGAACAGATGATGTGGATGCTCTCGCTGCGCGAATGGAAAGGCGCGACCCTGAAAGCGGCCCTGGAAAGCCAGCAGGCCCCGGCGCAAGCATTGCTGGAAGCCGGGCTGATCGCCGCTGAAAGCGGCCAGACGGGCCGTTCCATGCAGATTTTGGAGTCGCTGTTCGATGGCAGCGACTGGTCGCGCCTGCCGGAGCAGGCTGAACCCGCCTTCGAGATCCTGTTGGATATCTATCAAGAGCGTGGCTTTACTCGCAAGCGTGCCGACTTGCTGGACGACGTGATGGAGCGAGGGCCGCTCTTTTTGCGCGGCGTCGCTCTGGAGCGGCTATGTTTGATGCACCTGGATAACGACGATCTGGATAGCGCTCGCGCGGCGTTCGTCAAAGCCCAGCAGGCGCTGCCCGACTCTCCGACGCTGGCCTACATCGAGGCCATGCTGCTGCTCCACGAAGGCCACGAAGCCGAGGCCAAAGAGCGGGCTAACTTCTGGTACCGCCGATTGGTGCGCCAGGGAGACCTGGACGAAGATCAGCTCGAATTCCTGGCCGCGTTGGCGGATAACCCCGGTGCCACACTGGCCGATCAGCTGCTGAGTGCCGAAGAAGACATGGCGACGCCGCTGGTGTCGCTACAAGCGCTGCTGGCAGCGCTGCCCGTGGCTCCCAAACTCGCCATCGAGCAGGATGCCGAGTCCGGCCGCCTGCACTACACCACTACCGCCCGCGAAGAGACGCTGTTTGCCGCTTGGCACGAGCAGTTTCAGGTCATGGTGGACGAAGACGTGGCGCTAGGCTTCCGTGATGACCCCTGGGGTAATGCGGTGGAGTGGATGTCGGCACTGTGTGCGCATCCTGAATGGCTAGACGCGCCCCAGGTCGTGCAGGATCTGACGCTGGCGCTGACCAGCCGCTTCGGCAGCTTGCCGTGGATGGCTCCCACGCTGCTAGAGCCACTGGCGTTACGCTTGTCTCGCTGGTTGGAGCAGGCCCGCGCCGCCGGAGATGGCAGCCTTTGCTGGGACGACGCCGATAATGCCATGCTGCTGCGCACCGGATTGGCGCTGGTCGTCGGGATGGAGCGCGGTGCCCGCCAGCACTCACGGGAGCTGGCCGAAGAGCTGCTGGCGATCGATCAGGAAGACAGCCTAGGTCTGAGGGAACTGGTGCTGGACCAGTTGCTCCGTGACCACCGTAACGAAGAGGCACTGGCACTGACCGAAGAGCCCCAGAAAGACGATGGTTCATTGGTGCTAGGGCTTCTGATGGGGCGCACGCTGGCGCTCTATCGGTTAGGCCAGCAGGCAGCGGCGGAAATCGCCATTCAAGACGTCATGGCACACAACCGCCATGCACTGGAGCTGATCTGCGCCGAGAACCCCAGACCTTCCATGCCCCACGCCGATGGGCAGGTCGACCCTGGCTCCCGAGCCGAAGCATGGCAGTACCGCACGCTGATGCGTGACCAGTGGCGCACGACTCCTGGGGCGCTGGAGTGGCTAGCCAACCACCGCTGAGCCTCCCTGACGGTCTTATTGGCCTGCCCCGTTCACCGGGGCAGGCACGAGCTGCTTGTCGCGGCTGATCCAGATCGCCAGCACAATGGCGGGTAGGCCGAGCAGCGTGGCCACAACGAAGAACGTGGCATAGCCCTGGGCACTCACGACGATCCCACCAAACCCGCTGAGGAATTTCCCTGGCAGCGTCATCAGTGACGAAAACAGCGCGTACTGCGTGGCGGTATACGCGCGCGAGGTCAAGCTCGACAAAAACGCGATGAATACCGCGCTGGCGAGGCCGTTAGCGAGGTTATCACCGATGATCGTCACCACCAGCATCGGCACCTGATTGCCAATCAGCGCAAGCACCGCAAACAACAGGTTGGTGACCATCACCAGCCCTGCGCCAAAAATCAGCAGTGGGCCAATGCCATAGCGGGCCACCAGTAGACCGCCAAGAATCCCCCCGGCAATGCTCATGGCAATCCCAAATATATTGGTGACGTTGGCAATGGTCGCCAGTGAAAAGCCCAAGTCGATATACAGCGGGTTGGCCATTGAGGCCATGGCCAAGTCGCTGATGCGAAACACGGCAATAAATAGCAAAATGCCCATCGCCTTCACGCCAAAGCGACGAAAGAAGTCGGTAAACGGGCACACGATGGCGCCAATCACCCAGGCGCCCATACGCCGCAGCGGTTTCGGCTGGCCCCGGCTGTCGCGGATGAAGGCGCGCACTTTGGGCTCGTGGATGAGCTGCACGGTCAGCGAAGCGCGTTGGGGCTCCGGTCGAATCAAGACGGTGAGCACGCCAATGCCGACCAGAGCCGCCATGGTGAGGTAGGCGGCGTGCCACGACACCGCCGAAGCCACATACAGCGCACCGGCACCCGCCGCCAGCAGCCCGCCGCGATAGCCGATGATATAGGTGGAGGCCATGGCCGCTTGGACATCGTCATTGGCGGATTCGATACGGTAAGCGTCTATCGCAATATCCTGCGTCGCAGAGCCAAACGCCACCAGCAGCGCAAAGGCGGCCACCCAGCCCAAATTACCCACGGGGTCGACGCCCGCTAAGCCAATGAGGCCAGCGGCAATCATGCCTTGGGCCAGCAGCATCCAGCCTCGTCGTTGCCCAAACGCCCGCGTCAGTAGCGGTAGAGCAAGCCGGTCCACGACAGGTGCCCAGAAGAATTTGATCGAGTAGAGCATCCCGATCCAGGCAAAAAAGCCGATAGCGGCAACGTCGACGCCATCGCTACGCAGCCAGGCAGAGAGCGTGGAAAACACCAGTAAAAAGGGCAGGCCAGCGGAAAAGCCTAAAAACAGCATGGTGATCACTGGCGCTTTGCAGTAAATACCAAGCGCCGCCAGCCAACTGCGCTGGGGAGTCGGGGTGGGCATGTAAGGACGTACTCCCAAAAGAAAACATCGGTGACGTGGCCCGCTGAAAAACCCGACGATGTTAGACTGTGTCTAGGGTTCATGGTCAGCGTTCCATGACAAAGCCGACAGCTTACCGGAGAGGAGTTTTCCATGTCGATTACCGCCCATCAGGTAGTGACCTTGCACTACGTGCTTAGCGATGTGCTCAGCGATGGCAGCACCCGCGTGTTGGATGACTCCCAGGCGCGTCAACAACCTTTGGAGTATCTGCACGGCCACGACAACATTCTGCCGGGCCTGGAGCGTGATTTGGCCGGTAAAACGGCAGGCGACGAGCTGCGCGTTACGCTGGCACCCGCCGACGCGTATGGCGTGCGTAACGAAGACCTGGTGCAAGAGGTGAGCCGCGCCTCGTTTGGCGGTGCGGCGATCGAACCCGGCAGCCGGTTTCAGACCGAGGGTGAGGCTGGCCCGCAGATCGTCACGGTGCTCGCCATCGACGGCGATAACGTCACCGTGGACACCAACCATCCGTTGGCAGGCCACACGCTGCGCTATCAGGTGACGATTTTGGACGTTCGTGAGGCGACCCGTGCCGAGCTTGCCAAAGGCCACCCGCTGCCCCCAGGCACCGAGCACCGTAGCGTAGAAGACCGCAAAGTTCTTTAAGCCCCCAAAAAACTGACCTGCATCAAGTTCGCGATCGCCGCCATGGTGGTCATTGGTAAAGCTTGATCCAGGTCAGTTTCCTCTTTTCTGGACGCAGTACGATGGCCCCATACATCACGGCGAGAGGGGAACATTATGTACTGGGACGAGGCTGTTATTTTCGGCTTGGCCACTGTCGCTTTAGTGATCGCTTTTATGGTGGGTTGGGTAGGTTTCGTGATTCGCGATCATTTGCGCAAAGGCGAACGTAAAAAGTCGTGACGCCGACGATGCTTTAGCGCGAGCGCGACACGGCTCCAGCCAATCGGCTGTGACAGTCGTCAGGGGAGGGGGCTTACGCCAAGGTGTAAGCTTCCTGTTGCCGGCCCAATGGGCCGGCTTTTTTATGCCTCGTGTTTATACCGCGTCATGCCATGGAGGAGGAGAGGTAAGAGACGGTTGAGGAGAAATAAGACGGAAGCGTGAGTGTTAATTGGCGTTGAAAAGCATTGGCGGTCATGCTCTGGTAAAGTGCCTCGACCACTATCGTGCACTAAACCAAACTAGGAAGCTGACCGCGATGAAGGCTGTTCTGTCTCGTTTGTCCTTACGTTGCAGTGGGGCGCTCTCAAAAGCAGCTAGGGGGCTCGTCGTTTTACTGCTTGTCGGCGTGCCACTCAGCGCCAGTGCCCAGGCGCTTAGCCTGATCAATGGTGATTCCACACAAAAAGTCGCGCTGGGGGATCTGCGCGATCGCGCCGATACGAGCTTTACCGTTTTCGACCCCTTTCAAGGCCGCGACGTGGAGATGCGCGGGGTCTCCTTTCGTGACTTTTTGATCGAGCATTTTGGCGAGGTGCCGCCCACGCTGCACTTCACCGCCTGGGACGATTACGAGGTAAGCCTGGGGGGCTGGGATGACCCGACCTGGTATTTGGTGACCATCGAGGAGGGTGAGCCGTTGACCCTGCGCTCGCGGGGGCCGATTCGATTGGTCGAGCGTGAATACACGGGGCGCGATGTCGAGAACTTGCGCGACTTCAACGACTGGATTTGGATGATTCGTAGCATCGAGGCGCAGTGGTGATGTCTACCGAGCCTGAGAAGCCGCCCGAGCCGCCGGTTCGCTGGAGATCGGGCAGGCTGTTTACCTGGCTCTCGCTGAGCTTGATGAGCTTCGTGGGGCTGATGGTGCTGATCGTCTACGAAGCACGCTGGGTCTATCCGGAAATCCAGGCGTACTTTAGCCAGACCGGCAGCCTGACGGGCCAGCAGTTGGCCACCCGGGCTCGGGGGTACGTGCAGCGTGCCCAAGAGGAGCTGCTCGTCGCGACGTCGCCGTTGGAGGTTGGCAATGCCCGCCACTCGTTGGAATTAGCCTATGGGCTCTTCGACGTAGATATCTATCGGCAGAAGTACGCCTGCACCGCCCCCAGTCTAGCGCTCATGGATGACATCGCCGACCTGCTCGACACCGAGCAAATCGACCCCTTCGACGCCGCCCACGCGCTGTTCGTACCGGTGCAGTGCTTGACCAGTATCGAAATGAATCAGCTCGACCGTCGTGGTATGGCCATCAACGACTTTTCATCCAGCACTCGCCGTCACAACCAAGTAATGACCTACTCCAGTGTGCTGATTTTTGCCCTTGGCCTGCTGTTCTGGGTCATGCACCAACGTCAGCTCAAACGCACCGAGCGAGCGAACGCAGAAAAATTTGCCTGGATGGCCAGGGCCATGCGCGACCCGCTGACCGGCATCGGTAATCGGAGCGCGCTCTATCAGGACGTGGCGAGGTATTCGGGGCGCTCCATGGGGCTGATTCTGGTCGATATCGATTTTTTCAAGCAGTACAACGATGCCCTCGGTCACCCTGAGGGAGATCGCCTGCTCCGCCGACTGGCGACGCTGCTGGAGGATGCCCTGGGCGAAGAGGCCCGGCTCTACCGGCTGGGAGGCGATGAGTTCGCGGCGCTGCTGCCATGCCCCAGCGACCAAGCGCTAACCCAATTTTGTGAGGCGCTGCAGGTGGGGTTAGAGGCCGCCCAATGTCCTCATCCTGCGCATCCTGATAATAAAGATTTGACTTTGAGCATTGGGGGCGCGCGCTTTGTGGCCGATGCCACCTCCTTTGCTGGGGCCTATGCAGCGGCCGACAAAGCGCTTTATCAAGTGAAAACCGCTGGGCGAGATGGCTGGCAAATCACTGCAAGCGCATGACGTCGTCGTACATCGGTGCTAGACGGCCCAGCATATCGTTACGCGCGGCGAGGGGGACGTTCTCTTCGATCATGGCGGCGTCCAGGTACTCCACCACGCGGTTAAAGTGCGCATCGGTGATGCCCATGGTTTGGTGAGCGCGGTCCATGGGCGGGCCATCGTACTGACAGGGGCCGTCGGCCACATCGCAGAGCTGCGTTGCTAGCGAAGCAGCGAACAGGTCGATATTGCTGTTGGCAAAGTAGCTGACGATCTCCTCGTCATCGGCAATGCGGTAAAGCAAGTTCTCGACCACCGCATCGATAGTGGGCTGGCCGCCCATACGTTCATACAGCGTGGCCTGCTGTGCGTGCTGGGCACACCCGGCCAGCGCCAACACGCCGACCAGCGCCCCGGCCACTAGCGTGCCCCGCGAAATGCTTTGCAAAGAGTGATGCAGTCTCATGGCGGTTCCTTTTTCGTCGTCTTTTTCGTGGCGCGTGAAGCGCGAGAGCGGTTTAGAAGGCCGCCTGTAAGGAGAGGTAGCCGCCACGCTGAGAGGGCAGCCCCGCAATATCGCCCAAATCCAGCCAGGCGCCGGTCAGCGACACGTGTTTGTTGAAGAAGTATGCGCTGTAGACGCTCTGCCAATCCTCTTCGTCGGCAACGCTCAGGTTATCCGGCTTTTGACGATATTCGGTACCCACGACCCAACTCGGTGTTACGAAGACCCCGACACTGCCCTCTGCCATCCAGGCGTGGCCGCCCTGGTCGCCGCCAAAGCCCAGCAGGCCGCCTTGGTTGGCCGAGGTATTGCGCAACGTGCCGTTGAGCAGCACGTTCCGACCCAGGAAGGCGTTGAAGAGTAGTTTGCTTGCACTGAGATAGGCGTCGGTACCGTTCACGTCATCGGCACCGAGCGCCGTAGGTACGGTGCCATCCACCAAGCGCTTGTGCATCACGCCAGCGCTCCACACGCCGAGCGGGTGGTAGAGCACATCGCCAAAGAGGCGGACTTTAGCGCCATAAATGTCCTGCTCCAGCTCTCCGCCCAGCGTCGATAGCTCGAAGGTCTGACGGGCGATGGAAAACTCCATACGGTCATGGAGATTGACGTTGGCGCCCGTCACGGTGAGCTGGTAGTCATCGACCCACGCCCGCGTTGCCGCTGCGGTGACGCCTATTTCGTCGTCGCTGGCGGTGCTAGACAGCACGGCCCAAGGAGAAAGGCCGCCCCCCGCGGCTCCCTCGATGGCACTGACCGCACCGGTGCCTAGGATACGGCTGCCCGCCATGCTAGCGGTGGCAGCCAGTAGCGCGCCAAGTGCGGTCGCCGCGACGATCGCGCGCCGTTTTGATGAGCCGGTGTTGCGCATAGTGTCCCCTGTTTTAATTAGTGAGTGACCGCGGCTGAGAGTGATAGCGTCTTGAATTGGTCCAGCCAGTCGGTAACGGCCTCCGCTGGCATGGGTTTGGAGATCCAGTACCCCTGAAGATAATCGCAGTGCAGTTGGCTCAATAGCGCCGCACTGGTGCTGTTCTCGACGCCTTCGGCGACGATCTTGAGCCCAAGGTGGTGGCCCATTTCGATGGTCGAGCGAACGATGGTGAGATCTTCTTGCTGAGTATCCAGCGTCAAGACGAACGATTTGTCGATTTTCAGCTCATCCACCGGCAGCCGTCTGATTTGTGCCAGCGACGAGTAGCCGGTGCCGTAGTCATCCACGGCAATTTTCAGTCCCATTTGGCTGAGCGCCATCAGCGTTTCGGTGGCGGCATTCACATCCTGCATCACGGCACTTTCGGTGACTTCCAGCGCGAGCTGGTCGGGCGTCAAGCCATAACTCTCGAACAACTCATGGATGTGCATCGGCAGGCCAGGATCGATGACATCGCTTGCGGAGAGGTTGATCGCTACCGAAAGATGCCGCCCCTGGCGTTTCCAGTGGTAAAGCTGCTCACATACGTGGGCCAGCATCCAGTCGGAGAGCAGTCCAATATTGCCCGAGCGCTCGGCCAAACCGATGAATTCGTCGGGAGGCACAAAGCCGAGCGTTGGATGACGCCAGCGCATCAGTGCTTCGAATTGGCAAACGTTGCCCGTGATGGTATCGACTTTGGGCTGGTAGGCCATCCATAGTTCGCCGTTGTCGACGGCTTCCTGGAGATCGCGAATCAGCATCAGCTGGCGCAGGTGCTGCTCGTCTTGACCCTCGACGTAGCGCTCGTGAGGGCGACGATGGCGGCGCGCTTGGTCGAGGGCGATATCCGAGCGGCGCAGCAGTAGCTGCGCGTTATCGCCATGGACGGGGTAGTTGACCTCACCGGCAGAGAGCGCTGGGACGATCAGCGATTTTTCCAGACTCACCGGCTCGCTGATCTCTGCGATGATCTCTTCGCGCATGTGCTCGCGTAACTCGGGCGCGTCGATCATCAGCATGAGCTCATCACCATCCAGGCGGTACGCTTTTTCCACGGGAGCGCCCAAGCGCTGTAAACGGTCGGCCAAGGTCACTAACAGGTGGTCGCCGAGTTCGTAACCGAAGGTGTCGTTGATGTCGCGAAAGTCATTGATGGACAAACGCAGCAGCGTAAAAGGCTTCCCCAATACGATAAAACGCTGGAGATCTTCGAAGGCACTGACCCGGTTGGGTAGGTTGGTCAGCAGATCGTGACGCGACTGGTGGAGCAGTGAGGCCTCCCGCTCGGCAATGTCCTCCTGCATGGAGAGCAGCGTCGTCGCCAGTTGATTGGTCTCGGTCACCGTGCTGCCGCTCGAAATGTCATCGATGCGCTCGCCCTGACCGATACGCTTCGCGGCCTGCGCTAACGCAATCAGCGGCCTGCTGATACTGCGTGCACTCCATAGCGCCACGGCCAGGGTGAGCAGTACCATCAGCGCGACGATGCTCAGTAGCTGCCACTGTAGCTGGCTGTATGCACCCAACAGCTCATTCCGGGAGAGCTGAATGAGGGCAAAGGATTGATACCGCTGGTTTGCCATGAGCGTCGTTGCGTAAGAGAGGTAGTCATCGTCCAGCGATAGCTGGTTGCTGGTGGTGTAGGCACCCTCCATCAGCTGAGAGCCACTATCGCTCATTAAACTCATGGCGAGCTGCTCTTGGTGGGAGCTGGCGAGATAGCTGATATCGCCGCTGGCGTTATAGGTGACAATGCTGATTTCCAGCCCGGTGAGCGCATTGATCTCTTCGGTCACGTTTTCGTTGATCAGAAACCCCATGCCGATCCATCCAATCAGGTTGGGTGCGCGCACCGGTAACAGCACGAACTCATAAGGTTCGCCATTATCGATCACCACGCCGACGCCGCTACCGGTTTGCTGAGCACGCTGGAACAGGCCTGGAAAGGGCATGGCACTGTTCTGTTCATGGTGGCTGCTGGCCAGAATGTTACCGCTCAAATCGCTGAGCATCACCATGTCGGCCTGGGCACGGTCACCGTGGTTGGCCAGCACCGAATAAAGGGTTGCCGTATCCTGGGTGGCGACGGCACTTTTGAAGCCAAAGTCGTCGGCGAGGATGGCCACGTTACCCAACAGCTGCTCGCCACGAATGCTCAACAGCTGTTGAAACACGCGGGCGCCCACCTCCAAACGCTGGTTGCCTTTCGCCAGTGCATCGTTTTGCGTCGCGCGCAAAAACGCGACGCCCGTTGCCAGTTGCGAAATGATCACAACCGTCAACAGAACTATCGTGAGTCGCGTGCGAAAGCGCATGGTCATCTCGTTTAGTGACTATGCGTCGCGTTTTGGAAACGCTGTTGAAGCGGCGACAGCGTGGGCGGCTGGGGAGGAATGGCGTTTAGCTCCAACGCCACGGTGAGGTTGTCGGTATCGCTAATCTCGCCTTCCCACCAGACGGCTTGGCTGTCATCCATCCGGCTATGCCACACTCGCATTCGGTGGCTGCCTTCGGGAAGCGCTGGCAGAGATAGGTTGCCTGCGCTGTCGGTCAGGGCGGCATAAGGCGCATCGCTGACCACGATGAACGCCTGCATTTGATCATGGATGTTACAACCCAGCACCACGACGCCGGCTTTCTCGAAGTGAACCGGCGGTGGGGTTTCGCTCAAAAAGAGTTCGAGGTCGAATGTCTTGGCGGGCGAAAACGAAAACACATGATGGCGTGTGGTGTCCTCGTTGGGGAACGCCACGTGGCTGCCGGTGGGAATCGTCGTGACCTGAGGGTTGAAGGCCGCATTGCGCTGAACGATGTTTTTCGTCTGGGCATCCGTCGGCGTGGCAGCGTCGTAATACACTTCGATGACCGCGTTTTCCAGCGGTGTACCTGCCGTATCGGTGACGCTTACATTGGCGGCTTGGGCAGATAGGCTCGTCATAGCTATCAAGCAACCAAGCGTCTTCAGTGGGTGGGTTAAACGCACGCCTTTACGCAATGTAAGCATGGAAAGTTACCTAAGTAAGTACAGGGGTGGCTTATCATGTAACTATTATGTGGCAAAGTCATGTTTTCGCACTAACGATATACTCACAGAAAGTGAAAAAGAGTAAACAATGGGGAAGTCAAGTAGATAGCATGGTGTCACCCGGTCGGCGGGGCTAGAGTAGCTTTAGAAACAGTGTTCGTTAATCTGTTTGCCGTACCGATCAGGAGAGCCGTGATGAGTAAAGAGATCGATAATTCCCGAAAGCTGTTAAATAAGCGCCGTTCTCGTCGCCAAGTGTTGGCAAGTTTAGGTTTGGGGGCTGCCGCCCTTTACGTTGCGCCGACGTTGTTCTCTATGGGCCAAGCCGAGGCGCGTGATCATCACCATCGCTCGCGCCCAAGTCGCTCACGACCCAGCTATTCGCGTCCCAGCTATTCACGTCCCCATTATTCCCGGCCGCACTATTCGCGCCCCCGTTACTCCCGCCCTGATTATTCCAGAGCGCGCCATTCTCATCAGCATCATTCACGCCATGGCCATGGCTATCCGGAGCGTTATTACTCTCGGCCCCAGCGCTCACGTTGGGAGCGCGACGGCGTCATTGAAATTCGCCTAAGCCGTGTGCTGCCGCGCTGGTAAGGGAGCGGCCATGCCGAGCCACCATCAAGATTATACGCTAAAAGGCGTTGGGCCTTGCCTTCGGTTAGTGAATGCCGACGAGTTGCTGCCCGTCCTAACAGCCGCCATGCCAGGCTGGCCCTTGACGCCCTGCGCCGCGCAAACCCAATCGCCGGAGATCTGCGTATGGCGGCATCCGCAGGGGTATTGGCAACAAGCACCTGCACTGCCTGAAGGAGCGCTGCTGGACAGCGCGGTAGGCACCGCGTGTAGCGTTATCGCGGATGCGGCTGGCGCGTATTTTTACCGTCACCCGGAGTTAGTAGGTTTGCACTGCGGATCAGTGGAAATCAATGGCCAGCTAGTGATCTTTCCCGATACATACCGGGCGGGCAAAAGCACCTTAACCGCCGCCTTTGCAGCGGCTGGACAGCGTGTGTTTGGCGATGATGTGCTGGCGCTCAACAAGCAAGGGGAAGGGATTGCGCTGGGCGTGGCACCACGCTTGCGGCTACCGCTTCCTGACGCGATGTCTCTTGAGTTTCGTCAGTTTGTACAAACGCACCTTGGCCCTAAGGACGCCCGCTATGGTTACCTTCGTTTGGACAATACCCAGTTAGCTGGCCACGGCCAGCGCTGCCCGCTGGGGGCGATACTACTGATTGACCGCGATGAATCGCTAAACGAGCCCCAGCTAACCCGCCTGCAACCAGGCGATGGGCTGTGGCAGCTTCTGCAGCAAAATTTCGCCGAGCATGAATCTGATCAGGCGCTGATCGAGCGCTTCTTGCCACTGCTTCAGGGCTTACCCTGTTTTCTGCTGCGCTACCGTGATGCCTTTGATGCAGCCCAGTGGCTTACGGAACGCTGGGATAGTGACACCTTAGCGGGCCTGACATTAGCCAGTCAGCCCCGTTGTGATACTCCTGACGTGATACCTGCCCTTGAGCCAACGGATGCGCGCCAGTGGCAGGCCAGTGAGGCAGCGTTTGAGTTTCCACTAGGCGACGAGCTATTTGTGATTGCCGAGGAGGGCGGCGCGATTCATCGGCTGAATACCACCAGCCGGGCCGTGTGGGCGCTGTTGAATCACGAACCGCTGGATATTGACTGCGTGAGTGACACGCTCACAGGCTTTTTTGCAGGCGCAGAATTTGAGCAGGTCCGCCAAGACGTGGCGCAGCTACTCGCGCAGTTCTATCACGCTGGGTTGATTGAAGACGTTAACGCTTAGCGCCAGTGATCTTGCCATGCTTTGAGTACTCTCTCTGGGTACCACGTCTTCCCCAGGCTGCCGTTATAGCGAGCGAGAGCGCGGGTAAAGTCTCCCCGTTCGACGGCGAGGTAGTGGGCTAGAATCGTGCAGCCATAGCGTAGGTTGCGGTTGGGTTCCGTAAGGTCGTCCATGGGCAGGCCAAGCTCCTCTACCCAAAACGGCATGATCTGCATCAAGCCAACGGCACCGGCAGACGACACCGCATCAGCATTAAAGGCGCTCTCGACCTGAATTAATGCCAGCACCAGCTCGGGCGGTAGCCCGGCGAGCCGGGCCTCTTGGTAGAGTCGAGTGAGTAAGGTGTGGCGTTGTTCAGGCGAGGCGATAAAGCGGGAAAGTGGTGCATCCATACGGCTGCGCCACTGCTGTAATTGCCACTGAACGTAGGGCGTTTGTAGGTCGGCTGCTTCTAGCGTGGGGCGTAGGGCAGGCGCCGCTACGCTTGGCGCGGAGTGGGCAGCCACCATCAGGCTGCCCATCAGCACCCACTTCACGTACCGAGACGACAAACGCCGCCAAGGAGTGCTCAGTGACATACCTGCCGGTTACTCTGCGCTAGCAAGGCCCGCTTGTTCACGCAGGAAGTCGACGATCTTGTCGGCAGGAATCATGGTGGCTTCGCTATCGCGACGGCCTTTGTACTCCAGCTCGCCGTTGTCCAGGCCACGGTCGCCAATCACCAAACGGTGAGGGACGCCCATCAGTTCCAGGTCAGCAAACTTCACGCCGGGGCGCGTATCACGGTCGTCCAGCAGCACGTCTAAGCCCGCAGCGGTCAGCGTTTGGTAGAGGCGCTCGGACTCTTCACGCACGCGCTGTGACTTATGCGCGTTCATCGGTACTAGCGCGACCTGGAACGGCGCAATCGCATTGGGCCAAATAATGCCAGCATCGTCGTGGTTCTGTTCAATGGCTGCCGCGACCACGCGGGTCACGCCAATGCCGTAGCAGCCCATCCACGGGTGGCTGGTTTTGCCGTTGTCGCCCAGGACGGTGGCATTCATCGCTTCGGAGTATTTTTTGCCAAGCTGGAACACGTGGCCTACTTCGATACCGCGCTTGATCGAGAGCGTGCCTTGGCCATCGGGAGACGGGTCGCCCTCTACGACGTTACGCAGGTCAGCCACCTGCGGCAGAGCTGCATCGCGCTCCCAGTTGATGCCGAAGTAGTGCTTGCCATCGACGTTGGCGCCCGCGCCGAAGTCGCTCATTAAGGCTACGCTGCGGTCGATGATGATCGGCATCGCTAAACCGACCGGGCCCAGCGAGCCCGGGCCAGCACCGACGACGGCACGAATTTCCTCTTCGCTGGCCATGGTCAGCGGGGCTTTTACCTGAGGCAGGTTTTCCGCTTTGACTTCGTTGAGTTCATGGTCGCCGCGAACCAGCAGCGCAATGAGGCCACCTTCTGCCGCGTGAACCATCAACGTTTTGACGGTCTTCTCGATGGGCAGCTTGAACTGCTCTACCAGCGTGGCGATGGTTTTGGCATTCGGAGTATCGACCAGACGCATCTCTTCGCTGGGGGCCGCGCGCTCGACGTTGCTGCCCAGCGGCGCGGGGAGCGCTTCGGCTTTTTCGATGTTGGCCGCGTAATCAGACGCGTTGGAGAACACGATATCGTCTTCGCCGGAGTCGGCCAGCACGTGGAATTCGTGAGAGCCCGTGCCGCCAATGGAGCCGTTATCAGCAATCACCGGGCGGAAGTCGAGGCCCAAACGCGTGAAAATACGCGAATAGGCGTCGTACATGCTTTGGTACGTCTCTTTGAGCGAGGCTTCGTCCAGGTGGAAGGAGTAGGCATCTTTCATGATGAACTCACGCGAGCGCATCACGCCAAAGCGCGGGCGAATCTCATCACGGAATTTGGTTTGAATCTGGTAGAAGTTCACCGGCAGCTGCTTGTAGCTGGCAATCTCTTTGCGCACCAGGTCCGTGATGACTTCTTCATGGGTCGGACCCACGCAGTAATCGCGCTCGTGACGGTCCTTCAAACGCAGCAATTCCGGGCCGTACTGTTCCCAGCGGCCAGACTCCTGCCACAGGTCAGCAGGTTGAACGGCAGGCATCAGGACTTCTTGGGCACCGGCGCGGTTCATCTCTTCACGCACGATGGCTTCGACTTTGCGCAGGGTGCGCAGCCCCAGGGGCAGCCAGGTGTACAGGCCCGAGGTAAGACGGCGGATCATACCGGCGCGCAGCATTAACTGGTGGCTGATGACTTCAGCGTCGGCCGGGGTTTCTTTTAATGTCGCAATCAATAATTGGCTGGCGCGCATGGGCGTGAGCATTCCTTGGTTGGTAGCGGTGATGCGGAATCGTTATATCGAACGTAGCGCTTAATCGAGCGTTGAATTCGGCATTGTACGGCCAAGCGGGTAAGGCGGCAAAATCCTAACGAACCTGTCGAGGGTGTGCCGCATGGGAAGTGTGCTAGAATCGAGCGGCTTTTGAGTCGGTAGCCGCTGATTTGACCACAACAACGCACATCGCTTCGGCTATCGGTACGTCAAGATTTTGAGGGAACCTCCATGCAGCAAGCAGTTCGCCGTTGGTTAACGGGGGCCGTTGTAGGTGTCTCCATTGTGGCATTGAGCGGTTGCGGTACCATGTTTTACCCCGAGCGGAAGGGGCAAATGAGCGGTGATGTCGACCCGGTGGTGGCGATTGCCAACGGTGTGGGTCTGCTGTTTTTCATCGTACCCGGGGTAATTGCCTACGCCGTGGATTTCTCTAATGGCACTATCTACCTGCCTAGCGCGAGTAGCGCATCGGTCGATATTCACCACTTAGACGACGCTATGGACGTGGCCTCCCTGGAGAAGCTGCTGTCGGATAAAGCAGGTCAACCGGTGAGCTTGGAGAACGAGCTGCTGGTGATCGAGGAGATGGGCAGCTTGGATGAAGCGCTGGCCATGGTGCGGATGTCCGGCGTGTTGGATGAAGAGCGGCTGGCCACGATGTAGAGGGTTGGCGTCTTTATCTGAGCGGACGTCTTAAATGCCCCTGGCAGGCTAACCTGCCAGGGGCATTTATGTATTGCCGCACAGTTTTTTACGATGTTGCTTTCGCTGTGGTGATTTTCAATACCGCTAAGCCAGCCACCAAGCCCCAAAAGGCTCCTCCGATCCCCAGCAACGTTATGCCCGAACCGGTCAGCAAAAACGTCACGATGGCCGCGTCGCGCTGTTCGCTTTTTTCAAATGCGCCTGCTAAACCGCCGCTCAGCGTGCCCAACAAGGCAATACCCGCCAGCGCTAGCACCAGAACACTAGGCAGGGCGTTGAAGAGGCCGGTCACCGTTGCCCCAAAAATACCCATGGTTATATAGAAAACGCCCGCAGCAACGCCTGCGGTATAGCGCCGTTTGGGGTTGGGATGAGCATCCGGCCCCATGCACACGGCGGCGCTAATGGCAGCCATGTTCAGCGCGTAACCACCAAACGGTGCGAGCAGCAGCGTAGCGCCGCCTGTCCAGGCGATTAGCGGCGAGCTGTTGGGGTGGTAGCCTGCTGCCCGCAGTACCGCCACGCCGGGCAGATTTTGAGTCGCCATAGTGATCACGAACAGCGGTATGCCAATACTCAGCAGTGTCATTGGGTTGAACGCGGGGGCGGTAAAAACCGGTAGCGTGGGCGTGAGGGGTATCCCTTGCGTGCTGATTTGGCCTTGTAACAGGGCAACAGCCACGCCGGTGAGTAGCACCCCCGGCACTGCCAGCGTGGGCCATAAACGCCTGCCTGCGACCCAGGCGGCCAGCATGGCTAGCGGCAGCAGCCACTGACGCTCCATCACGTTAAAAAGCTCAAGTCCAAAGCGCAGCAGAATACCGGCCAGCATGGCGGAGGCAATGGCGCTGGGGATGTGGCGCATCAAGCGCTCGAACAGCCCCGTGACCCCGCATAAGGTGATCAGTAGCGCTGAGAACAGAAACGCGCCGATAGCTTCTTCGATAGGAATGCCGGGAAGGCTCGTCGCTAGAAACGCCGCCCCCGGTGTCGACCACGCTGTTAACAGCGGCATCCGGTAGCGCAGCGACAGCCCCAGCGAAGTCAGGCCCATCCCAATGCCTAGCGCCCACAGCCATGAGCTGATTTGCGCCGTGCTGGCCCCTGCGGCCGCCGCCGCTTGGAAAATAATCGCCGCCGAGCTGGTATAGCCAATCACCACGGCGACGAAGCCCGCAATGATCGTCGACAAACTAATATCGCGCCAAAGACTGGGCGCAGCGGAGTCGTGGCAGGTGGATGGCGCTTCCATGGGTGGCCTCTCCCAAGCTGTGATGGCAAGATGTGCGTTATAGCGCACGTCTTTCACGTTACCACTGTGCGTTATAGCGCACAATAGGTGGCGACAGACTGTGTCACATATCCAAAGCGGTAGTCAGGAGAAGCCAATGGCCAGTGAGCCACACACCATTGCGGAACATATTGCGGGGACGGTGCGGCAACTGCGCAAAGAGCGTGGCTGGAGCCTGGATCGTGCCGCCGGTGAAACCGGGGTGAGCAAAGCGATGCTCGGCCAGATCGAGCGGGGCGAGTCCAGCCCGACGGTCTCGACGCTCTGGAAGATTGCCAGCGGCTTTCGGGTGTCGTTTTCGACGCTGTTTGACAGTGACAAGCCCGCATTAGGGGAACTGCACCGGGATGGCTGGGAGTCGGTATGGGGCGACGACAGCGCCGGTATGCAGGCGCGGCTGCTGTTTCCTTACGACCCGCTGCTGGGTTTCGAGATGTTCATGATCGAACTCGCACCAGGGGCGCTCAGTGAATCGTCGGCCCACGCTAGCGGGGTGGTGGAGCACATCGTGGTGGTGGAAGGAGAGATGGAACTGCGTATTGACGAGCGCTGGCAGACGCTTCGGGCAGGCGAGGGGCTGCGCTTTTTTGCTGACCGGCCCCACGCCATGCGCAATAACACTGCGACGCGATTACGCTTTCACGATGTGATTCACTACTTGCCCGGCGCGGCCTCTGGCACTTGAGCGCGCAGCCAGTTGAGTTCGTCGGCCCATATCTCGGGTTCGATGGTCTCTAAAATCATCGGAATGCCGTGGATGCGCTCGTCTCGCATAATGGTGCTAAAGGCATCGAGCCCAATATTGCCCTTACCCAGGCTGTGGTGGCGATCGACGCGGCTGGCAAAGGCGCTTTTGGCATCGTTCAAATGCATGCCGCGCAAGTACTCAAAACCTACGACCTTGCCAAGCTCGTCCAGGGTGGCCTGTGTCGCATCGCGGGTGCGGAGGTCGTACCCGGCAGCGAAAGCGTGGCAGGTATCGATACACACGCCCACCCGGGATTTATCCTCCACCTGATCGATAATCTCGGCCAAGTGCTCAAAACGCCAGCCGAGGTTGGTGCCTTGACCCGCGGTGTTTTCGATCACGGCGGTCACGCCTTGGGTGTCAGACAGCGCTTCATTGATCGAGTCGGCAATGCGCGCCAGGCACTCGGCTTCGCTGATTTTGTTCAGGTGGCTGCCGGGATGAAAGTTGAGCAGCGTCAGCCCTAGTTGCTCGCAGCGCTGCATCTCATCCAAAAACGCCGCGCGGGACTTGGCCAGCCCCTTGGCTTCTGGGTGGCCCAGGTTAATCAAGTAACTGTCGTGGGGCAGAATCTGCTCAGGGCCAAAGCCGTGGGTTTTGCAGGCCTGCTTGAAGGCCGAAATGGCCTCGTCCGTTAGCGGTTTCCCTTTCCACTGACGCTGGTTTTTGGTGAACAGCGCAAACGCCGTTGCACCGATATCAACAGCACGAAGGACGGCCTGATCCGCGCCGCCCGCCGCGCTAACGTGCGCACCAAGATAGTTCATCGTTCTCCTTATCATGTTGTCTCAGCGACGTTGCCCCAGTGTCATTGCTTAAGTTTAAGCAGGTTAAACAGGTTAAGCAGGCTGGCCTGCGCGCTGGCGGTTGTCTAGGTAGCGTTTAAAGGCAGCAGGTTCATCGGTAATGGCGCTGGCAATGCCCCAGGCCCAGCGGCTATCAAACGCGCTGGGATCGTTGGCGGTGTAGCAAAGAATTTGGTAACCGTTGCGGCACATGGCAGCGGCCTGGGTCTGTTTGAGCCGCGGCCAATGAGGGTGAATACTAAACGCCTCGACCGCTTCGCACTGTTCGCGCCAGTTTTTGGGCACACTGCCAAACAGCGCCCCTAACGCCAGGGCCTCTTTGGGGGCATGTTGGCGACAGTGGGCTAAGGCTACGGGGTCAAACGACGAGATCAATAGCCGCTCAGGGGGGAGGGCGGCTAGAACAGCAGGCAGTACCACGTCCACCAAGCGGATAGGGTCACGCCCTTTGTTGACCTTGATTTCTAGGTTAACGCCCATCTCCAGCTCGTTGAGCAGGGCGAGCATAGCCTCCAGGCTGGCCATCTTTTCCCCCGCAAAGCGGTCACCAAACCAACTGCCCACATCTAACTGCTGTGCCTGCTGCCATGTCAGGTTGGCGAGCTCGCCACGGCCATCCGAGCAGCGGCGAACGTCGCCATCGTGCCAGATGACCGGTGTATCATCCTTCAGCAGCTGTACATCCAATTCCACCCAGGTTGCGCCTGCTTGGTGGGCGGCGCGTACGGCTGCGAGGGTGTTTTCGGGCGCGGCAGCGGAGTAGCCGCGGTGGGCGATGAGCGTGGGGACAGAAATTGCGGGATGGGTCATAGCCACTCCGTGTAGTGGTCGCCAATTGAGCGTCATGAAGCACAATGCTGCCAAGTTTAGCATGGGTGCATGACGACGACGTGTCGGCCTAGTGAGCTAATGGCTTGATTTAAGACGCCCAACGCGGTTGGATAGCGCGCAGGGTATGTCCAATAATTAACAACAGGAGTGTCATTGATGTCTAAGCGTATCCAGCTTGCTAACACCGGTGGGTCAGAAGTGTTGGAGTGGGTCGATGTTGAACCTGCCGCCCCCGCTGCCGGTGAAGTGCGCATCGCAAACAAAGCGGTGGGGCTGAACTTTATCGATATCTACTTCCGTACGGGACTTTACCCTGCGCCCGCTATGCCAACAGGGCTAGGCACCGAAGGCGCGGGCATTGTGGATGCGGTCGGTGAGGGCGTCACGCATGTCAAAGTGGGTGACCGGGTGGCTTACGCCCAAGGCCCGCTGGGCGCATACGCCGAACTGCACACGCTGCCTGCGTCCAAAGTCGTCAAACTGCCGGATTTTATCGATTTCGACACCGCTGCCGCCAGCATGCTGAAAGGCTTAACGGTGCAGTATCTGCTACGTCAAACCTATGCGCTTAAAGGCGGTGAGACCATTCTGTTCCACGCGGCGGCCGGTGGCGTTGGCTCTATTGCCTGCCAGTGGGCTAAGGCGTTGGGTGTGAAGCTGATTGGCACGGTTAGCTCTCAGGAAAAAGCCGACTTAGCCATGGCCAACGGTGCATGGGCGACCATCAACTACACCGAAGAGAACGTGGTGGAGCGGGTGCGCGAGCTGACCAACGGCGAGATGTGTGACGTGGTGTATGACTCGGTGGGTAAAGACACCTGGGAAATGTCGCTGGACTGCTTGAAGCCCCGCTCGCTGATGGTGAGTTTCGGCAACTCTTCTGGCCCTGTGGATGGCGTGAATATCGGTATTTTGAACCAAAAAGGCGCGCTGTTTGTGACTCGCCCAAGCCTGAACGGCTACGCCGACACCCGTGAGCGCCTAGAGATGATGTGCGACGAGTTTTTCGCCATGATCGAGAGCGGCAAAATCCACATCGACGTGGCCAACCGCTACCCGCTGCAAGACGCCGGTAAGGCTCAGGATGCACTACAGAGCCGTAAAACCACCGGCTCCACGATTCTGCTGCCGTAACGCTTACTCGATATCGACACTTACTCTATATCGATATAAGCACCCAACTGACGCATTCGGCTCTCAAAGCGGGTCACGTTATCGACCAGCTGGTCGGGGCCGAATGCCACGCACTCCGCCAAAATCGCTTCACTGAGCGTAATCGCCGCTAGTATCGACGGGAAAAAGTGCGGCGTAGCGTTGGCGACGGTAAACGTTACGCTGGCCCCCGGCACCAGCGGTGAGCGCAGCGTGTCGGTAATCACAATTGCCTGCACGCCGTTGGCGCGAGTAATTTCCAGCGCCTTCACCGTCTCGGCGCAGTAGGGTTCAAAGCCAAACGCTACCACCACATCCTGCTCGTTGAACGGGGCCAACTCGGTGAGCAAGCCTCCCTCCTGTCCGCGAATGAGCGTCACTTCCGGCATCGCAATGCGCCCCACGTAGGCAAAGTGGTACGCGCAGGCGAAGGTGTCGCGAAACCCGACCACGGCGACTCGCCGCGCTGCTAAGATTCGCTCGGCGGCCTCTTTGACGCGCGTTTGGTTATCCGCCGTAAACAGCCTGCCAATATTATCGAAGGCAGCGTCGCCTACCTCCGCAAACAGCGCCGCTTCTGGGTTTCGGTGCTGCTGCTTCAACTGGCTGGCGCGACCGGATAGCTCCACCGGCGCTGCCTGTACCGCCGATTGAAACACCTCCCGAAACGGCTCGTAGCTCTCGAACCTAAGCCGCTTGGCTAGCCTGACCAGGGTGGAGGGAGTGACGGATGCTGCCTGAGCCGTTTTGCGGATCGACTGAAACGCCATCTCAGCAGGATGTTCCAGCACATAGCTGGCGGCGCGCTTGAGCTGTGGGCTAAGCGCCGCGTAGCTCTCGGCTAGCTGCTGGTGAATGCTGTCCAGGCTGGTGGCGTGAGTGGCGTTGTCTGGCATGGCACCCTCTCTATGAAAATAAAACATTTGTGCCAATGATAAATGTTTTTGCTACAGATGTATTGACGTTGTCCCAGCGACTACTCTATCGTTCAAAAAAACACATTCGTTTCTTTTTATTTTAAATAAAGAAACAAACGTTTCGTTTAGGTTTTCACGACTGATCCGAGGAGGTTAGAAAAAGCACCATGCCTGCTGACGCTACTGCGCTGCCCAATTATGAAACGCTGCTGGTCACTCTGGATGCCCGCATATTGACCGTGCGACTGAATCGCCCGCAGCGCCTCAACGCGGTTGTTGAGGCGCTCTACCAAGAGCTGCTGGATGTGCTGCGAATAGCACAGCAGTCGCCTCAGGTCCGGGCGGTGGTGCTGACCGGTGAAGGGCGCGCGTTTTGTGTCGGTGCCGATATGAAGGCCCACGGCAGCGCTAAGCGCACGCTGTTTCAGCGCCGGGCCTATTTGCAGCTGGGCAACGACGTATGCGAAGCCATCGCCAAACTCAGTAAGCCGGTGGTAGCAGCCGTGAACGGCTATGCGCTGGGGGCTGGCGCGGAAATGGCGGTCTCCTGCGATTTTATCGTGATGGCTGACGAGGCGCAGATCGGTTTTCCAGAAACCAGTATTGGCACTTGTGTGGGCGGCGGTGTTTCAAAATTGCTGCCTCAACTGGTAGGGCTTACCCAAGCCCGGCGCTTGCTCTATTTAGGCGACAAAATTGATGGGCCAGAAGCCGCCAAGATCGGCTTGGCGCTGGCCAGCTACCCCCAAGCGCAGCTGATGGCCGAAGCGCAAACACTCGCCGAGCGGCTTGCCAAGCAGGCGCCGGTCTCCATGGCGATGCTCAAGCCGCTGGTCAACCGCAGCGCCCATACCAGCATGGAGAGCCAGCTGCAGCAGGAGCTGGATGCGGTGTTTACCTGCTCCACCACCGACGACTGGCAAGAGGGGGTCGATGCCTTTGCCGAGCGGCGCCCGCCTAATTTTCAGGGCCAATGAGTA
This sequence comes from Halomonas meridiana, assembly GCF_009846525.1. Taxonomy (NCBI): domain Bacteria; kingdom Pseudomonadati; phylum Pseudomonadota; class Gammaproteobacteria; order Oceanospirillales; family Halomonadaceae; genus Vreelandella; species Vreelandella aquamarina. The sequence continues at coordinate 2,185,408 of NZ_CP024621.1, read as the reverse complement.
TGGACTTAACCCTTAAAAACGAGTTCTGAATCAAGCCGTCGCGCACTTCTTTGTCAAACAGGTTTCGCCATGAACACTATCGAAGGTCATCTTCCAATCCGCAGCCCGCTGCATGACATCTTAGCCCCTACCGGCATTGCCATCGTTGGAGCCTCTGCGGACCCGACCAAGCGGGGCTATAAAGCCATGATCGGGCTGATCAACGGCGGCTACCGGGGGGGCATCTACCCGATCAACCCAAAAGCCGATCATATTCTAGGTGTGAAGGCATGGCCCTCTATTGCCGAGATGCCGGGCAGCCCCGAGCTTGCGCTGCTGTGTACGCCTGCCGCCACCGTGCCTGCGCTGATTGCCGAGTGTGGCCGCCGGGGTGTGAAAGGGGCGGTGATTCTGGCCAGCGGGTTTGGCGAAACCGGTGAAGCGGGTGCGGCATTGGAGGCACAAATGATGGAGGCCGCCCGTGCCCACGGTGTGCGTATTATCGGCCCGAATACTTCCGGCATGTTTAACCTGCACCATCAGATCAACTTGCTGGCGCTGGAGAACGTCAAACCGGGCGATATCGGTATTGTTTCCCAATCCGGCAATATGCTGCTCTCCCTGGCGCTGGAGGCCCAGCACAATGGGCAGGTGGGGTTTAGCACCTACGTTGGCCCGGGCAATCAGAGTGATATCGGCTTTAACGATTACCTGCGCTACCTAGGCGAAGACGAGCATACCCGTGTGGCGACGCTCTACGTGGAAGGCTTCCGTGATGGGCAGCAGTTTCTGAAAGTGGCCCGTGACGTGACCGCCATGAAGCCGGTGGTGGTGTATAAATCCGGTGCCACCGAGCAGGGCCAAAAGGCTGCCAGCTCCCATACCGGTGCATTGGCCGGTAGCTACCAAATGACCGTCGATTTGTTGCGCCAGGCAGGCGTTAGCGTGGTGCAGTACTCCGATGAAATCCTGCCCGTGGCGGAAGGGCTAGGGCGGCTGCAAAAAGCCCCTGGTAAGCGCGTGGCGGTGATTTCTGACGGCGGCGGCCAAGCCACCATCGCCGCCGACCGGTTATCTGAAGCGGGCCTGACGCTGGCCGAGCTTTCTGACGCTACCCGCTCTGCACTGCGCGAGGTGTTACTGCCTCAGGCATCTACCCTTAACCCGGTGGACGTGGCGGGCTCCTCGGATGCGAGCCCCTCGCTGCTGGCCCGCTGCATTGAGCTGGTGATGGCGGATGAAGGCGTCGATAGCGTCTTCCTGGTCGGCATGTTCGGCGGGTATAGCCTGCGCTTTTCGGAGTCGCTGATGGGGGACGAGATGCGTGGCGCGGAGCGCATGGTAGAGCTTGCTCAAGCCTCCGAGAAGCCGCTGGTGATTTACAGCCTCTACGCCCCCATCAAACCGCCTGCGCTGCGCCGTTTACACGAAGCCGGTTTGCCGGTGTACGCCTCCATTGAGCATGCGGTGCGCGTGCTTGCTGCCTTAGGTGAGCGAGGGGAGTATCTGGCCAGCCAACAAGTGCAGGAGACGATAGCGCCCGCCGCGCCATCGGAAACAGGCAGGGCCATGTTTGCCGCAGCCAAGGCGGAAGGGCGCGATTTACTGGAGTTTGAAGCGAAGGGGCTGTTGGCGGAACACGGTATCGCGGTGCCTGAGGAGTGGCTGGTGCGTCGTGAGGACGAACTCGCCGAGATCGCCCAGCGCACGCAGGGCAAGCCGCTGGCGATGAAGGTGGTCTCGAAAGATATTCTGCATAAATCCGACGCGGGCGGGGTCAAGCTCAACTTAGTGGGTGACGCCGCACTGCGCGATGCCTTTCAAGCCATTCACTTAAACGCCCAGGCTTACGACCCGAACGCCCAGGTAGAGGGCGTGCTGGTCACGCCAATGGCGGAGAAGGGCGTTGAGGTGATTATCGGCATGCTCCGCGACCCGATTTTCGGCCCGGTGCTGATGTTTGGTTTGGGCGGTATCTTTGTGGAGGTGCTTGAGGACGTAGCCTTCCGCTCGCTGCCGCTGACCCTGCGCGACGCGCAGTCCATGGTCAATCAACTCAAAGCGCAAAAAGTGCTGGCGGGAGTACGCGGGGCGGCAGGGGTCGATAAGCAGGCGCTGGTGTCACTGCTGATGCAAGTATCCCAATTGGTGGAGGCCTACCCGGAGATTAGCGAGCTAGACTTGAACCCGGTGATTGCCTATCCGAAAGGCCATTCTGCCGCTAACTATGCCATCGTCGATGCCCGAATCATCGTGGAGCGCCAATCATGAGCCGAACGCTACCTGAATTAACCGACGCTACCCTAACGCTGGAAAACCGTGTGGCAACGCTCACGCTTAACCGCCACGACGTGCGCAATGCGCTTACCGGCACGGCGCTGGTGGATGATATCGTCGCCACCGCTGCATGGGTGAACCATAGCCAGGACGTCTCGGTGCTGGTGATCACCGGTGCAGGCAGCACTTTTTGCGCGGGTGGCAATGTAAAAGATATGGCCGAACGCGGCGGCGACTTTGCGGGGGACGTAGCCGAAGTCGCTGAGCGCTACCGCACGGGTATTCAGCGAATGCCGCTGGCGCTTCATCAAGTTGAAGTGCCCATCATCGCCGCCGTGAATGGTGCAGCGATAGGTGCCGGGTTTGATTTGGCCAACATGGCCGATTTGCGTATTGCGTCCCGCAAGGCGAGCTTTGGTGAGACGTTTCTTAACTTAGGCATTATCCCCGGCGATGGCGGGGCGTGGTTTATGCAGCGCCAAATTGGTTACCAGCGTGCCTTTGAGCTAACCCTCTCAGGCCGGGTGATCAGCGCTGATGAAGCGCTTGCCTACGGTGTAGTGCTAGAAGTCGTGGAGCCGGAGCAGCTGATGGAAGCCGCTCTGGCCCATGCCAACCGCATGGCGGCCCAGCCGCCGAAAGCGACACGGCTCACCAAGCGGCTCATGAAAATGGCCTCGGATATGGAGCTAAAGCCGTTTCTGGATGTGTGCGCCGTGTTCCAAGGCATGTGCCACAACGAACCGGAACATCTAGAAGCCGTCGAGCGGTTACTGGCACGAATGAAACGCTAATCCGCGCGCTATTTTTTCCTATTTTTCAGTGCTTGTACGGCTGTATAGTCATCGCCTAATGTGATGCTGAACACTCCATACTTTCCGTGTCAGGGAAGAGGAGCGACAACATAGGGAGATGGCACGCGAATGACTCTGGAAAGTTTAGGACTGACCCCCAGCACGCTGGTGTTTATCGTGCTGGGGCTTACGCTGGTGGCCTTTATCTGGGGTCGGTTTCGCTACGATTTGGTCGCCTTGGCGGCCCTGCTAGGTTCGGTAATGCTTGGGCTGGTGCCTGCGGATGACGCCTTTGCAGGCTTTGGCCATCCTGCGGTGATTACCGTGGCAGCGGTGCTGGTGTTAAGCCGTGGTTTTGAGCGCTCCGGCGTGGTGGATGTCATCGCCAATCAGGTACTCAAAGTGGGTGAGCGCTTAATGCTGCAACTGCTCGTACTGGTGGGTACGGTCGTTGTGCTGTCTGGCGTGATGAATAACGTAGGGGCGCTGGCGCTGCTGCTGCCGGTGGCCATGCGGCTTGCCCGTGAACACAATACCTCTCCTTCACTGCTGTTGATGCCGCTAGCGTTTGGGTCGCTCCTGGGTGGCTTGACCACGCTGATCGGGACGCCGCCTAACATCATTATTTCCACTTACCGGGGCAATATTACCGGCGACAACTTTGGCATGTTTAGTTTCTCACCAGTGGGCATAGTGGTGGCACTCGTTGGCTTGGCATTTATCGTGCTGGTGGGCTGGCGATTGACGCCCAAGCGCAGCAGCCAAGCGGCAGCGGATGACATGTTCGATACGGCTAACTACCTGGTCGAGTTGAAAGTGACCGAGGACTCCAAGGCCAACGGGCTGACCCTGCAGCAGCTGCGCGATGAGCTCGAGGAAACCATTCCCGTTTTGGCGGTGGTTCGTGAAGACAACCGTCGAGCGGGCTACCAGTTTCATGGTGTGCTTCGTGAGGGCGACATCCTGCTGCTGGAAGCCGGCCCCGACGAGCTGAAGCTGCTAGAGGACAAAGTGGGCCTTAGCGCCATTGCCGAACCCGAAGACCCAGAGGATGGACAGGAGCAGGGCGAGGACGCGGAGAAGGGCGATGAACGTCAGCCGGTCGATACCGAAGGGTTACAGCTCATCGAAGCCGTCGTGCGTAACGATTCGATGATGATCAATCGTAGCGTGCGGCAGCTGCGCCTCAACCATCAGTTTGGCTTGCATTTAGTGGCCGTGGCCCGTGACGGTGGCCGCTTGAAGCAGCGACTGCGAGACATTCGTTTTCAAACCGGTGACGTGTTGCTGCTTCAGGGCAGTGAGAACGAAATCGCCGATAGCCTATCGACCCTCGGCTGCCTGCCGCTGGCCAACCGTGAGCTGCATCTTGGGCAGCCGCGAAAATTGGCCGTGTCGGTGGGGATTTTCGCCTTGGCGATCGTCGCGATGCTGTTCGATCTGCTGCCCGCTGCCGTCGCCATGAGCACCGCCGCGCTGGTGTCGCTGCTGATTGGCGTACTGCCGTTGAGGGATGGCTATCAAGCCATCGATGGCCCGGTGATCGTCTTGCTTGCCGCCATGCTGCCCGTGGGCGAAGCGCTAGAAACCAGCGGCGGTGCGGATATCATAGCCGAGGCGCTGCTGCGCTTTGGCGTGGAGTGGCCGATTATCGTCTCCTTGGTGGGACTGTTTCTGCTCTCCATGCTGCTCTCCAACGTGGTCAACAACGCAGCCGCCGCTTTGCTGATGGCGCCCATTGCGGCCAGCCTCGCCAACGGCTTCGATGCCTCGTTGGACCCGTTCTTGATGGTGGTGGCCGTGAGTGCTTCCTGTGCGTTTTTAACCCCGATTGGGCATCAGTCGAATACCCTGGTGTTAGGCCCCGGTGGCTACCGGTTTGGTGATTATTGGAAGCTGGGGTTGCCGCTATCGCTGGTGGTCATGGCGGCGGCCATTCCCGCCATTCTGTGGGTGTGGCCGCTATAACCTAGCTGTTAGGCCACGCCAAACATCGGCCTGTTCGAATGTTCGCGCTATTAGATTCCGAAAATTTTGCTAATCTATAACGCACATAGACCAACAAATATCGAACAGGCCGGGCTTATGAACCAACAGTACCGCCAGGATGCCATCGTCGAACTGGTTCGCCAGCACGGCTATATGAGCATCGAACAGCTCACCGAACACTTCGCGGTGACGCCGCAGACCATTCGTCGGGACTTGAACACGTTGGCCAACGACGGCCGCGTGCGTCGGGTTCACGGCGGCGTTGGGGTAGAGTCCAGCACGGTGAATACTGCTTATAGCACCCGTAAAACCCTGCATCTCGAAGAGAAAGAGCGCATTGCCCGGTGCTTAGCGCAACACATTCCTCACCACGCATCGCTGTTCATTAATATCGGTACCAGTAACGAGATGATCGCCCAGGCGCTTTTAGAGCATCAAGGGCTGGAGATCATTACCAATAACTTGAACGTGGCGGCGATTCTGCAGCATAAAGAGGACTTCACCGTGATCATCGCGGGGGGGCAGGTACGCTCTCGAGATGGAGGAATCATTGGTGAGGCCACCATCGACTTCATCAATCAGTTCAAAGTGGATTACGGCATCATCGGGATCAGCGGCATCGACGAGGATGGCTCGCTGCTGGAGTTCGATTATCAAGAGGTGCGCGTTGCCCAGGCGATCATTGCTAACTCCCGGCGGGTGTATCTAGCCGCCGACTACTCGAAATTCCACCGTAATCCGGTGGTGCGTCAGGGCAATATCTCACAGTTGGATGCGCTGTTTACCGACCGTAAGCCCCCCGAGGCGATTCAACGACTGCTCACCCAACACGATGTCGCACTGCACATTGCTTAGCGCCTGCTACAACACCGCTCAGGAGCGCTATGGCTAAGGTGGGAGAGTTTCATACTTGAGCATTCCAGACGCCTGGAGTAGCCTTGAATGATAATAAAACGAAACAAAACAGACAAAATCGAAAGATCCTACAACAAAGTGAACGCGATATGTCCTCCTTTATTCTCGCCATCGATCAAGGCACGACCAGCTCCCGCGCGATTTTGTTTGATCGCCAAGGCCAAATAGCGGCAGTTGCCCAGCAAGAGTTTCCTCAACACTTTCCGCAAGATGGGTGGATCGAACACGATCCTGAAGACATTTGGGATTCGGTGATTGCCACCTGTCGCGAGGTGTTAAGCAAAGCCAAGATAACGCCAGAACAAGTGGATGGCGTAGGCATTACCAACCAACGTGAAACTACCGTGGTGTGGGACCGCGCCACCGGTAAGCCGCTTTACAACGCCATTGTGTGGCAAGACCGGCGCACCTCCGAGCGCTGTCAGGCGCTACGTGACGAGGGGCACACCGAGGCCGTGCAGGCAAAAACCGGCCTGTTGATCGACCCTTATTTTTCCGCCACCAAACTCGCCTGGATTCTCGATAATGTCGAGGGTGCCCGCGAGCGCGCTGCCCGCGGTGAACTGGCTTTTGGTACCATCGATAGCTTTCTGATGTGGCGTTTAACCGACGGTAAAAGACACGTGACCGATGCCACCAACGCTTCGCGCACGGCGTTGTTTAATATTCATCACCAAACTTGGGATGACGAGCTGCTGGCACTGTTTAACGTGCCCGCCAATATGCTCCCCGAGGTGAAAGATTCAAGCGACGATTTTGGCACCGTAGAAGCCCACTGGCTGGGCGCGCCACTGCCGATTGCAGGTGTTGCAGGCGACCAGCAGGCAGCGCTTGTTGGGCAGGCGTGCTTCAAACCCGGCATGGGTAAAAGCACTTACGGTACCGGCTGCTTCATGATCGTGAACACTGGGGAAACGGCCTCGGTATCGCGTAACCGCCTGCTGACGACCATTGGCTACCGCATTAACGGCAAGCCCACCTATGCCATGGAGGGCAGCATCTTTGTCGCAGGGGCAACAGTGCAATGGCTCCGGGATGGGTTGAACCTGTTTGCCGATGCCTCGGAAACCGAAGCGCTGGCCCAGAAAACTCGCAGCGGCCACAGCGTTTATCTAGTGCCAGCCTTTACCGGGCTAGGTGCGCCCCACTGGGACCCTAAGGCCCGTGGCGCGATTTTTGGCTTAACCCGCGATACAGGTATTGCCGAAATTGTCGCGGCGGGGCTTCAGGCGGTGTGTTACCAAACTCGCGACCTGCAGCACTGCATGAACGATGACATGGAAGCCGCACCGGGCAACCTGCGTGTCGATGGCGGTATGGTGAAAAACAGCTGGGTCATGCAATTCTTGGCCGATATGCTCAATGTTCAGGTGGATCGGCCGACGATTCTGGAGACCACCGCGCTAGGGGCTGCCTATTTGGCCGGGTTGCGGCTCGGTTGGTACGACACGCTGGAGGAGATCGAGCAACTCTGGCGCTGCGAGCGCAGTTTTACGCCCTCCATGGAAGAGGCAACGCGTGAAAAGCTCTACCAGGGCTGGTTGGATGCAGTATCCCGGGTGCGCTCTACTTAACAGGGCCACCGTAAAGCGCAAATATGAACGCCGTTGACACACAGCGGCGTTTTTTTATGGCGGTTTTATAACGAAGCTATCGCCCTTGGTCGTATAGAGGAATCGATATTTAAGAGTAAACTGCATTCGTTTTTAATTAACGGGTGTTTTTTATCGTTGGCAAGTTCGTTAGTTCCTACGGTCGTTTTTTTCCGGCCTTGTTAAAACAGTCGTTTAACTCCCTTCTTGAAAGTCTGCGTCAGCGATAACGCTTTTGTGGCCGTTATGTAGTCAAGCTACAACCCGACCTGCTGCCAATGATGCATTGTGGGCATGACAGCCGTGAACCATAGTGAAGTCATGGATCAGGGCGGTGTTTTGTTATCCCGATACGTCGCTCTCATCCTTGCTACACACCGAGGCGCTGCCGCATTACCAGGGCGCTTAAGGCGAAGGTCTTGTAACGCTTGTGACCGTTTCGCAGTTACCGAACTGGGCACTTACCCGGCCCAGCATGAGTAGCAACGTCACCATTCGTCGTTAATTAAGATGGCTGCTTGTTTATTCACTAATGAAATATCTAACAATAACGAGCAGCGGCTGACCATACCATGAGGGACTAACCATGAACTGCATCGAATTGAGCCAACAAGCCGACCGTATCGCTAGCTCTTTCAGCAAGCAAGATTTAGCCAAGCTGGTGTTGGCGCTGAAGAGTAACCGTGAGTCGCTACAGCATGCCGTTGAAGTCATCGATACCATCGATAGTCGACTGGGTTACACTCTGGAAGAGGCCTGGGATGAAGTGCTGGCAGGCGATTCACAACTACTCGTAGAACACGAAGAGTAACCCGTTCGTTCCCAAGAATACGAATACCCCGGCGTAATATCTCGCCGGGGTATTTGTTTGCTGCGTGGTGGCAGGTGACGTGTAGGGCAACGGCGTCAACGATCAGGAAAGGGTGCCTAACGCCTCTTCCGGCGGCCGCGAGGTGTCACGGTTCTCTTCGAAGTAGGTGGTGAACCGTGCCTCTGCCTCATCGCCAAAAAGCACACGACATGCCTCTTTCAGCCCTGGAGAGTGGCGTAACTGCTCGTGGTGAACCACCAGCGACACTTTTGCCCGCCGACGCAAGAAGTCTTCCAGCTGTGTGATCATCTCATGATCCCGCGCATGCTCCAGCTCGCAGCGAATGTACTCGGTGCCTTCGATCAAAATGTCGGCTTCCGATGGGTCCTGGCGGATCTTCTCCAGCATGGGGATGGCCTGTTCAGCGTAGCGCCGCCACAGACGTGAGGAGAGGGGCTCCGAGGAGGTTGACGCCGTCATCGCATCCAGGTTCATGCGCTTGGCTTGATCCATGAACTGCTGCTTCACCGCTTCGGGCGGCTCGCCGTACCAGTGAAAGTTAGGATCGCTGAGCGACACGCCAAGCTGCTTCACCTCGTCGGCGATTTCGTCGCCGACGTTCAAACAGTCGGTGAGCTTGCCGCCGAAAATACTGATGTGGGCACTCTCGGCGTTGGTATCGATGACGTGTTTACGGGATAGTTGAAGGAAGTCTCGGTCGCTGCCCTGGTCGGCTTTGATTGCCAGAGGACGCACGCCGCAGCGTGTCGAAATGATGTCCTCCTGGGTGAGGGGTTTGTCGAGCGTCAGACGCTTGTTGATGTTCTCCAAAACGAACGCGATGTCGTCGGCGGTGACATCCACCTCAGGATGCTCCATATGGGTGTCGGTGGTGCCGATGCAGGTGCGGTTTCCCATTGGAATCACAAAAAATAGCCGCCCATCATCCGCAAAAAATGCCAGCACCCGCTTGGTGTCGGTTAACTGCGGCACGATCAGGTGTATACCTTTGGAGTAAAGATGCTGGTGGGTGGTTTTTTGCCCGGTGAGCGCATTGTGCTGATCGACCCAGGGGCCAGCTGCATTGATCAATACTTTGGAGCGAATAGTGAACGTACTGCCATCCATCACGTTGCGGGCTTTGGTCACCCAGGTATCGCCTTCGCGTTCGGCCCCCAACGATTCGACGTAGTTGGCCGCCACGGCACCGTAGTTGAGGGCATGGCGCACGAAGTTAAATACGAAACGGGCATCGTTATCGTGCAGGTAAGCATCCGAGTACTCGAACCCGCCAACGGCGCCGTCGATATCGATAATAGGCTCTTCTTGCTTGATCTTTTTGGGCGAGAGCAAGCGCGGTAACTTGGTGAAGCCGTTGCCCATCAGCCAATAAAGCCAGGTGCCCGCCCACAAATAGCGCGGAGAGTGGCGGAAACCTTTGGTAATCGTGGTAAGGAAACGAATTTCTTGAACGGTAGACGGGTAGCTTTTGATTAAATGGTTGCGGCTTTTGCAGAGCTTACGTACCAACGCAAAGTCTTTGCTTTCCATATATTTGATGCCGCCCCAAACCAGGTTCGAGGAGTGCATGCTGGTACTGCCAGCAAAGTCGCCACGGTCGATCAGGGCCACTTTGGCACCTTTGCCCGCCAGGGCGGCGGCGGTTGCTGCACCATTGATGCCGCCACCGATAATCAGTGCGTCAAAGTCATCAGTGTGCAATTTCTCGACATTACGGTTACGCAGTTTCATAGCGGTTCCAATTAATTAAGAAAAAGCCCCGTGTTGGTGGCGGTCTCGACCAGTGGAGAGGGCATGGCTGCCTCCGCTGATGACACCACGGTGAGTGGGCGGGCTTGCGCCCGCCCAGCAGGTCTTAGCGGGTACCGGCCGCCATCCATGCTTCCATCATTTCATCGTAAGGAACGGTCGTGCCTTGCGGCATTTCGTTCTCCAGCTTCGGCTTGGGTGCGCCTTCCTGGTCAAGCCAGTACTGCGGGTCACGCTCTTCGTTCAGCACCGGGGCGTAGCTGTCGAAGACGTTGGCGCGTGCGAGGCGGTTCATGGTGCTGTCCATATCGGCCGCCAGCTTATCCAGACCTTCTTGCGGGGTGACTTCGCCACTCATGACCGGTGCCAGGTTCTGCCACCACAGCGGTGCCATGCGCGGGTAGTCCGGTACGTTGGTACCGGTGGGGGTCCAGTTGGATTCGTTCGGACTGCGATAGAACTCCACCAAACCGCCCAGTTTGGGTGCCATTTCGGTCATCTGCTCAGAGAAGATGTCAGACTCACGAATCGGCGTTAGGCCAGCCATCAGTTTTTCCAGCGAGGTGGTTTTCGCCACGGTGAACTGGGCAAACAGCCAGGCAGCGGTGCGGCGGTCTTCAGGCGTAGAGTCGAAGAAGGTCCAGGCACCTACGTCCTGATAACCCACTTTCATGCCTTCTTCCCAGTAGGGGCCGGTGGGAGAAGGCGCCATGCGCCACAGCGGATTGCCTTCATCGTCGGTCACGGCAACAGATGGATCGGTCATGTCGGCGGTAAAGGCGGTATACCAGAAGATTTGCTGAGCGATATGGCCCTGGGCGGGCACGGGGCCAGCTTCACCAAAGGTCATACCTTGAGCTTCGGGCGGCGCGAAGTCACGCAGCCAATCCACGGCTTTCTGCATCGCAAACACCGAGGCGGGGGAGTTGGTGGCGCCCCCGCGACTTACGCTTGCGCCGACCGGCTGGCTCTCTTCGTTGACACGAATACCCCAGTCATCCACCGGGTTACCGGACGGTACGCCGGGGCTGCCCATACCTGCCATGGAGAGCCAGGAGTCATGGAAGCGCCAGCCCAGCGACGGGTCGCGACGGCCATAGTCCATGTGCCCGTATACCTTGGTACCGTCGATTTCACCGACATGCTCGGTAAAGAACTCAGCGATATCTTCATAGGCAGTCCAGTTGGTGGGCACGCCTAGGTCGTAGCCGTAGATGTCACGGAACTGGGCTTGCAGGTCTTCACGCTGGAACCAGTCATAACGGAACCAGTAGAGGTTGGCGAATTGCTGGGTGGGTAGCTGGTAAAGGCTGCCATCCGGGCCGGTGCCATACTGCAGGCCGATGAAGTCGTCCAGATCCAGCGTGGGCAGGGTGTAGTCCGCCCACTCGTTTTCCATCGCTTGGCTGAGGTTGATGGTAGTGCCGTAGCGAATATGGGTGCCGATGGAGTCGGTGTCGTTTACAAAACCGTCGTAGATGCTGTTGCCCGACTGCATCTGGTTCTGCATGGTGTCGACCACGTCACCTTCGCCAATGATGTTATGAGTCAGGTTGATGCCGGTCAGCTCGCTAAACGCGGGCGCGAGCACTTCGCTTTCGTACACGTGCGTGGTCAGGCCCTCGGCCACGGTCTGTATATCCATACCGCGGAAGGGTTCGGCAGCCTTGGCGAACCACAGTAGCTCTTCGATCTGCTCTTCACGGCTGAGCGTCGAGTCCTGGAAATGCTCGTCCACCAAACGCTCTGCAATTGCCCGTGCGTCGTGGTCGTCTGCCATTAGGCTCCCCGAGGCGAGCATTAGGCTAGCGGCGAGGGTAGTGAGTTTGAACTTGTTATTACGCATGTTGACCTCGTTTTGTTGTGCTCTTCCTTGATAACGTGAGCGTCCTTGATACCGCCGTACATCCGCTGAGCGTGCCGTTGGCCTAGCCCCAGCGCATCAACACCAGCAGCCATACCGCTGATAGTGCCAGTGCTATCCAGATGGATAGCGTAGTGAAGCCAATCACCCCCAGGTGAATAAACGCAGCGGAGAGTAAGCCGATGAACAGCCGGTCGCCGCGGGTGGTGCTAATGGGTAGAAACCCCTTGCGTTCGATGGTGGGGGATAAGATCTCCCACAGCGTCATCCCTGCTAGCATCGCTGCAATGGATGAAAAGAAAATGGCAGTCGGCGTCGTCCATACCATCCACGTCATGGCGCTGCTCCTCAGGTGCGGCCCAGGGCAAAGCCCTTGGCGATATGATTACGAACGAAGTACACCACCAGGATGCCTGGGACGATGGTCAGCACACCGGCGGCCGCCAGCGTTCCCCAGTCGATGCCCGAGGCAGTGGAGGTGCGGGTCATGATCATGCCGATCGGTTGAGCGTCGGTGGCCGTCAGGGTACGTGCCAGCAGCAGCTCTACCCACGAGAACATGAACAGGAAGAACAGCGTGACGCCGATACCGGAGCGGATCATAGGAATGAAAATCTTGATAAAGAAGCGCGGAAAGCTGTAGCCGTCGATATACGCCGTCTCATCGATCTCTTTGGGCACGCTGCTCATGAAACCTTCGAGAATCCAGATCGCCAGCGGAATATTGAACAGACAGTGGGCCAGGGCCACGGCGATATGGGTATCGAACAAACCTACCGAGTAGTAGAGCTGGAAGTAGGGCAGCAGAAATACCGCAGGCGGTGCCATCAAGTTGGTAAGCAGCCAGAAGAACAGGTGCTTATCGCCAATGAAACGGTAGCGGCTGAACGCATAGGCAGCAGGCAGCGCCACGCAAATCGTGATCAGCATGTTGAGCGCCACATACAGCATTGAATTCACATAGCCCATGTACCAGCTGGAATTAGTGAAAATGCCGATGTAGTTATCGAACGTCAGGTTCTTGGGCCATAGCGTCATGGAGCCCAGAATCTCACTGTTAGTCTGCAGCGACATGTTGAACAGCCAATAAATGGGCAGAATCATCAAAAACAGGTAGAGCCCCAGCAGAAACCGTGAACGGAACCGGCTGCGCGCGTTACGTTTGCGGCGCTGTGCAGGCGTTGTCCGGCTAAAAATGGTGTTGTATTTCTCGCCCTGCTGGGCGTTATCTAAGCGGTACATATCATGCTCCCCCGTGCGGGTTCTTATCTTTTTGCATGTGCATGATGGTGGTGTAGAACACCCAGCTCACGAGCAAAATGACCAGGAAGTAAATGATCGAGAACGCGGCAGAGGGCCCCAGATCCTGCTGGCCGATGGCCATGGTGGCCAGCGACTGGCTCAGGAAGGTCGTGGAGCTACCCGGGCCGCCGCCGGTCAGTACAAAGGGCTCGGCGTAAATCATGAACGAGTGCATAAAGCGCAGCAGCACCGCAATAACCAGTACGTTGGTGAGTTTGGGCAGTTGGATGTAGCGGAAGATGGCCCACTTGGAGGCGCGGTCGATACGCGCGGCTTGGTAGTAAGCCTCGGGGATAGAACGCAGCCCGCTGTAGCAGAGCATGGCCACCAGCGGTGTCCAGTGCCAAACGTCCATCAAAATAATCGTTGCCCAGGCATCGCCCGCATTACGGGTGATGTTGTAGTTGATCCCTAGCTCGCGCAGACCGTAGCCCATGAGGCCGATATCGCCACGGGTGAAGATTTGCCAAATACTGCCCACCACGTTCCATGGGATCAGAAGCGGTAGAGTAATCAGAATCAGCACGGCGGACGCCTGCCAACCGCGTTTGGGCATGATCAGCGCAATGCCAATGCCCAAAGGCACTTGGATGGCGAGAATGGTCAGGGAAAACAGAATCTGGCGCACGAACGCGTCGCGCAGCGCAGAGTCGTTCAGAATGCTGTGGAACCACTCGGTGCCGGTGAAGAAGCGGGCGTTAGGGCCCAACACGTCCTGCACCGAGTAGTTGACCACGGTCATTAAGGGAATGATGGCGGAAAACGCCACCAGCACCAGCATGGGAAGTACCAGCAGCCATGCGCGATTATTGAGTACTTTGTTATTCATGGCCGATCTCCACTAGATATTCATCGACATAGAGCGCGATGTGCTGATCGGAAAACACTGCATGGGCAGCGTCACCTACCGGCGCGTGACCTTCAGGCAGACGCGCTTTGAACAACTGGCCGTTCAAGGTAAAGCTCAGCAGCGAGTAGGTCCCCAAGTCCTGCAGGTTGACCACTTCAATCGGTACGCTGTTTGGCTCCGGCGAGTTGCTGACCGTAATGAACTCCGGGCGAATGCCAAGCTTGATATTGCTGGAGCCTGCGGCCGCCACGCTGCGGCTAACGGCCTCATTCACGGGTAGCGGCAGCTTGCCAAACATCACTTTGCCCGCCTGATGGGTGACGCTCATGAAGTTCATCCCCGGGCTGCCAATGAAGTACCCCACGAAGGTATGCGCCGGTTTTTCGAACAGTTCACGAGGCGTGCCGAACTGCACCACCTGACCGTCGTACATCACCGCAATTTTGTCAGCAAAGGTAGAGGCTTCGAGCTGGTCGTGGGTAACGTAGATCATGGTGATATTGAAGCGCTCATGGATCTCTTTGAGCTTACGGCGCAGCTTCCACTTGAGCTGCGGGTCGATCACCGTGAGGGGTTCGTCAAATAGGATGGCAGAGACGTCGTCACGCACTAGCCCGCGGCCCATGGAGACTTTCTGCTTCTCATCGGCGGTGAGGTTTTTGGCTTTCCGGGAGAGGAGCGGCGTGAGGTCGAGGATATCGGCAATTTCCCGAACTTTCGGGTCGACCTTGTACTCGGGGGTGTTCATGTTGCGCAGCGGGAAAGCCAGGTTGTCGTACACCGTCATGGTGTCGTAGATCACCGGGAACTGGAACACCTGGGCGATGTTGCGCTCCTCCGGCGGCAGCTCGTTCACACGGTGACCATCGAACAGTACGTCACCTTCGGAGGGTTCCAGCAGGCCAGAAATAATGTTTAGCAGGGTTGATTTACCGCAGCCCGACGGGCCCAGCAGTGCATAAGCACCGCCCTGGTGCCACACGTGATCCATCTGGCGAATCGCGTAGTCGCTATGGCTGCTAGGGCTTTTGCTATAGCTGTGCGCCAAGCCTTTTAAACTAATCTCAGCCATGAGCAACGCTCCCTTGAGCAGAGGAGGGGATGTGCACGGTGCTGCCCTGTTTATCGAAGGCGTACAGTTGATACGACGGGAAATAGACGTTAATCGCATCGTTCACGTGGAACTCGTGAATGCCTGCCAAGTGCAGCACCAGCGGGAAACGTTCATGGCGCACGTGCAAAAACGTTTCCGAACCGCTGATTTCCGCAACGTCGACCAGAACCGGCAGCTCTACATCATCGGCAGACTGCGGTTTGAGGGTAATGTGCGAGGCGCGCACGCCGAAGTCGTAATCGCCGGGGGCAAGCTGCTGGAGGCCAGGATCGCAAGGAAAGTGCAGCGACTGGTCAAAGGTGATGTCCGTCTCGGTCAGCTTGCCGGGCACGATGTTGATCGGCGGTTCGGAGAACATCTCGGCGCTGTGACGGCCGTTGGGTTCGCGATATACCTGTTCGGTGGGGCCGTACTGCAGTAGCTTGCCTTCATGCAGTACCGCCGTATTGCCGCCTAATGCCAGCGCTTCGTTGGGCTCTGTAGTGGCGTAAACGGCAATACAGTTGCGCGCTTTGAAGAGTTCGCGCAGCTCGTCACGCAGCTCTTCGCGCAGTTTGTAATCCAGGTTCACCAGCGGCTCGTCGAACAGAATCAGGTCGGCATCTTTGACCAGCGCCCGGCCCATAGCGGTACGCTGCTGTTGCCCGCCGGAGAGCTCTTGGGGGTAGCGGTCGAGGAGATGTTCGATATGCAGCATTTCGGCAATGCTGCCCACGCGGCGATCGATTTCCTGCTGCGGCGTTTTGGCCAGCTTCAGCGGCGAAGCAATGTTGTCGCGCACCGTCAGGCTGGGGTAGTTGATGAACTGCTGGTACACCATCGACACGTTGCGTTTACGCACCGATACGCCGGTGACGTCTTTGCCATCCATGAAAATGCGCCCGCGGGTGGGTTGCTCCAAGCCTGCCATTAGACGCATGAGCGTGGTTTTGCCCGCTAAGGTTCGTCCCAGCAATACGTTAAAGGAACCGGGTTCCAGTTCGAGATCCACCCCACTGATATGGGACTGACCCCCGACGACGTGGTCGATATTTTGCAAATGTAAGGACATGCCGATCTCGCTAGCGTCGTTGTTATTGATAGGTGGTATCGATAATTGTGTAGTGCGCTGATCGCGAGGGAGGGTGGTTGGCCGTACTTGTTTGCCGTTTATTGTGAGGCAACCGACCCATGCGATATTTTCATTAACGAAAGGCTAGTTGATCATTTGCGAACTTGCAACGCTTTTGATGGCCGTTTGTATTCGCTTTTAGGCGTAGAAAAGCGCAAAAAAGCGATTTTTCAAACGGCTGGCAAAACGGTGTGGTGCGCCATGATCGGCTCTGGGTGGTGCGCATGTTCGTTTGCTTCGTTTTGGAACATGGCAAGAGGGCAAAAAAAACCGGCCCAGAAAGGGCCGGTAGGTTGGGAGATGGCGGAATAAGGCTACTTGACGCTGGTTTCCGTTGGCGAAGAGGCCTTGGCCGGTGCTGCGTTGTGGTCGATCAGCGTCGACTTATCATTGGCAAAGGCATCGTAAGCGAAGTCATCGACGGTCAGCATCTCCAGTACTTCGGCTTCAAAGGTGCGCATGAAGGCGGCCTCGTCGTCATTGATCAAGCCTTTTTCAAGCGCTGCTTCTACCCGTGCTTCAGGGTGGAGAGCCGTTTGCGGTAGTTCGCCTTTGGCATAGGCTTTGTTCACCGTACGGTAGATGTTCTCAGCGCGGTCGTAATCACCGAGCAACGCGTTGTAGCGTGCTAGCGGGTTGCTCACCGCGCCGTCATCTTTGTCCCAGGTGTTCGAAAGCAGCTTGCTACGCAGCGCGCTATGAGTGGATACCCGCTGGGCAATATCACGGGCCAAGTCGTCCTGCGGCTTGCGCCAGCGGCGACCCGTGGGCATGACGACGACTTTTAATACGTTACCCAGCGCACGGTTGGGCAAGTTATCGAAGATCTCGACGAACGCTTGCTCCGCGCGATGAAGGAGGAACTGCAGGCTGTAATGAAGCAGCGCCTCTTCGCCTTCTACTTTATTGCCGTTATGCCACTGCTTGAGCACCATGGAGGCGAGGTAGAGATTAGAAAGTACGTCGCCTAGGCGCGCCGAGAGCATTTCGCGTTTTTTCAGTGCAGAGCCTAGGCTGGCCATGGCGGCATCCGCACACAGGCCGAACCCCGCCGAAAGGCGCGCGATATCCTGGGCGTAGCCAGCGGCGGGGCCGCTGAACGGGACGCTCGGCTTGCCAAGGCCAAGCCCCAGGGTGAAGGCGCGCGCCGCGTTGCCGAAGATCAAGCCCGCATGGCCGAAGAAGGCTTTATCGAAGGCGTTTACATCGTTGGCGTCTTTGGCGGCTAGCTCTTCCAGCACATAAGGGTGGCAGCGAATCGCGCCCTGACCAAAGATCATCAGGTTGCGGGTCATGATGTTCGCACCTTCCACGGTGATGGCTACCGGGTTGGCACTATAGCCAATGCCCAGGTAGTTGCGCGGGCCAAGCGTTACTGCTTTACCGCCGTGAACGTCCATCGCATCGCTCAGCAGCACGCGCTGGAACTCGGTCAGCTGGCTTTTCAGGATGGCAGAGGGGACCGCTGGCTTTTCGCCGTGGTCGATCAGGTTAGCGGTTTGGTAAACCGTGGCCGCCGAAATGTAGGCCAGCGATGCCATACGTGCCAAAGGCTCTTGCACGCCTTCCATCTCGGCCACCGGCACGTTGAACTGACGACGCACGCGGGTAAAACCGCCGCTCCAGCCCAGCGCGTAGCGCGCGGTGCCGGTGGCACCGGAGGGCAGCGTAATGCAGCGGCCAATGGAGAGACACTCGACCAGCATACGCCAGCCTTGGCCGATCATATCCGGACCACCGATGATGGTCTCCAGCGGTACGAACACGTCCTTACCTTTGATTGGGCCGTTCATGAACGGGCTGCCAATTGGGTGGTGACGACGGCCAATCTCCATGCCTTGGGTATCGCGGGGAATCAGCGCCAGGGTAATGCCACGATCTTCTTCTTCGCCCAGTAGGTTTTCCGGGTCGAAGAGACGGAATGCTAGGCCAACCACGGTGGCGATGGGCGCCAGGGTGATCCAGCGCTTCTCGAAGTTCAGGCGCACGCCCACGACTTCTTCGCCATTAATGACCTGCTTACAGACCACGCCGGTATCGGGAAGGGAGGTCGCATCGGAGCCTGCACGGGGGCCGGTGAGGCCAAAGCAGGGAATTTCGCGGCCATCGGCCAGGCGCGGCAGGTAGTGATCTTTCTGGGCTTGGGTGCCGTACTTCAGCAGCAGTTCGCCCGGGCCGAGGGAGTTGGGCACGCCCACGGTGACCATCAGCGTCTCGTTGGCGGAGAGCTTTTGCAGCACCATGGATTGCGCCTTGGCCGAGAAGCCCAAGCCGCCGTACTCCTTCGGAATGATCATCCCGAAGAAGCCCTCTTTTTTCAGGTAATCCCACAGCTCCTGGGGCAGGTCGGCGCGTTCACGGGCGATATCCCAAGCGTTGCACATGCCAGCGGCTTTGGCGCACTGATTGTCTAAAAACGCCTGCTCTTCGTCACTCAAACCGTCATCTTTAAAGTCGAGCAGCGATTGCCATTGGGGCTTGCCTGAAAAGAGTTCGCCGTCCCAAGACACGCTGCCGGCTTCCAGCGCGGTACGTTCGGTCGCCGATACTTTGGGGGCTACTTTTTTGAAGATGGCAAAGATGCGCGGAGTGAGCCATTTACGGCGCAGCGCAGGTAGGCCTGCGACGGCCACTGCAACTGCACCGATCAACAACAGCGAGCCGATGACTGGGGCACCTAGCACTAGGCCGACTAAGCCCAATACGCCTAGTAGGGCCAGGGCGGGTGTGGCACCTGCCTCGCGACGCATCACCACGAGCAAGCCGGCAACGGCGAGCACGATGAGGAGTAAGGTGAGCATGGGGGAATCTCCGTGGGTGGTTATCAAAGAACGTATTTAAACGTATGTTTGAATATTCGCAGAGTCATTGCGTCTTGTGCAAGCATTTCACCGTTATACGTTCGCTTTATATCTTCAATGTAGCGCAGTTAGGGCATAAAAAAACGCCATGGTGAGGCACCATGGCGTTTTGACGCAGCGGGTTGGCGTACCCGTGTCGATATCGGCTTACGATACCTGCTTGGCAGGCGCGCCGTTGGCGACGTAGTAGTCGACGTTGGCACGCGGCAGGGGCTCGCGACCTCGAATGCGGTCGGCAATTTTCTCCGCCAACATGATGGTGGGCGCGTTCAGGTTGCCGGTAGGAATGACCGGGAACAGCGAGGCATCCACCACGCGCAGCCCTTCAAGCCCGTGTACCCGGCCTTGGGCATCGGTGACGGCCATCTCGCCTTCGCCCATGCGGCAGCTGCCGCAGGGGTGGTAGGCGGTTTCGGCGTGCTGTTTGACGAAGTTATCGAGCTCTTCGTCGCTTTGCACGTCTGGGCCAGGGGCGATTTCCCGGCCTCGGTATTGATCAAACGCGGGTTGAGCGATGATCTCGCGAGTCAAGCGAATCGCATCGCGGAACTCTTCCCAATCTTTCTCTTTGGCCATGTAGTTGAACAGAATGCTCGGTGCCGCGTGGGGGTCTTTGGACGTGAGACGAATACGGCCGCGGCTTTCTGAACGCATGGAACCTACGTGGGCCTGGAAGCCATGCGCTTGAACGGCACTCTTGCCGTTGTAGCTAATGGCGATCGGCAGGAAGTGGTACTGCAGGTTCGGCCACTCCTCGTCATCGCGGCTGCGAATAAAGCCACAGGATTCGAACTGATTGCTCGCGCCCACGCCCGTGCCGTTAAACAGCCACTCGGCCCCAATCTTCGGCTGGTTGTACCATTTCAGCGCCGGGTAGAGCGAAATCGGCTCCTTGCACTCGTACTGAATGTACATTTCCAGGTGGTCTTGCAGGTTTTCGCCGACGCCCGGCAGCTCATGCACTACGGGAATGCCTAGCTCTTTCAGCCACTCTGGGTTACCCACGCCGGAGCGCTGGAGAATTTGTGGAGAGGCAATCGCGCCACCGCACAGCAGCACTTCACGGCGTGCGCGAGCCTGTTTGGGCTGGCCTTTTTGCTCGTAGCGCACGCCGACGGCGCGCTTACCATCGAATTCGATCACGTCGGTGACGGCGTGGGTTTCGATGGTCAGGTTGCTGCGCTGTTTGGCCGTGTCCAGGTAGCCGCGAGCAGTCGAGGCACGGCGGCCTTTCGGCGTCACGAAGCGGTCCATCGGGCCGAAGCCCTCTTGCTGGTAACCGTTGACGTCGTCGGTTTCCGGATAGCCCGCTTGCTTGCCCGCCTCGATAAAGGTGCGATAAAGCGGGTTGTTGCCCGCTTTGGGCGTGGTCACGCTAACGGGGCCATCACCACCGTGGTAGTCGTTCGGGCCAATATCGCGGGTTTCGCACTTTTTGAAGTAGGGCAGGCAGCTCAAGTAGTCCCACTCCGCCAAGCCGGGCTGTTTGGCCCAGTTGTCATAATCCAACGCGTTGCCACGGATGTAACACATGCCGTTGATCAGCGAGGAGCCGCCGAGGCCCTTGCCTCGGCCACACTCCATGCGGCGGTTGTCCATGTGCGGTTCGGGATCGGTTTCGAACGCCCAGTTATAACGCTTGCCCTGCAGCGGGTAGGCCAGGGCTGCGGGCATTTGGGTACGAAAATCGAAACGGTAGTCAGGTCCACCGGCTTCCAACAGCAGCACGCTGACATCGCTATCTTCGGTCAGGCGCGTGGCCAGCACGTTACCTGCTGAACCAGCACCAATGACGATGTAATCAAACTCGGTTGCTTGAGACATAGGGGTTCTCTCATCAAGAAAGGGGAGTGGCGTGTTCGAAAGCTGTGCTCCGCCTTTAAAACACGGACTCGAACGGCCCCATCTCGATCTGCACGGACTTGGTCTGTGTGTAGTGATTCAGCGTTTCCACGCCGTTTTCACGGCCAATACCGGACTCTTTATAGCCACCGACCGGCATTTCAGACGGGGATTCGCCCCAGGTGTTGACCCAGCAAATGCCTGCTTCCAACTGATGAATGACGCGGTGCGCGCGGTTCAGGCTTTCGCTGAAGACGCCAGCAGCCAGGCCGTACTTGGTGTCGTTGGCGCGGCGGATCACTTCGTCTTCGTCATCAAAGGCGAGTACTGACATCACCGGGCCAAAGATCTCTTCTTTGACAACGCGCATCTCATCAGTGCAGTCGGTGAATACGGTGGGGGCTGCCCAGGCGCCTTTGGCCCATTCGCCGCTGTTCCACGCGTCGCCGCCGGCCAGCACGCGTGCGCCTTGCTCTTTTCCGAGCGCGATGTAGGAGAGCACTTTTTCCTGATGCTCGAAGCTGACGAGCGGACCGAAATTGACGCTTGGGTCCATCGGGTCGCCCGCTTTGATACGCGCTACACGCTCTACCAACTTGGCTTCGAACGCGTCTTTGACGCTGCGCTCGACGAACACGCGGGTGCCGTTGGTGCAGATTTGGCCGCTGGAGTAGAAATTCGCCATCATGGCGGCATCGGCTGCGCGGTCAAGGTCCGCGTCTGCAAACACGATCAGCGGAGATTTACCGCCGAGTTCCATCGTCACGTCTTTCAGCGTGGAACCACCGGCAGCGGCCATGACCTTTTTGCCAGTGCCCACTTCACCGGTGAACGAGACTTTGGCAATCCCTTCGTGCTCGGTCAGCATGGCACCGACGCGGCCATCGCCCTGCACCACGTTGAACACGCCGTTCGGTAGGCCTGCTTCGGTGAAAATTTCGGCAAGCTTCATCGCCGTCAGCGGCGTCACTTCGCTGGGCTTGAACACGATAGCGTTCCCCGCTGCCAGCGCCGGAGCCGCTTTCCAGCAGGCGATTTGAATCGGGTAGTTCCAGGCACCAATGGCGCCAATCACGCCCAGCGGTTCGCGGCGGGTATAAACGAACGAGCTGTCACGCAAGGGAATTTGGTGGCCCTCAATGGCGGGGGCGAGACCTGCGTAGTACTCCAGTGCATCGGCACCGGTCACGATATCGACGCTGGCGGTTTCGCTGATGGGCTTGCCAGTATTGCGGGTTTCCAGCTCGGCAAGCTCGTCGTTGCGTTCACGAAGAAGCGCCACGGCACGTAGCAGGATGCGCGAGCGCTCCATGCCAGTCATCGCGGCCCATTCACGCTGGCCACGCTGTGCAGCTTGAACGGCGCTGTCGACATCGGCTTGGCTCGCTTGGCCAATCGTGGCCAGCAGGCTGCCATCATAAGGGTTGGTGACGGTAAACGTTTCGCCGGAGGTGGCATCAACCGGGCGACCATCGATGTAGAGGGGCTGTACGTCTTGAGCGGCCATGCTGATCTCCTTAATAAAGTTCGGCAGTGGATGCATCTTGAAAGCATCCGTAATGTGTCAGTAACTGGTCGAGATAGGTGTGCGCAAGATGGCGCGCTTCTGCGGCATCTAGGCCTTCCGGGGCCAGCGCGCCGCGAAGCCACAGGCCATCGATCATGGCAGCCAAACCACGGGCCGCGTTGCGAGCGTCGGCGCGCGGCATGACCCGATGGAACTGGTGGCAGAGATTGGCGTACAAGCGGCGGTCGTTAACGTATTGAAGACGTTGCAACACCGGCTTGTGCATGCTGCTGGCCCAGAAGGCAAGCCAGGTCTTCGCGGCGGGCCCGGTGACCTGGGTGCGGTCGAAGTTGCCCTCGATGATGGCGCCGATGTGAGCGCGTGGAGAGTCGTCTTCCAACGCATGGCGTCGTGCCGCGACGGCATCGCTTAGATCCGTCAATATTTGACGCATGGTGGCTTCGAGCAGGCCATCCTTGCCGCCAAAATAGTGGCTAATGATGCCGGCAGAGACACCCGCATGGCGGGCGATGCGCATGACCGTTGCCTCGGCCAGCCCCACTTCGTCAATGGCCGCCATCGTAGCCTTGATCAACTGTTGGCGGCGTATTGGTTCCATTCCCACCTTAGGCACAGCTATCTCCTAATGACGTTGAATGCCCATTGGCTCCTCGCCTTGAAAAGCAGGAGTAGGCATGGTTACCTGAATATGATGGCATTTTTTTATTGAACGTTCAATCAATAAAAGTGTGTCGAGCAGTTTCTCGCCTCTGCATTGCTCGCCGTAGAGCGCGTTTCAATAAAACAGATAACGAGGAAAGACGACGAATGAAACAGCTAACCAAACGTCATATGAGTGCTCTGTTCGTGACCGCTTGTCTGCCGATGACGGCCGCTGCCGATGAGTGTAGTAGCGTGCGTTTCGCCGAGGTGGGCTGGACCGATATCACGGCTACGACCGCCTTGGCCAGCGAAGTATTGGAGGCGCTAGGCTACGAGCCCCGTGTCGATACGGTCTCGGTCCCCATTGCCTACGCGGGCATGCGCAATGACGATTTCGACGTCTTCTTGGGTAACTGGATGCCCTCCATGGCGTCCATTAGCGATCCCTACATCGAGCGTGGCGACGTCGAACGCTTAACGGCCAACCTCCAAGGTGCCAAGTACACGCTGGCAGTGCCGCAATACGTGTACGACTCTGGGGTGACCTCGGTGAACGATTTGGCCGAACATGCCGATCGGTTCGAGCAGCGCATTCATGGCATCGAAGCGGGCAATGATGGCAACGAACTCATTCAGCAAATGATCGACGATGATGCATACGGGCTAGGCGATTGGCAGGTGATCGACTCCAGCGAGGCAGGCATGCTGGCCGAGTTGAGCGCACGGGTTCCCAATGAAAAGTGGATGGTTTTCTTGGGTTGGGAGCCGCACCCCATGAACACCAATTTTGAGATGGCGTACCTGTCTGATGCAGACGACTACTTTGGCCCGAATCTCGGAGGTGCGACGGTCTACACCAATACTCGTGCTGGTTTCGTTGAGTCCTGCCCGAACGTCGGTGAATTGCTGAGCAACATGACGTTCACGCTGGAGATGGAAAACCAGCTGATGAGCGCCATTATGGACGAGGGTGTCGAACCTCGCGAAGCGGCGCGTACGTATCTCAATGATCACCCGGAAGTACTCGAGGCTTGGTTAGAAGGCGTGACCACGCGTGAAGGTGAAGAGGCACTGCCTGTTGTCAAAGCAGCGCTGTAAGCCCGTTTGCGCTTAGTGAATCGCACGATGAAAAAAGGCAGGCCGTTTCGGCTTGCCTTTTGACGCTAATATAGGCATACTCTGCACCCGCTGATGTCAAAAAGGCTACGTAGCTCAGCTGGTTAGAGCACATCACTCATAATGATGGGGTCCCCTGTTCAAATCAGGGCGTAGCCACCAATCAGCGCCAGTATGCGGTTCAAAAGCATACGATTATGGTGGCCCCTTAGGTCCTCCCGCAACGCTAAACTGCGAACCCCGCCAGGCCCGGAAGGGAGCAACGGTAGTGGTGGCTGCGTGTGCCGGGATGTGGCTTTTGGGGCCGCCTCCATTTAGCTGTACCTTTTCCCTCCTTTCCAGATGTCGACTTCTTCGCTTTGCGTCGGCGTTATCGGTCGCTATCCACACTATTTCTTGTCGCTAAAGCTCCTTTTGGTTCTGCTAGCCAGCTTGGCAGGGCGCGTGTTTCTTCGTCTTGCGCGCACGAAAAAACCACTGCCGGGCGCTGCCTCTTCTTGCAGATGGCTGAGAAGAGATCGACAGGGCAGTGGCGTAGTGCTACGGGGTATGGGAGATCAGTCGTGCGGGAGGCTCATGACGTCTTCAACGGGCCTTAGCGTGCAGTAACATCGCTTTCTCTTTGGCGATCCCAGTGGCCGGAAAGCCGTGTGAGCGCCAGGGCAAGCGCAACGATACCCGCCCCCATCCAGGCCGTGTCGGTGAGCTGCATTCCATCGACGACGTAGCCACCGATGACAGAGCCCAGCGCAATCCCAATGTTGAACGCAGCGATGTTCAACCCTGACGCGATATCGACAGCTTCAGGGACGAAGCGCTCGGCTTGCTGTACCACATACACTTGCAGCCCCGGTACGTTACCAAACGCAAAGGCTCCCCAGATCAGCACCGTCAGCACGGCGGCGATGGGATGGGCCGCTGATAGAGTCAGCATCAGTAAAATGGCGATGAGGCCCGAAAAGATTACTGTCAGCGCACGTATGGGCCCCATGCGGTCCGCCATTTTACCGCCGTAGATGTTGCCGAAGGCGACCGATACGCCATAGACCAGCATGATCAAGCTCACGGCATTATTTCCAAAGCCGCTCACCTCTTGCAGGATGGGTGCCAAGTACGTGAACGCCGTGAACGTGCCGCCATAGCCCAGAATAGTGATCAGGTACACGAGCAGAAGGCGAGGGTGCGTAAGTACCTTGAGCTGTTGGCCGAGGGTCGCCGGCGCGGACTTTTTCAAGTTGTTGGGGACGAGGAGGGCGCTGCCGATCAAGGCGATTAGGCCTAGAGACGACACCACCAAGAAGGTGGCGCGCCAACCGAAGTTTTGTCCAATCCACGTGCCTAACGGTACGCCGGTCACGAGCGCCACGGTAAGACCTGTGAACATGATGGCAATCGCGCTCGCTTCTTTATCTTTGCTGACCAAGCTGGTGGCAATGGTCGAGCCGATAGAGAAAAAGACGCCGTGGGCAAGCCCCGTCAAAATACGTGCGGTAATCAACGAGCCGTAGCCCGGCGCTTGCCAGGCCAGCAAGTTACCGACGATGAACAGCGCCATCAGGCCGAGCAGCACCAGCTTGCGATTCATACGACCAGTGAGGGCGGTCAGCACCGGTGCGCCAACGGCAACACCAGCGGCGTAGAGGCTTACTAACAGTCCTGCCGAAGGCAGCGAAACGCCCAAGTCTTGGGCGATGGTAGGCACCAATCCGACAATGACGAATTCGGTGGTGCCAATAGCAAAGGCACTGAGGGTCAGTGCGAACAGTGCAATAGGCATGGCAAATCTCCTGAAAAGAGAGGGACGACGTAACGCTGCGGAGTTTGCGCCGGATGCCTTATGCGATAAACAGTACTAAAATAGAAACACTTTTACGTTATCGACAATAATGTGTGCGCTAGGAGTTCATCATGCTGAGCCGCACCGAAGATCTGCAGCTCCTGGTTGCCGTCGTGGATAGCGGTGGTTTCAGCGCCGCAGCTCGGCAGATGGATGTGCCCGTCGCCAAGGTCTCCCGTGCTGTGCAGCGTTTGGAGCAGCGGCTGGGTATTCCATTACTGAACCGTACGACCCGCAGTGTGACCCTCACCAGTGAAGGGCGCGCCTTTATCGAGCGGGTCAGGGTGGGGTTGAGCACGCTGGAAGAAGCCGAAGAGGCGATGCGATTAAGCCAGGTGCGACCGAGTGGGCGGCTTAGAGTCGATGCGGCGACGCCTTTCGTACTGCATCAACTGGTGCCTTTGATTGGCGCATTTCGCGATCATTATCCGGGTATCGAGCTCGAGCTGTCCGCCTCTGATAGCATCATCAATCTGTTGGAGCAGCGTACGGATGTCGCGATCCGCATTGGTGGGCTAGAGGACTCCACGCTTCACGCCCGCCTACTGGGGCGCTCGCCACTGCACCTAGTGGCAAACCCACATTACTTGGAACGTCACGGTGTGCCGGTTAGCCCGGCAGCATTGCGAGATCATCAGTTACTTGGGTTTCTGAACGCAGACAGTCTGGATCGCTGGCCGGTCGAAGGGCTACCGCAGGAAGGCCCCAATATTCAAGCGCACCTGCGAACCTCGAGCGGCGAGGTCATGCGGCAGCTGTGCTTGGCAGGCGAGGGTATCGCTTGTATGTCTCGGTTTATGATTCGTCACGACTTAGAGAAAGGCGCGCTGGTGGGGTTGATGATGGATCGTATGATCAGCCCGAACCCCCGTGAAATGGTTCAAGCGGTCTATTATCGTAATACGGCGCTTTCGGGCAGAATTGGTGCGTTTCTCGATTTCGTGGCACCTCGGCTAAGGCTTTGATGATGAATCCTTTAATGCGCGTCGTTCCTCGTATGCTCTTGATGTGGATACCCCGATGAAAACCGTATTGCGTTGGCTGGCTGCCGTAATGGCGTTATTGGTCTTATTGCTGGCTGGGCCGGTGTGGATATTGGCCAGTAACCAGGTCATTACCGATGGCCACTGGTCGAATCTCGACCGTTCGTCTGCGGGATTGGCGCCCCATCCTGATCGCGTCCAAGACGCCGTCGTACAGGTATACGCGGCACGTGCCTATAGCTGGCGCGGAGCCTTTGGTGTGCATATCTGGATTGCGACAAAAGCAGAGGGGGCGCGAGATTATCAACTGCATCAGGTGTTGAGCTGGCGCCGCCCCACGGTGGTTTCTTCCATCGACAAGCCTGATCGCGCTTGGTTTGGGCATCCGCCTGAGCTGCTCGCCGATTATCGAGGTGCCGAAGCCGCTGAATTAATACCTCGTATTCAAGACGCTGTGGCGCGCTATCCGCAAGCGGATTTGTACCGAGTTTGGCCTGGCCCCAATAGCAACAGCTTTATTGCCTGGGTGATACGTGAAGTCGAGGGCTTTGAGGTTGCGCTGCCGACCACGGCGGTGGGTAAAGACTACCTCTTCAATGGTGTCGTTGCTCCCACCCCCAGCGGAACTGGATACCAACTGTCGCTGGGAGGTGTGGTGGGGATCATGCTGGCGCTGGAGGAGGGCATTGAGTTCAACCTGCTGGGTATGAGTGTCGGCATCGATATCCTGCGCCCCGCCCTTAAATTACCTGGCATCGGCCGGTTGGGTATGCCTGCCAAGGTGGCGGGTGGCGGTCACACATCCTCGGTGGCACTGTGATCTAGCCATGCAAGCCCCATTGCGTGTGGAAATGTATTCTCAGACACTTTTATCCTACAATAGTATTTGTAGACACTAGGCTAGGAAGTGCAATGCAAACAGCGCAAGAGTTTGCCCAGAATAAGGCAGCCGCCGCGGTGGGCCTCAAAGCAGCGGTACGCATTCTAGAGAAGTGGCGAGCCTCGGGAGAGCAGGGGGAAGCGATTCTGCGCGTCTCTCACAGTACCTACGCTCGAGCTCGGCGCGGCGATCTGGCAGCGATCAAACTGGATAGTGACCAGCTAGCGCGCATCAGCTACGTGCTGAACATCCATGCGGCGCTGCGTGTGGTATTCGATAACCCCGACAACCTGTACGGGTTTGTGAACATGGTCAATCACAACCCCTATTTCAATGGTCGCACGCCCATGGCCATCATGGGGACTGGAGATTTTGCCGCGCTTTACGAAACGTATAAGCGCATCGATAGCCTGCGGGGTGGTCAGTGGTAAAGGCGGCTGATTTGCCCGTATTGCCAGCCCGTGATGTGATCGGCTATCGATTGGTCAACAGTAAGTTTCCGCCGATCGATCTGTTCGATGATGTAGCTGACCCCGACGAGTTCGCCGCTCTCCATGCACTTCAATCACTCACCAATCCGCGTTTGCAGAATGAGGTAGGTGACCTGGCGCTGCTGCCGCTCGAGCAGATTCCTTTCGGTATTCGTGGCTGTTCGTATGCCGTGGCCCCCTTTACGCATATCAATCCAGAAGGATCACGTTTTAGCGACGGCAGTTTTGGCGTGCTGTACCTTGCCGATAAGTTGGAAACCGCGATTACGGAAGTCAAGCACCATCAGCAAGCGTACTGGCAGCGTGTGCCCGAGCTGCGCTATGAGCGGTTCGTTTTTCGAGGGTTGAGAGGCACCTTCAGGGAGGTGTCAATAGGCGATGCGCTGACGCTGCCCAGCGATCATCTCGTCTACGCACCCGATCACTATACGGCGTCGCAGCCGTTCGGTGCAGACGTTCGGCGTACGTTGAACGGCCTTCGTTACCATTCGGTGCGCCGACCCGGGGCGCACTGCTGGGCGCTCATGACGCCGCGCCATGTGACGGACATCATCCAGACCACCCACCTAGAGATGATCTGGAACGGCACCATCACCCAGGTGAATCATCTACGTGTCACCCAGCCATAGAGGCGTGCGGAAAAGAGGCTCAGTTATTTTGCTGCTGGTCGGTATAGCGCTGCATGATCGTGAGCGTCTCATCGCTAACATGGTGTTCCATCCCTTCTGCATCGATGCGGGCAGTGCTGTCGTCCACCCCCAGCGCTCGCAAAAAATGCAGCACGATATCGTGACGCGCACGGGACGTCTCCGCCATTTTTTGACCCTCATCGGTCAAAAACAGCGAGCGATACGGCTTGCTGGTCACCAAACCTAACTCGTTCAAGCGACGAATCATTTTCGACACCGTCGCTTGGCTGACGGCCATTCGGTTAGCAATATCGGCCGCGCGGGCCTCGCCGCGATGACGAATCAGGTCGCCAATCAATTCGACGTAATCTTCGATTAGCTCCGTTTCGTGGGCGTTGCGCACGGCCTCGTACTGCTGGGCGTGCTGTTCCACTGGCGGCAGCGCATCACCGCTGTGTCCGGAGGGAGGTGGGGTGCGCCGCTGTTGGTGATCACTCATTGGCAAAGGTTATCAAAGTTAGTGGAAACGTTAATTGGCGATGGTAGCGCATTTTTCACGATAATTGTTAGCCAAGGCTAAACTGTTTGCACAATGCTTTTTTGTTGAGCTAAAGTTATCAGTAACGCGAGCCTAGCACAGAGGAGAGATCCAGTGGCTAAACCATACTTGCTAGCAGCCTTGGGCGTGTCGTTCGCTTGGTGTGGCGTTGTGACCAGTGCTCAGGCCGATGAGTTGCAAAACCCGCCCATCGAGATTGCCGTGACGTTTTCGGTTCTTGGCGACTTGGTTAAGAAAGTGGCCGGTGATGATGCGAACGTCACGGTACTGACACCGGTTAACGCCGAAGTGCACGAGTGGGAACTCACCCCTGATAATTTTGCTGCGCTCGAAGATGCCGATGTGGTTTTTTATAACGGCTATCAGCTAG
This sequence comes from Halomonas meridiana, assembly GCF_009846525.1. Taxonomy (NCBI): domain Bacteria; kingdom Pseudomonadati; phylum Pseudomonadota; class Gammaproteobacteria; order Oceanospirillales; family Halomonadaceae; genus Vreelandella; species Vreelandella aquamarina. The sequence continues at coordinate 2,155,302 of NZ_CP024621.1, read as the reverse complement.
AGCAGTGGATGCGCCAAGTATCGGCGACGGTCAATGACGACGTACCCATGATCGCTGTGGCAGAGGCGTCGGGTTACCGGACGCAAACGATCGTCACCGGTGAGATGGAAGGCGACGTGGACCCGCACATGTGGATGGATCCTCGGGCTGCCAGTGGCTACGTGCAAGCCATCGCCAACACGTTGGAGGATCGCTTGCCCCATCAAGCCGATGCGATTCAGCAGCGCGCAGCGGCACTGGAAGCACAGCTGCATGATCTGCATGTCGAACTTCAAGAAACGCTCGAAGCCATTCCCGAAGATCGCCGCGTACTGCTTTCCAGTGAAGCGGCCTTTCTCTATTTTGCCGATGCGTATCAGTTCGAGCACGATGGTATTTGGGGTACCAATGCCGAAACAGAGGGCTCCCCACGGCAGTTGATGCGGGTCATCGACCGAATCAACGAACGCCAACCGGCGGCCCTCTTCTGGGAAAGTACGATTTCTGACCGCCATGTGACCAGTATCGCACGTGACACCGGACTGCCCGTTGCCGGACCGCTGTATGTCGACTCTTTGAGTGAGCCTGACGGGGAGGCTGCCGATTACTTTGCCATGCAGCGTCATAACGTTGCGTTGCTGCGTCGCTACTTGGCTACCGAGTAAATCACGATGTCCTCATTACCGTCTCAACCAGCCAGCGCCATCGAAGTGAGCGGTGTTTATGCGGCTTATCAGCGTCAGCCCGTGTTAGAGGACATTCACCTCTCGTTGCCTCGCGGGCGTTGGACGGCCATCGTGGGGCCGAACGGCGCAGGAAAATCGACGCTGTTTCACGTGTTGACCGGCAGCATGAAGCCTCTGCGCGGCCGCGTGACGGCATTTGGTCAAGCCATCGAGCACCATCGGAAAGCTGGGCGCATTGCTTACATGGCCCAGCGAGAGGCCATCGAATGGGATTTCCCTATTTCGGTATGGGAAACCGTGATGAGCGCCCGCTATGGCCACATGCGCCAAGACGCGTGGTGGCGGAGACTGCTACCTGCGCGCTGGCATGCGCCACGTCACCGTGTTGCGGTGGAAAAAGCGTTATACGACGTCAACATGCTGGCGTTTGCCGACCGGCCCATCGGTGCTCTCTCGGGCGGTCAAAAAAAGCGTGTGCTGCTGGCGCGTGCGTTGGCGCAAGAGGCGAGTATCCTGCTGCTCGATGAGCCGCTCGCGGGGGTCGACCCACCCAGCGAACAGCTCATTCTCGACGTGCTCAAACGCGAGCGCGAAGCTGGACGAACCATCGTGATGGTGACGCACGATATGCCGGGCGCGCGTCGCTACGTGGACCACGTGGTGCTGATCAATCGATTCATTCGCGGTGAAGGTGCGCCCGACGAGATGCTGAGCGATAGCAAGCTGGCCGAACTCGCCGTGAGTGCCATCGAGCCATCTGCTCAGGGTGTTGGGCGTGCCAGCGTGCCTGCGTTCGCTGGCAAAGAATAGGCAATTTGCATGTTACAAACGTTGGACTCTTTGAGTAGTGCCCTGGTGGCTGGGCTCATCTCGGCGGTGATGGTGCCCGTGAATCTGATGCCCGATAGCGTTTCAGAGGCGTTTCAGTACGCGTTCATGCAGCGCGCGCTGCTCACGTCGATGATGGTGGGGGCCATCTGCGGCATGCTGTCTTGTTATGTCGTCCTCAAGCGCTGGTCGCTACTGGGGGATGCGATCTCGCACGCCGTGTTGCCTGGCGTGGCAATCGCCTACCTGCTGGGCCTGCCCTTTTTTATCGGCGCTTTCGTCACGGGGGCGCTGACGTCGCTTGGCATTGGGGCGATCGAGCGGCACACGCGGATCAAGTCCGATGCCGCCATGGGCATCATGTTTACCGGGGCGTTTGCGCTGGGCGTCGTGCTGATCAGTAAAATCGCTTCCAGCACCCACTTGATGCACATTCTATTCGGTAACGTCTTGGGGGTTCAGCAGTCTGCACTGATGCTGACGCTCGCTGCCAGCGTGATCGCATTGCTGGTGGTATGGCTGGCTTATCGCCCGCTCATGCTTTATGCCTTCGATCCGACTCAGGCACAGGCACTCGGCTTCAATACCGGAGTGATTCATTACGGCTTGATTCTGCTGCTCACGCTCACCATTGTCGCTAGTCTGGAAACCGTCGGTATCATCCTGGTCGTGGCCATGCTGATTACGCCGGGCGCCACGGCCCACTTGCTGACCGACCGCTTCAAAACGATGCTGTTTATCTCCATCGGGGTTGGGGTAGGGTCTGCGGTATTGGGGTTATGGCTGTCGTTTGCGTTTGACGTGGCTTCCGGCGGCACCATCGTCCTGGTGGCGACGGGGTGTTTCTTCCTGGCGCTGCTGTTTTCACCGAAGCACGGTGTGCTGATGCGCCTATGGCGGCATCGCCATGTGGGGGCTTCTTAGCCCCCGCTGGCGTTATCGGCTTGCATCGCCGTGAAGCTTCTCCCAGGTTTTTTCAGCAATACCAATACCCGCGCCGGTCATTAATAAGTAGGTTTGATCGACGCCGGCATCGCGAAGCGGCTCGGCTTCATCTTGATAGTGAATGCCCGCAATCAGTTGGCCGGTAAAACCAGCCTTGCGCAGTTCTCGGCTGGCAATCAGCTTGCTTTCCATTTCTGGGGTGGCCAGTGTCACCGCAGTCAGGCCATCAAGATCGAGATGGTGCCAAAAACCGACATCCTCGATATCACCATAAAACACGCGGCGTTGGCTGTCGGTTTTATTGGGGTCGGAATCGATACCGGCGACCTCCAAACCCTTATCGTGAAAGAAGTCGTAGGCAGCGCTGCCCGTGCGTCCCATCCCCAGCACGAGAACGGTGGCCGCGCCTAAATTGACGGGCTGTTCGTCCGGGTGTCTCGAGCCGCGCTCGAAGCGCGTCAGATGTCGCTCCCAGCGATCGAACAGGCTGTGTGCCAAACGGTTGAGCGGCGCGGCCATCACGAAAGAAAGCGCGACGGCAATGGCCAGTGGTACCAACCACGCCTCAAGGATGCTCGACGCGACGATCAGGCCAAACTCACTGTAAGCGGTCAGGCTAAGGCTGCCCAGGAACGCATTTCTCGCACGCAACCGAAAGGCAATCAACAGGGCAAAAAAGAGTAGCCCCTTCAGTGGCAGCGCCACGGCCAGGGCGAGCGCAAAAAGGAGTGCTTGGGTGTCGGGGAGGCCAGCCATCCCAATTTGTAGAAAGAAACTGATCAACAGCACTTCCTTGAGCCCCCACAGCGCTTTCGAGAGCTCTTGGGCCCGAGGGTGGTGAGCAAGCAGCAGCCCCATCACCAAAGCCCCTACCTCCGAACTCAGCCCTACCATTTCAAAGCCCATTCCCCCCACGGCAATGGCCAGCACGGCGCCGGTCAGTACCAGCATTTCATCGTGTTGCGCAACGCTCATCAGCCAGTACAGCACGGGCCGCAGCAGTGGAAGGAGAAACACCAGCAAGGCCCAGGGACTAGGCGACTGACCGCTGTAGATGCTCAACACCGCCAGGGCGGCCAAGTCCTGAATGATCAAAATGCCAATCGCAATGCGGCCGTGTAGCGCCCGCAGTTCACGCTTGCTCTCCAGAACTTTAGCGGCCAATACCGTGCTCGAAAACGATAGCGCGATGGCGAGCAGTAACGCAGTCTCCAGCGGTAGCGATAGCAGAACCAAGAAGCCTACGGTGAAAATCAGCGCGGTCAAGGCGAGATGCAGCAGGGCGCTACCCAATACCACGGGTTCGGCTAGGCTCCTGATATTCAGCTTCAAGCCAATCGTGAAGAGCAGTAGTAAGACACCCAAATGAGCGAGGTGCTCGAGCAGCGGGCCGGCCTCATCGGGTAAACCAACGCTAGGGCCAAAGGCGTTTAAGGCAAAGCCAGCGGCTAGAAAACCTACGAGCGGAGGAAGATTGAGATGACGGGCGGCAATGCCGAATACGAATGCAAACGACAAAATCAGCACTTCGAACATGCGGTGTCCTTAACCAGCGAAGGGAGTGAGCTACTTATGTATACGCCAATGTTTTTGCATTTCGATAAACGTAAAGGACGCCGACCAGGTGATCAGCACGAAGCCGGTCAGCGCCAGCGTACCGTAGAGAAAACGCACCGGGCCGACGGCATAGATATCGCCGTAGCCGACGGTAGTGTACGTCACGGCGGAAAAGAAAATGTAATCCAATAGCTGAAAGCTCTCGTACCCTTTCAACGCGCCGATACCATGGATGGCTGACAGCCACCAGCCCGTTATCCCAAAGAGCCAAATTTCGGCGATGTGGGTGGTCAGCACGCCGAATGCCATGATCAAAATGCGCTGGCGATGAGGGCGGTGGGAGCGTTCGATTTGGCGAGAGATGAGCCACAGCGCCTCGTAATGCAGTAACACGGCGAGCACGACGGCAATGAAGGTCGTCAAGACGACGGCTATATGGCCTGGATAGGGAATCGCCATGGGCTATCAATTGCCAGCACGTTGAGGTGACACGTGATTTAGCACAGTCGGCTCCCCAGCAGCAAAAGGGCGGGGTCGAGCGTATGCCACCCCCACCAAGCCAACAGAGCCAAGCCACCCAACGCCAGTAGGCCGATCACGGCCCAGCCTGCTGCCGACACTGTCATGGTGTCACCTGTGGCGCAGAGGGGCGTGCCAGCGGCTTCTCGCTGATGAACCAGTGGAGCGCGGCGGCGACCACGGACAGTACGATGGCAATCTGCCACACCGTATCGTAGTGGCCGGTGAGGTCGTACAAAAAACCACCCAGCCACACGCCCATGAACGAGCCTAGCTGATGAAAGAGAAACACGATGCCGCCCAGCATGGAGAGATGCCGAACGCCAAACACCGATGCGACGATACCGTTCGTGAGCGGAACGGTGGAGAGCCATAACAGCCCCATGGCAATCCCGAACAGATAAGCGCTGGTCGTCGTCAGGGGAAGGACGATAAAGGCCGTGATGATCACGCCCCGGATGAGGTAAAGCCAGCTCAATAGACGCGGTTTCGACCAGATACCCCCCATCCAGCCAGCAGTGTAGGTGCCTACGATGTTGAACAGACCAACCAGAGCGAGCACCGTGGTGCCGACTTGGACGGCTAAGCCGTTATCGAACAGGTAGCCTGGCAAGTGGACCGCAATGAACACCACTTGGAAGCCGCACACGAAAAAGCCCAGGCAAAGTAGCCAAAACCCTTTTTGCCCCGCCGCTTCGTTAAGCGCATCGCGCAGGCTCAGATCGCCCAGCGCTTTGGGGCTTGGCCGGTCTTTGACCATGGCGCCCAGCGGTATCATGAGCGCTGCGATGGCCCCCATGGCCAACAGCGCAGAGGACCAGCCTAGCCACTCGATCAATCCCAGCGTGCCGGGCAGCATGGCAAATTGACCAAACGACCCCGCCGCACTGACGATCCCCATGGCCATGCTGCGCTTCTCAGGGGGCACGGCCCGGCCCACGGCGCCGAGTATCACCGAGAACGTCGTTCCCGATAAGCCGAAGCCAATCAGCAGGCCAGCGCTGACGGTCATGCCGAGCGCGCTGGTCGAGAGGCTCATGAAGCAAAGCCCCAGGACATAGAGGATGCCACCCACCACGATGATTTTAGCCGCGCCAAACCGATCTGCCAGCGCCCCGGTAAACGGTTGAGACAGCCCCCAAATGAGGTTTTGGACGGCCAGTGCAAACGCAAAGACGCCGCGTCCCCAGCCGAAATCGCTGCTCATGGGTTCGAGAAACAGCCCGAACCCATGACGTAGTCCCATGGCCGTGGAAATAACCAAGCTGGCGAGCACGATCAACAGCAGCGTGTGGTGTTTCTGGAGGGCCATGGCACGTCTCTTATGGTGGATTGGTTAACGCGTTAATCAACTATCGCATGGCATTGGCGACTTTAGAAGCTTCCAAACAGCGTGCCGAGCGTAATCACACTGATCAGCGCGGCGATGGGCAGCACGATGGTGACCATGGCCACATTGCCATACGACTGGCGGTGGGTCAGCCCGCAAATAGCCAGTAGCGTGATCACGGCACCCGAGTGGGGAAGCGTGTCCATGCCGCCCGCGGCCAACGTAGCCACGCGGTGCATGAGCTCAGGATCGATGCCTGCTTGCTGTGCCATGGCCAAATATTCACTGCCCAACGTTTGGAGCGCAATGGAGAGGCCGCCTGAGGAGGAGCCGGTGATGCCTGCCAGCACGCTCATCGCCATGGCTTCGGAGATGAGCGGGTTGCTCGGAGACACATTGAGCACGGCATCACGAATGATGGCAAAGCCTGCCAAGCTGGCGATGACCGCGCCGTAACCTACTTCCGAGGCCGTGTTGAAAATCGGTAGCAGCGAACCAAAGCAGCCTTGATTGATGGTGGTTTTCAAGTCTTGCCAGTGACGCCAGCGCGTGATGATGAGCCAAGCCGAGGCGCTGAGCAGGGCAATCAGAATGGCCCAAAGCCCTGTTTGGCGGCTGGGCGTGACGTTGTCGAATGCATCGCTGATGAAGCTCAGGTCCATGGCCGGGAATATCCCGTAGGTGAAGAGAGCGTTGAGGCCAATCACCATGACCAGCGGAACCAGCGCGACTGCCAGTGGCATGCTGGGCGTAGTGCCGGTGTCACTCTGGGCGTCTGTTTCCCGCTCGGTATGCGTGCCATAGCCCTCGCCGTGAAGCGCCGCTTTATTGACCCGCGACTGCAGATACAGGGTGCCCAACCCCAGCATGATCAACCCAGCGACGATGCCAAGCCCCGGTGCCGCGAAGCTGTTGGTACCAAAGTAAGGAATGGGAATGGCATTTTGGATGGCCGGCGTGCCGGGGAGCGCCGTCATGGTAAAGGTGAAAGAGCCTAGAGCGATGGAGGCGGGGATAAGGCGCTTGGGCACATTGGCCTGGCGGAACAGTTCACGGCTGATCGGGTAAATGGCAAAGGCCACGACGAACAGCGAGACGCCGCCGTAAGTCAGTACCGCGCAGGCCATGACCACCGTCAGTACCACGTGATGGGTACCCAACCGCTTTACGATGCCATTGGAGATCGACTGGGCGGCGCCTGAGTCTGCCATCAACTGGCCGAAGAGCGCGCCCAGCAAGAAGAGAGGGAAGAACTGCATGACATAGTTGCCCAGGGCGCCCATGAAGGTGTCGGTGTAAATGGGCAGTAAAAAAGCACCGTCGCCTGATAGTAAAACCGCTAACGCGGCCATCAACGGCGCAAGGAGGAGGACCGAAATGCCGCGATAGGCAAGCAGCATCAATAGCGACAACGAAAGAATAATGGCGAGCATGCCCATACAGGCTCCTAAGCATTTGTTAATTTAGTAAGCGGTGTGTTTAAACAAAGGCCGGGATACTAGGCATAATGTTGCATAGCAGCAATAGCGTTGTGACTAAAGTCGTAACCAAAAGAGAGCGTCACTTTCGCCTGATTAAGCGCGCCCCATCTGTTAAAATCCGCCATCTTTGGCGTTGATGACCTTCCAATAACCCTGGGTATTTCCATGAATGCAGTAATTCTTGCAGTGCTCGTCATGGTGGCACTGTCACTTCTTCGCGTGTCCGTCGTTTTCGCACTGGTGGTCGGTGCGTTGGTAGGGGGGCTAGTCGGAGGCCTTTCCTTAGACGATACGCTCAGCGCGTTCAACGAGGGCGTCGGTGGGGGCGCGCAGGTGGCGCTGGCGTACGCAACGTTAGGCGCTTTTGCTGTGGCCATTTCTCGTTCTGGGTTGCCGGACATGCTGGCGAACCGATTGATCACTCTGTTGGGTAAAGAAGCGACCGCCGCCCACCAAGCACGGGTGAAGATGCTGCTGCTGGTGGCCGTACTGCTGGTCGCGATCTCCTCACAAAATGCCATTCCAGTCCATATTGCGTTCATTCCCGTGCTGATTCCACCGCTGCTGGCGGTGATGAATCGTCTGCAACTCGACCGCCGCGCCGTGGCTTGCGCTCTGACCTTTGGTCTTACTGCGCCCTATATGCTGCTGCCGGTAGGATTCGGGGCGATCTTCTTGAACGATATTCTGTTAGCCAATCTCAACAGTGCCGGAGAGCCGCTAGGACTGGAGATCTCTCGTGGCATGGTGCCCCTGGCCATGGCCATTCCGGTGGGCGGCATGGCCATCGGCCTTTTGGTCGCCCTGCTGTTTAGCTACCGCGGCCAGCGCAGCTACGCAACTAAGGACGTGGCCGCGCCCAATGGCCAGGCGCACACACCTGTCGAACCGCACCTCTTAGGGTTGGTCATGTCAGGCGTGGCGATCGTGGCCGCGCTGGGCCTTCAACTCTACACCGGCTCGATGATCGTTGGCGGTTTGGTGGGTATCGGCTTGCTGTCGCTGGGTGGCATTTTCAAATGGCGCGAGGCCGATGATTTGTTCACCAGCGGCATGCGTATGATGGCCTTGATTGGCTTTATCATGATTTCGGCGGCAGGCTTTGCGGAAGTCATGAAAGCCACCGGTGATATCGAATCGCTGGTCGCAGGTGCTTTCGATCTGTTTGGCGATAATCGTGGCTTGGCCGCTTTGGTGATGCTGTTGGTTGGCCTGTTCATTACCCTGGGCATTGGCTCTTCGTTCTCTACCATTCCCATTATTGCGGCGATTTTCGTACCGCTGGCCGTGCAGTTTGGGTTCTCTCCCATGGCGACCGTGGTACTGGTGGGCACCGCTGCCGCATTGGGGGATGCTGGCTCGCCGGCGTCGGATTCCACCTTGGGGCCAACGTCAGGTTTGAACGTAGACGGTCAGCATGACCATATGTGGGATAGCGTGGTGCCCACGTTCCTACACTATAACCTTCCGTTGATTGCATTTGGCTGGCTGGCGGCCATGTCGCTTTAAGCACACGCAATATTTACCAAAAGGGCAGCGCTAAGCTGCCCTTTTTAATGGAAATGCGTTGAGCGGGTAAGGAATTACTGCTTGGGCAAGTGCGCTTCAAAGGCGCTTAGTAGACCGCGGAGTAGGGACAGCTCTTTGCGACTCGGCTGTGCACGGGCAAACAGCGCTTGAAGCTGCTCTTCGGTACGGGCGTGAGGCTGGGTTAAAAAGCCGCTTTGCTGCATCAAGCGGCCAAGATGCTCCTGGAAGTAACCAAACTGTTCGCGGCTAGGCGGCGTGGCTTCCAGCGGGCGCTGATACGCAAAGCTGCTGACGTCGCGCTTGCGCCAGGCGCGATGCACTTCGTAGGCAAGAATCTGAACCGCTTGCGATAAATTGAGAATGCCATACTCGGGGTTGGCGGGAATGCTGACTTGGTGGCTGCAGCAACGAATCTCATCGTTGGTCAGCCCCGAGCGTTCGCGGCCAAACACCAGTGCCACCGGTGCTTGGTGGGCGTTGTCGATGACTTGCTGGGCCATCTCGTCAGGCTCGTCGAAATGGGGCAGCGGCATGCTGCGTAGCCGAGCGCTGGCGCCGATTACCTGCACGCAGTCGCGTACGGCCTCTTCTAGCGTGCTCACACAGAGAGCATTCTCCAGTACGTCCGTGGCACCGGCGGCTAGGCGAGTGGCTTCTTCATCGGGAAATGTACGGGGATTGACCAGCACAAGCTCTGTCAGCCCCATGGTTTTCATGGCGCGGGCTGTAGCGCCAATGTTGCCCGGGTGGAATGTTTGCACCAGCACGATACGAATATTGGAAAGCACGGGAAGTCGAACCTAAAAGCTGCCAAATAAAGTCGGTGATGGTAGCACGCTTTATGACGCCATGAAGGCGGCAGCAACGAAAGAACCCCGCCGAAGCGGGGTTCTTAATGACGTTAAACGTCAGAGCGTTAGGCTCATGGGTGCATTACATCATGCCGCCCATGCCACCCATTCCGCCCATGCCACCCATATCCGGGGCAGCTTCTTTCTCTTCCGGGTCGTCGGCGATCATGCACTCGGTGGTGATCATCAGTCCAGCGACGGAACCAGCAGACTGCAGCGCAGTGCGGGTCACTTTCGCCGGATCCAGTACGCCCATTTCGAACAGGTCGCCGTATTCGCTGGTTTGTGCGTTGTAGCCGAAGTTACCTTCGCCATCTTTCACGCGGTTGATGACCACAGCAGCTTCTTCACCAGCGTTGGTGACGATCTGACGCAGCGGTGCCTGCATGGCACGAAGCGCCATGTTGATACCGTGGTTCTGGTCTTCGTTGTCACCGGTCAGGCCTTGTACTTTGGCCATCACGCGTACCAGGGCAGTACCGCCACCAGGTACGACGCCTTCTTCTACGGCAGCGCGAGTTGAGTGCAGGGCATCTTCAACACGGGCTTTCTTCTCTTTCATTTCGACTTCAGTTGCTGCACCGACGCGGATGACGGCAACGCCGCCTGCCAGTTTGGCAACGCGCTCTTGCAGCTTCTCTTTGTCGTAGTCAGAAGAGGTTTCTTCGATTTGCGCGCGGATTTGATTAACGCGCGCTTCGATGTCGTCTTCAGCACCTGCGCCATCGATGATGGTGGTGTTCTCTTTAGACATGGTCATACGCTTGGCAGTACCCAGGTGATCCAGGTTTGCCTGCTCAAGGGTCAGACCTACTTCTTCGGAGATCACGGTGCCGTTGGTCAGGATAGCGATATCCTGCAGCATCGCTTTGCGACGGTCGCCGAAGCCAGGTGCTTTGGCAGCCGCAACTTTCACGATACCGCGCATGTTGTTCACGACCAGCGTCGCCAGCGCTTCGCCTTCGATATCTTCAGCGATGATGGCCAGCGGCTTGCCTTGCTTGGCAACGGCTTCCAGCACCGGCAGTAGTTCGCGAATGTTGGAGATCTTCTTGTCGACGAGCAGGATGTACGGATCTTCCAACTCGACGGTCATGGTGTCTTGGTTGGTGACGAAGTAGGGCGAGAGGTAGCCGCGGTCGAACTGCATGCCTTCAACCACTTCAAGCTCGTCTTCAAAGCCGCGACCTTCATCAACGGTGATGACGCCTTCTTTACCGACTTTTTCCATCGCTTCGGCGATGATTTCGCCAATGCGCTTGTCGCCGTTGGCAGAGATAGTACCTACCTGGGCAATGGATTTGGTGTCGGTGCAGGGTACGGACATCGCCTGGATCTCTTTTACCGCCGCGGCGACCGCCTGGTCGATACCGCGTTTCAGATCCATCGGGTTCATACCGGCCGTAACGCCTTTCAGGCCTTCCGCGACAATCGCTTGAGCCAGAACGGTCGCCGTGGTGGTACCGTCACCTGCGGCGTCAGACGTTTTAGACGCCACTTCTTTGACCATCTGGGCGCCCATGTTCTCGAACTTGTCTTTCAGTTCGATCTCTTTCGCAACCGAGACACCGTCTTTAGTCACGGTCGGTGCGCCGAAGGATTTGTCCAATACCACGTTGCGGCCTTTCGGGCCCAGCGTGACTTTAACGGCGTTGGCCAGGATATCGACGCCACGCGCCATACGTTTGCGAGCGTCATCAGAGAACTTAACTTGCTTAGCTGCCATGTTCGTTACTTCCTAACAATTGAAATAAAATGGGAAAGTAATTAGCCGAGGCGGATTAGCCTTCAACGACGGCCAGGATATCGGCTTCGCTCATGATCAGAACTTCTTCGCCGTTGATTTTTTGCTTCTCAACGCCGTAGCCGTCTTTGAAAATCACCGTATCGCCAACTTTCACGTCCAGCGGGCGTACGTCCCCGTTATCGAGAATGCGGCCATTACCAACGGCCAGGATTTCGCCACGCGTGGGTTTTTCCTGTGCATTACCCGGTAGCACGATGCCGCCAGCGGTTTTCTGCTCTTCTTCCACGCGACGGATCACGACGCGATCGTGCAAAGGACGGATATTCATGCTCACGTTCTCCTGAGTATCGTCAAAGCCCTAAAAGGGCAGTTAGCTTAAAGTGATTTCCGCGGGCCAAGCCCTCGGAAAGCGAAGGCATCATGCCTTCATGTCAATGGCGAAAGCGAAGCTTTCGCCGAACCTGTGTGCTGACTCAAAAGTGGGGGCTAGCCAACACCTTTCAAGGGGTGGATAAGAAAAAAATTACCAGCCACCCTAGAGATGAAAGGGAGGGTTTAGCGGCGGCGCGAATCGTCATCACCACTAATAAACTCGCCCTCGATAGGGCCCTCTTGGCCGTTTGACGAAGGCTTCTCACCGGATGCGTCCCAGCCCGAGGCGCCACGTTGATAGGTGTGCTGCTTGGTAGCAGCGCCTTTTAACCCCACCCAAGTGAGCGCTTTCATGAGCAGTTGTCGAGCATTGGGAATCAAGCATGCGATACCCAGCGCATCGGACAGAAACCCTGGGGCAAGCAAAAGGGCGCCACCAAAGATGAGGGCAGCGCCAGTCAGTAGCTCCTGAGAGGGTATTTCACCCATTTGCATCCGCTGTCGGGCGCGTGCAAAGGTGGAAACACCTTCTTTTCGAATCAGATGAAGGCCGATGAAACCGGTGCCTAACACCAAGATCAGGGTGCTCAATAAGCCTATCTGGCTGCCGACTGAGAAAAGCAGCACAAAGTCCATTAGCGTAAAGAGCGATATAAAGAGAAGAATGGGCATAGCCAACTCCAAAACAGGCGTAATTGCTCAATATGGTGACAGAAATATAAAAAACAAGCCGTTCTGAGAGGTCACTGCCGGCCTTAAACGCTCGATATTCATAGCGGGCTCTTCTATGCTGCAATGCAAAAAGTGTTTTGGGCGAGCTGGTGGACGGCAATGTTGCGGATAAACCTGCATAAGGAGAGAGAAAAATGCGAGTGGATAACAGAGTCATTGCCATTACGGGTGGAGCACGAGGGCTAGGATTTGCCATCGCGCAACGACTGGGCAGGCAGGGTGCCCACGTGGCGTTACTGGATAGGAGTGCTGAGGCTCTGGATGATGCGGTGTCCGCCTTGGGCGCCGAGGGCCTGACGGCTCAGGCGTTCGTGGTCAACGTGGCCGATGAGGCCTCTGTCGAGCGTGGGTTTGCGGATATCGCCGAGCGCATGGGTCCCATTAGCGGCTGCGTGAACAATGCTGGTATTACCGATGATGGCCTACTGATCAAAGCCAAAGAGGGGCGCGTGGAAAAGCGCATGACGCTCTCCTCGTGGAAAAGAGTACTAGACGTCAACTTAACGGGCGTATTCTTATGCGGTCGTGAGGCGGCCACGCAGATGATCGAGGCGGGGCATGAGGGTGTTATCGTCAATATTTCCAGCATTTCCCGCGCGGGCAATATGGGGCAAAGCAACTACGCCGCAGCAAAGGCCGGAGTGCACGCTCTGACCGTAACGTGGGGCAAAGAGTTGGCACGCTACGGGATTCGTACTGGCACGGTGGCACCGGGCTTTATCGACACCGATATGACCGCTTCTATGCGGCCCGATATGTTGGAAAAAATCGCGTCGAGCGTCCCGTTGCAACAGTTGGGCGAGCCGGACCACATTGCGCAAAGCGTCGGTTTCATTTTCGAGAACGACTATTTCACTGCGCGCATCATCGAGTGTGACGGGGGGTTGCGGCTATAGAGTCGCTTATCATCGCTGATGATGGCGCTTAGAAGTGGAAGTAGTCACGTTGGATGTCACGCTGGAAGTACATTTCCAAACGCAGTGTCATTGCCCAGCGAGGATCGTAGCTATCCTCGCGTTGAAAATGCAGCTCTGGAATCACATCGCCAAAGAGAATGCCTTTATGGATATCCCGGCGATAGCGAGTTTGTAAGTAGTAGTTGGTCATGCGGGGATTAGAAGCACTTTCGCCAATGGCGATGGCCGAGTAGCGCAGCGCGCTGCGGTCGTTGAGGCGCTGGTTGAGCTGAGCGACTTCGCTATACTCCAGCTTGTCTTCTTCCTCTCGCCATTGCACGGTGGTGATGAAGCGCAGGTGTCGGTTGGCGGACAGCGGCCGACCGACATCCCAGGTCGTGCGCGCAGAGTAGCCCTCATTGTTGAACCAGGAAACGCGGTTGAACGATTCGAGTTGCCAGGGCCCGTCGCCAAGGTCCCATAACCGTTCACTGGTAAAGCGCACATAGGGGTCGAGCGGCATGCGCAGACGAATTCCCGCGCCTATCCGGTTGCTCCAGTTTTCTCGTTTGTCCCGGCTTTCAAGCCAATCCAGACCAAACGTCGAAGTGCTGCGGTCTTGTTGATCGTTGTAGAGTCGCCCAGAGCCTTGCTCCGCTAGTGTGCCCTGTGACTCTTCTGGATCGCTCTCTACCACAAGCCTAAGGCGCTCTTCGGTAGTGGGGAGGTCGATTCGATAGCGAACGCTGATGTCACCGCTGGTCCCGTCGCCCTCCATCCAATCGATTTCCTGGCCTAATCGAAGGTAGGATTTATTTTCGACCGTGGCCGACTGGTCGCCGCCAAAAAAAGCATCAATATTGCGAGAGGTGTTGTCGACCCAGTTGCCAACGCGGGTGCGGAAAGGTTCTACCCGCTCTTCGGCCCAGTCCGGTAAATCGCTATCTTCCTCGGCGGCATAGATATCAAGCGACAGGGAGGCAAGTGCGCCAAGGCAGATAAACGCAATGACTGGTTTCATAAGGTCGTCCCCAACGTTTTAATTATGTGCACGCATTATTGTGCTTTATGCATTTCGATGGCTTTTGCCCACTTCAGCACTCGCTTGCGGTCCTTTCGGCTGTTCATGCGTTCGGTATCGACTTTTAACGGAGTGAGCTGATGGAGCGGGCTGGCGTTCAAGTCCAAGGCAAAACGCCGCGAGGCGCCTACTGGCATATCCTCCGAGCCATAAATGGCGATCACTCGTATCTCAAGCTCGGGCGTTTGGCGATGCAGTGCGTCTTGATCTAGCTGCCAATGCTGAGCGATCTGATCGACGATCGAACCGAAGGATTGAATGTGCAAATAGTCGCCCGATGCCAAAGGGCCTTGGTGAGTGCGGTAGCATGCCTCATCGTCGTCGCCACTTTGCTGCTGGTACTCGACGACGTCCAGCTCGTACACCCCTTCATGAGTATGCAGTACGGCAACCAAATGCTGAATATAGATGGCCTCGCTGCTCATGTTACTAATCAAGCACAGCGCGTTAGTGCCCACGCCTTTACCTCGGTTGACGATAATACGAGGTCGACGCTGACGAACGTAGCCGTTATAAAGCAGCTGCGCGTAAAATACCCACACCAACAGCGTGCAGATGCTTGTCACTGCAGAAATTGCCTGAGCGTTGTCGTTCAGCCATTCCATCATTGAGATCCTTCTCAAATTAAGCGGCGTATAAAGATCGATAACGTAGCGTAAAAAGAGGGCCGAGTCAGCTAGTTAGATCAAAATGGGGAAGTTAAAAACAAAAAAAATCGGTCAGCTAAAAGCTGCCGAATTGATTGAGGTGTTACGCTTTAAATCAAATTGGTGCGGATGGGGAGACTCGAACTCCCACACCTTACGGCACTAGAACCTAAATCTGATAGCGCTACGAAAGATAAACCATAAAGCTATCAACGTCAAACACTTACGCGCCGGGCGCAATCGGCAAGTGTGACAGATAGGGGTTGCTAGGTCACAATCGGCAGTATGTATATCGTCAACGGGTCACATTCGGGTCACACGGGCAGTCTCACGCGCTATGCTTGGGCATAGCAGGTTAGATTGTTTACGCCGATACGGCAGAGGAGGGGTGATGCGCCGCTGCGCCATCTTGCTCACAGCGTTGCTGCCAGCCATCGCCCAGGCCGACTACGGCAGCGTTCGCGTTGACGAGGTAGCCGCGGTATACGATGGTGACACCTTCACGGCCACAATCAGCGAATGGCCGCCAGTGATCGGCGAGCGGATCAAAATACGGATTAGCGGCATTAATGCGCCGGAACGTAGAAGCCGCTGCGACACCGAAGCCGAGAAAGAGCGGGAGCGAGAGCTGGCCGCCAACGCTCGCATCTATCTAGTGGAGCGCCTGCGCAGTACTGACGTCGTCGAGCTTCGCCGCATTGAGCGCGGTTCGTTTTTCCGCATCATTGCCGAGGTATGGGCAGACGGCGAGAACGTGGGGCATGAAATGTTAGAGGCGGGGCACGCGCTGCCCTATGTTACTGGTCAGTCAGGGCAGGCGTGGTGTGGACTATAAAGCGACGCTATGGCGAAAAGCGCTTGAGCGACGAGGTTGGAAGCGGCTGGACAAATACAAGCTGCCGAACGGCCTCATCGATTTTCACGTCATTCACCGCGGCCAATTGTACTCAGGCCGGTGCATCGGCGCTTACCCGGCCGGGGATTTTACCCAGCCGGGTAGCATCGCCTATGTGATCGGCCGCAGAGACCTTATGACCGAGGGCGTGTGGCGATTATCGAACGGCGGGCAGATCGGGATGAATGCCCGTGAGCTACCTTACCGCGCGTAACTACCGCACGCAGCGCCGATCAGGAAAGTCATCATAAATCCTCCATGCACAAAAAAACCGCTTTCGCGGCCCGTGTGCGGTTGCGTGATGCCGCCCTAAAGCAACGCCGCTTCTCTAAAAAGCTCGTCCACCCCCTCCGGTGTCAACCCCAGCGATCCATAAAGATCGTTCACCCACGGCGCTGCCCGCTCGATGGTCGTGGCATACTCCCACTCGATCTCTGCCACCTGCCGCTGCTGCTCGTCTTCAATCGCTGCGATGGCATCGGTAACGCCTGTTAGTAGCCCATGCTTCGCCAGCACCAGACGCGCCTGCCGAGGTGTGATAGAAGCACTCGCCCGCCAGCGTTCTAGCTGCTCGATGCGCTGCTGCTCCTGTTCTTCTGGTGTCAACGGTGCGGGTGGCTCTGGGGCGTCGTCGGGGTGGTCGTTGGTCGGTGGTTCCGGCATCCTCAGGCGTAGATCGATCCAGCGCCCTTCGGGAATATCCATCGGCTGATCGGCTACTACATCACCCGTCGCTGAATCGACCTTTTTGGAGAACGTGCGCACAGTGATAGTGCCATCGTCTGCTTGCTCAGTTTCCACAACACACAAACGATTGCCGTTGCTGTCCTGGGGTATCTCAACTGTCCAGCCATTAGCAGCGAAGCCTACAGAACCTGCAACGGTGTAAAATCCGACGCCATTGTGTGAAGCAGTGACGCCTTGGGCTTGGCTATTTGCCGCGCCCGCTCCCGCGGCGGTGAAATTATGGCTTTCGTCGGTCGCGCTCTCTGCGCTGTTGGCGATGCGGAAAATGGGCGATGCAGCCTTGATGAAACCGTTGCTGTCAACTGTGGTATTACGTGTTGTATAAAACTGGAACGACTGACCCCAACCGCCCGCTCCAGAATTGTATGTGCGCAAAAAAGCTCTTGGATTAACTGACTCGTCTACGTATATATGACAGACACGCCCACTTGTATACTTATTATTGAATAGAAATCCATTGGCGATTGGGGAGCCGCCGACCGTGACGCCGCTGCGAATAGTATACAATCCAATCTGCATTTCATTGTTGTCAGCATCTTGTAATATTGGTGCTGAGTTAGAGCCCAAACCAAACGCCCCCACAGCCATCAAATCCCCAGAACCACCCACGACCCCACGCCCACCCAACGTATCAATCAAGCTTTGCACTTGAGCACGATCGGGAAACTCTGCGATCAGCGTTTGGCTAGTACCGGCACGGCGGTAAAGCTTTAGGTAAGCACCATCGCCCGGTACCGAGAAATACTTGCCATCCGCCGTGTTGTTCCGCCCCTCGGTGATTGTCGGCCAGATGTTGTTGATGCCCATCGCCGCGTCGCGGAAACGCGTCACTTCTGCAATCAAGTTCGCGATCTGCACGTTGGCGTTGGCTAAATCCTGCTCTGCGCTCATAGCGCCTCCTGATACTCTCGATAAATGCGGTGCATAGCTGCAGCATTTGCGGCGTTGCGCACTGCGGCTTTGGCGGTGATGCGGGCTAGCTCGATGCGGTGGATATGCTGCTGCCGCTGTTCGTGGTTTTTGAGTACTCCGTTAAGCACTGTCTCAGCGTCAATGCCCAGCGCGGCGGCTTCGGCAATGAGCCGTGGCCCACCGCCTGCTTTCGCCTCTGCCAATTTTTCCCGGTACACCTCAGCCAGCGCGGGGTCGATATACCGCGCCGTGGCGGCTGCGCTGTCGATCAATGCCAGGTAGTGTTTCTCGGCATCGTCGCGGCTTGCGAACGTGTGCGCGTTAAGCGTCGTCAACGGTCACCTCCTCCACCCTATCTAGGTACTCGATATGGCCGCTTAACCGGATTTCATATGTGCCAGGAAGGTCGTACGTGACAACTAGCGGCGTGCCATCGGTTACCGCTTGCTGGCCATTGGTAGCCACCGTCACACCGGCGGGTATGCCGTCTAGCGTGATGGTCATGCCTTCAACGTGCTGATCGATGTCGAGCGTCCGCTTAGCCCGCACCTGCCGGGTAGCCACGTCCACATAGTGGGTGGCGGCGGACTCATGACCGCTGGCCAGGGCGTAACGCTGGCCCTGCCGCCGCGCATAGCGCGCTGAAGGTGCCGAGAATTGCGCAGTGATGCGACCATCGGCGTCGTAAAACAGGAAATGCTTAGTGCTCATGCTCATGGGTCACCGTTTTGTGATGATGAGAGTGATACGGGCGTTAATCACCCGGTAGTCATGTATACCGGCGCCCACATTGCTTTTAGCCCGCGCACGTAGTCGTAAATCAGTGCCAGATACAGGTAATCCGATCAGTCGGCTATCGAGCGTGAACGATTCACGACGGGCGCTACCATAGGTGTGGGTATACACGCCCCGAAACAGTGTGATGCCCGTCACGCTACTGAATAGCTCGACTTCCATTTCACTCACTGATCCAGGCCTGTCGGTGTCCATGAAGGTTTCCCACGCGACGAACACCACCCCCTGCACAGATCCTCCCCCATCCATCACGCGGCCCGTATTGACGTTGGCCACCGGCTGCCAGCCGCTAAACCCTGTGGAGCCGTGGGCAATCTGAACAGCCCCAGCGTTTTGCACGGCCAGCGGAATCGTGACGGCGTTCCCTTGGATTCGCAGGGTGTCCACCTCTGCAATGCCAATCTTGGCGGCGGAGATAGCCGCATCGGCAATTTGCGCCCGCTGAACAGTGACGTTCTGAATCTGCGCCCAATTCACCGTGAGCTGATCAGCAGCGATGTACGACGCCTGCAGCTTGCCGTTTTTAAATACCAAGGTGCCGTCTGAGCTGCGCAGCTTGGTGAACAGCAGTTGCTTGATCAGCGCGTCGTTCATCACGACCGAACCGCCATCCAGCACCATGGGGAAAACTTCGTCGCCGCTGTTGGGGTGGGCGAAGTAGATACGGTCGGCGCGGAATCCCAGCAGGCTCTCTTGGCCGTCGTCGGCTAACCCAAAGCCCGACACCCGCCCGCCGTTGTCGATGCGCAGCGTCCACATCGCTTCCAGCCGTTGGGTGTTTTCGTTGTACTGCGCTTGGGTGTTCTGCTGAACGCTGGCGAGCTCTTCATTGAACTGCACTTGAACGGTGTTGATCTGCTGCGCAAGTACGCCGTACTGGTCTGCCCGCGTGCTAGCCTCTTGCTGAATCGCGGCGGTATTGCCGCTGGCGGCGCTTTGTAGGGCGCTGATCTGCGACGCCTGCGCGCTGAGCGCTGTCGCGCGCACGTTGGCTTCGTTCTGTATTGCGGCTTTGTTGTCGCCTATTTGCGCTTGCAGCTGCTCATTGCGGCGCGCTTCGGCTTCTTCGGCGGTGATGCGGGTAGTGGTCTGGAACTGATACGCGGCAGAGTTGACGCCCTCGGCAGCGGCAAGCACCCGCTGAATAGACGCCAGGTATTCATCTTCACTCGCCCGCACCTGCCGCTCTTCTTCCAGCGAGGCTGCCCCGCCGTCGCCTAGATCCGCGACCAGCTGCTCAATCTGCTGAGCAAGGGCGTTGGTTTCGCTACTCCACGCGTCGCGCTCGGCAATGATCGCGGCGGTGTTGTCCTGGGTTTGCGCCTGCAGGGTCTGCACGCTGGTGGCGAGCGAGTCGGTTAACGTGCTGCGGGTAGTTATTTCCTCCTGAATAGCGGCGCTGTTGCTGTTGAGCTGCGTTTCAAAGCCGCTCAGCTCTTGCGCCACGGCCTGCTGTTGATCGACTAGCGCTTGCTGTATCTGCTCAATAGCGGCGGTGACCTCGGGAATGTCTGTCTCCGCGAACGTGACTAACAGGCGGTCGACCTGCACACCGTTACCGCCACCGGCAGTGCTGCCCCAAATCGCCACAGCGTGCTGAGCGCCGCCGGTGCCCTCGGGTACGTCGATCACTACGTCATAAAACGCCCACTCAGCGCCCGGCGTAAACCGCTGCCACTGCACCGACTCGCCCGCAATCTGATACGCCAGCGCGAACTCTGCGGCCGCGCCGGTGGCGGGCTGTTTGGCATACACCGCTAGGCGGATCTCGTGCCCCGCAAACTCCGCGGCGGTTTCCGGCGCGATAATGCGGCGAACGCCACCGCTGTTAGGGTTCGCGCTGGCGGTGGTAGACGTGACCAGCGCCGATTGCAGCCCGCTATACACCCCGCTGGTGACCGCGCTAATGGCGTTGCCGCTGGTCGCGCTCCAGGCATTAAAATCCGCACCCGGCTCAAAGCCGCTATTAAGCGATGGGCGGGCATCCAGCCGTGCCGAGAGGATGCCTACCTGCGTGGCCAAGCTGCTGTACTGGTTAGTACGAATCTGCCGTTCGTCCAGAATCAGCGATTCGTTGTCCTCTACACGCCCGCTCAGCTGGTTGATCTGAGTGGCGACCACTTCCGCTTCGTTAATGCGGATTTGCGTCATCGTGTAGATCGACGCCGCCGTGGCATCGTAGGCCGCTGCAATGGCGTTGATCTCTAACCCCAGCAGCCCGAACTCGGTTTCTACCTGTTCGCTCAGTTGGGTAATGGCCACCGTGCGATTGTCGGTTTCCTGCTGGATGGCTTGGGCACGGGCCAGCGCTTCGGCTTCAAAGCCGTCGATCAGCTCGCTCCGCACCGTCTCGACGTCCTCGCTACGCTGCTCGGCCTCGGCGGCGATACGCTGGGCAACGCTGCCGTCGAGCGTGTCGGGGCCGTCGATTTTGTCGATACGCTCCTGTAGGGCTTGGTTTAGCTCGCTTTCGCGAATCTGGCCAGTGAGCCCTTGCAGGATCTGCTCGACGTCAGCAGTGGTAGAGGCAGGCACGTAGAGCCAGGGGCTGGCACCGTAGGCGTTCACACTGCGCACGTAGTAGTGGTAGTCGGTGCCCCAGGTGAGCCCGGTGTGCGTGTAGCTGGCACCGATGCTCAAATACTCGGCACTGGCGGCTACCTGGTTGAGCGGCAGCGGCGTGGGGTGCCAGCGGAACTCGAACTCCACGCGGCCATGGCTACCGCTGAGGCGTGGCGTCAGGGTGATGCTGTCGTTAGCGGCAGAGATACCGACGCTTTCAGGCATCGGCGGTACGTTGATGGCAAATGACACCACCGCCGGGCCAGACTGCCCCAACCGCCCACGCGCGCGCACCTCAGCGGTATAGTTCCCAGCCTCCAGCCCGCCCACGTCGCAGCGCTCCACGCCTGCGGGCACTTGCGCGGCTTGTACGGCCACGCCTTCTCGCTTGATCACCACGTTGTAGTGCAGCGCGGCGTCTACCGGATTCCACACCAAACGGCCTTGAATCACCTCGCCAACGTTTTGGAGCACGTACTGCAGGCCCGTAGGCGAGCCGATGCCGCCCGTGGGTAGCTGGATGAAGCCGAACGGGTTGAAGGGTTGGCCGACGGCGTCGTCATAAATCGCCGCGTCCTCCTGTTCCAGCGTAACGATGCAGCCCTCGGTGCCGCTGAATTCCCAGTTAACGACACGAAACTCGCCATCGACGTTAATAGTCGGCAGATTCACGCGAATAACGCGCCCCGGGCGACAGGCATAGCCACGAAAGTTAAGGGGGATGCGTAGGGTGCCGCCTGCGCGCTTGCGGCGTAGTGCAATGTTAGCGAGGCGCTGGGCTTGAAAGGCGGACGTGACGAAACGTAGGTCGAGACTGTCTTCAATCGGGCCGCCGTCTTCGGCTACCCACTGGTCAACCACTACGGCAGGGTAGTCGGTTTCAGCCCAGCGCTGCGATGGATCAACGAATTTACCGCGCATCGTATTTACTGCATCTGCGCGGGAAACCTCGGTCTGGCCAGACACAGGGCCAATCACCATATTTTCATCAATAGTGAAGTCGTAGGGGCCGTAATAAGCGCCCACTAGCAACCCAAACTTCCCGCCGATGCGGAGCAGGGTGCCCGAGCAAGCCATCTCTAAGTCAGCTAAAACACGGTCTTTGCGCTCGTCAGCCTTGAAGCCGCCCGCCATGGTGTAGCGGCGCTCTGTGCTGCCGTCAGGGTTTGTGACAATTTCATCACAAATATTCGCCGCTTCGATGAACGACTCCCATAGAATCTCATCATCGGGCACGCCTAGCCGATTACGGATATACCAAAGCGTCACAAGGGCGACGTTATCGCTATAGCTGCTAGTCTCGGTGCGCGGGTCATACACATCATTACGCCCATGCACCTCAAATAGAGGCGTAGGCAAGCCAGAGCTAAAATAGTCGGGATCGTAGCGCAGCGTGAGCCTGACGGCAGATAAACCGCGCCCGATCATGCTGCTTTGCCAGCCAGGGGAGTTGGTCAGCAGATAGGTGTCTGCAGCCGTAGGCGTCTTTAGCAGCGCATAGCTAGCACGGCTGCCAGTCTCGCTGATTGGCGCTTGGTCAAGATAGACATTATCTAGACTGTGAATAGCGCCCTCGCTAATAGCGAATACCTGATAAAGCTCCTCACCTTCAGTTTGATCGCCATCTTGCTCTTGCGCCCATAGCTGCAGCCCGCCAACCCCAATGTGACCAAAAACATAGCGAGCTGGCTCTTTAGAGCTGCGAATAATCTGCTTTAGCTCGCTAGCCGAATTGCCAGCGCCGCCACTTGGGAGATCAGGCACGCCAAATAGCTTGCCGATGACCTTCTGAACAGGCTTTAAAACGGCATCAAAAACACCGGTTACAGCTCTCGTGACTGACTTAACCGCCTTTGACATTATCGACTCTCCAGCAAACCTCGGGGTCGGCAGCCACGCGGGCAACACCATCTTCGGTGACGGCCCAAATCGCACCTGCCCACACTACGCCAACACAGCGGCCAAAATCGGATGTGAACAACACCACATCGCCACGCTGCCGCAGGGCGACCGGCACACGCTCAAAGCAGGCATCCCATGCGCCCTCAAGGCTTCCATGCGTATTGAGAAGCACGCGTTTTGCGCCTGTCTCAGTGGTGTAACGACCGCGATAGTCAGCAGCAGGGTCAATACCGCAAACCGCCACGCAGCAATCAGCCGCGAAAAGACAGCAGTCAAATTCACCCCACAAAAAAGGCCGCTCGGAAGCAGCCTGTATTTCTTGATGTAGTCGTGTTGCCCAATCGCGATGTCGCATAGATCAATCCGAATATTTGAAGGGAGGGGCGTTTTTGGCGCCACCCCAATAGATAGGCCACTCAGCAAGCTGGGCCACAACGGCAAAGAAGCGGTCCCCTTGATGTCGTGCACGGTGGTTTTCGTCCGTCCAGCGCTCAGTGCCGCCGCGCCGCCAGTCCGCCATACGATCCGTCAGCTCCACGCTAATCGCGTTTTCACCTTGATTCCCGCCGTAGCTCATACTTGCCGCATCCATGGTCCCGCTGAAAAGAATATCAGCCGCATAACTACCGTCCTCGTCATAAGCCACCAGCATCAGGCGTCCAGGCCGACCGCGGCATCGGTCTTGCAGGGTATCGCGCATAACCTGGGCATCAATCCCTGACAGCGTCAACGTTACCGACATGGGTGATGAACTATTGAGCTGTTCCGGGACGCTCTCAACATCGCCAAATTGGCCCACGCCCTCGTATGTTTGCCCGTTGATCACTAGCGGCCCGGTACCTGTGTGAAAACGAGCGACACCTTCCTTGAAGTCGAGCTCGCCCGCATAGGCGATGCGGACGGTGGGTCGTGACATGAGGTCAATAACTGAATCCGAAAACGGGAAGTTGATCATTAGAACGCCTCCCGGCATGAAAGTGACGCACTACCAATAATGCCCTGATAAGAGCTTTCGGCGCCGTCCTCGGTTAATCGCATAACAGCATAAGGGTTCTGGTAGTTAATCGCCGTGCCGTCAGCGGGCGGTACGCGAAGCCATGGGGCAATAAGGATCACTGCCTGACCCTGGGCGTTGCTCTCCACGTCCTCAAGTACTTCCAGCAGCTGCCCATTGACCGTGATGTAATCACCCCGGCGCAGCACGGTTTTACTAGGCGTCCAATCACGCGCTATGAGCTGGCCGCCTGCTTGACTTCCACCATCAACGACGCCAATCCCGGCTGCAGGGGCAGGGCGCCGATTCCATGGATACAGCCGGAACGTTCCCATCATGCCGTGAAGCGAGTGGATGAAGGAGGACATGAGCCTAGCTTGCTGTTGATCAAGCAGGGGCAAGTCGATGCTGCACTCCCAATATCCACCGGGGTGCCCAACAATCTGCTGTGAGTTGGTGAAGGGGGACGTGAACGCGAAATTGTTAGAGACGATATTCCAGCTCATGGAGCTTGGGATAATCTCGCCGGGCCACTCTTGCATGCTAATATTCCTTAACCGCACGGCGAATTAACGCCATGCAGATTAGATAACGTGAATAAGGAGCGCCTGATGCTGGAAATTGAACAGTCTTATGAGGATGGCATGCTGCTAGCCAAGATCATCTTTGGGCAACGCCCAGAGCAAGTAAGCGTGACGGTCGAATTACCCAACGACATTGATTCCAGGGAAGAGCTTCGTCGCCTAGCTATTGATAAGGCGAAAGAGAAATTCAAGGCCATCCTCGAAGGCAATGTCTTGCCATTTGATAGCGAGCTGAAAGCAATCTGGGCTGAGAAGGGGTAGCTGGCCTTAGACGCCTAGCGTTTGTCTAATGTCCAGATTTCTCCGAGCATCCCTGAGAACTCGTTGATATGCCCGCTCCTCGGCCTGCTCGATCAGCTTGATCGTCTGCTTGTCTGGCTTGCCTTGGAATGAGTAGTGGTTGCCGGCCTTTTCGATCACAAGAGCAGGCTGGCTTCCCTCTCTCATTGAGCCAGAGCGGTAATTGTCAAGCCTGTCACTCGCCGCGGGCGAAGAACCAACATACCCGCCATTGGCATAGCCTCGGTTCAACCCTTCAAGCATCGCCAGCACGCCAGGGCGCTCGACCATCTCTTTGCGCACGACGAATTCACCCGCGTGGACAATGCCAGCGGGGTCGTATTTGCCGCCAGGTCCGGTGTAGCCGCCGTTAGAGAATCCCGTTAAAGCGAGCGTGCTGCTCAATCCGTATGTGGCAGACATTCCCGCCATCGCAGGCACCGAGTTTGCGCCAAACGATGCAAGAGAGGCGGCCGCCGCCGCCGGTGCATAAGCAGCTGCAATGGATGAGCCCGTGGCTACGGCTGAGCCTATCGCCGCCGCTTCCGAGGATTTGCCCATGGCAAGCTGCACGGCCTGGTAAGCGAGCCACTGCGCAGCCATTTGGCCTAGGGTGTTGACCAAGGTTCTGGCAATGCCTTGGAACATGTTGCGAACCGCATCACCTGTACTCTCCGAGTCAAATACCATCGACTCAAACGCATTTCCAAAGCCGCGCTGGAAATTCTCGGCGGTGTTCGCAGCGAGCTGGTCGAAGTCGGTCAGCGCAGTTTCAGCGCTGTCGAGCCACTTCTGCCAGTAGTCTTTATCCTGGTTGCCGCCAATACCAGCCAGCGGGTCAGTCGGTGCGCCCACGCCGCCACGGCTGCCGATCTCGGAGCCAAAGCCGCCGCCGCTACCGTAAGCACCGGCTGCCGTTTGCGTGCTGAGCTGCGCACGCTCCAGGCGTAGCATGGCCTCGGTGTAGCGATCGGCGGTAATGGTCCCTTCGTTCCATGCGCGGGTGAGGGCGGCTTGCTCTTCTCGATAGGCGCGCTGCGCAGCCTCTACGGGGAATAGACGATCGGTGAGGGATTGTAGGGTGGAGGCGAAGCGGTCGGCTTCTTGCTGGACGTCTTTGATAGCGTCAGCAAGTTCAGAAGTGCCAGCAGTGGCCCTTGAGATTGATACAATCTCTGGCTCTTCAACCACAGGGCCGCCCCTTTGTAGCTCCTCTTTTCGGGCGCGCAGAGTAATAAGTTCAGCATTGAACTCATTGATAGTGGCGGATGCCCCTGCTGCGGCTAGAGCCGTCTCAGTAAAGGTGCCGCCACCCATTCCGAGAACTCCCGACCCGACCGTGCCGCCCGCTAAGCGCCCCTCAATCTCAGCTATCTGCTGATCGATAGCGGTGAGGCTGCGCATCGCCTCGGCATCTCTAAACGAATCCATAAAGACGTTGAAGCCGCGTGCCACGCTATTGACGCCGGTGCTAATTCCCTCCAGTGAGGATTTGAACAATTCGTCAAATTGCGATACGGCGCGCATAGTTTCAGTGCTAAGTTGCTGCCCAAGCTGGCTAAACTCGCCGCGAATATCCTTTAATCGTTGGATTTCCATGTTGCTAAGCACGGCGTTCAGGTCGTCCGCTTCTTTGCCTAGCCTATCCATCTCGGCTCCGCCATCGCGCAGCAATGGGATCAGGGCGGTTGCTTCATCAGCCACGGATTCCATGTAAAACGTCATCTCAGCTTGACTGAGGTTCGCAGCCTGCAAGCCGTCATAGTATTTTTGTAGCGCCTCAGGGCCGGAAAGGTTGCGAAACTCCTCAGCGGTAATGCCGATCTGCGGCGCTATCTGCTCGAAGAAGTCTTTCATCTCGCCGCCGCCGGTACTCAGGAAGTCACCAACACGATCGTTGGTGTCCTTGAGAATATCGGCTAATTTTTCTTGCTCTACCCCATAAGCGCTTGATGCGAAGGCTAACCGCTGAAAATCCTGCGCATTGGTGTTGGCTAGGCGAGATAGATTGTCGATCTCGGCGGCTGATTGGGCGGCGTTACGAGCAATAGCGGTAAAGACTCCAGCGCTAGCACCAAGTCCGAGCATGACTCCGCCTGCCGCCTTCATTGTGGCCGTGAGCCTGCCGATGGAGCCTGAAGTTTTCTTGCCGGACTTCTCCGTCAGCTCTAACCGATCCTCTAAGCGCTTGAGTTGCTTTTCGGCACCTGTACTATCGATTGCGATATGGAGCGTGCTTTTGTAGGCCATGGTTATCTCCATGAAATAAAAAACCCCGCTCAATGGCGGGGCTGTGATTTAAGGCTTAAATTTCAGTCGATCATTATCATGTTCACTACTCTATCAATCTCTCTACGCTGCATATCCATTCGCATGACGGTATCCTGATCAAACCTTGAGTCGAGTACGCCAGGCCGTTCCTCGCTAAAAATGATCGCATTGCGCATCATAATTACAACATCCGCCTGTTTGTCCAGAAGGTCGATGCAGTGCTTAGAAGAGGGGTCACCATTAGACCGCAAGGCTGATCTACACCGTTCCGCTGCAAACGAAGCTAGCTCTATTCTGGCAGGAAGTTCTTCCACAAAAGCATCGACATCTTCAATAGCCTCAGCGTAAGCCGAGCTGCTTGCCAAAAACGCCAAAGCCGCCAGGGCTGCTGCTAAAAGCTTCATCGCCGCCTCCTTTCCCATGGCTCGTATTCATCTGGAAACTGTTTCTTCAGGAACATTTCGAGCTCAAAGATCCTCGTTTCCAGTGTGTTAACCCGATCTATAGGCGTGTCGTATTCAAACGACATGCTCACCCTGGAAATGAGTTCAGCAGTCATTGAACGGTGGTTGGCCGCAGCCGCATCACGCAGTTGATCGCGCAACGAGGCGGGCACTTTTAAGTTGAGCTGTACGGTTTCTTCATTCATGCAGCAAAAATATAGCAAAAGGGTATTGCTGCCAATGAAGCAATGAGCTAGCATTCAGCTATGCAGCAAAAACAAAGCCATTAGCTATATGGGTGCCTTATGACCAGACAACATCCTCAATTCAACCTCCGCCTTGAGCCAGAGCTAAATGCTTGGCTTGAGAAACGGGCGAAAGAGCTACGCCTAAGCAAGACATGGCTAGCCAACCAAGCAATACGGGAGATGATGCAGCGTGAGCAGCAAAAGCCAGCCTGAAACGAAAGAAGCCCCAAGTGCTGGAACACTTGAGGCCTCGAATGTCGACCAAACCACTACGAAAGGTGACAACATGAATTCTAACATCGCAACCGAATCTTCGCAGCTACCCGTTATCGCTGGGCATGAAATTACAACTGATGAGCATGGTCGTTTTAGCCTTAATGCTATCCATAAGGCCAGCGGAGAAGGTGAGCATAAGCGCCCATCAAAATGGACGGTAACAGCCCAGGCAAAAGAGCTTATTGAGGAGCTTGAATCCCAAAGCCCGAAATCGGGCTTTGCTGCAATCGGCTCAAAGCATGGCGGTTCAAGCCGAGGCACGTACGCTCATGAGTTATTAGCTGTCAGCTACGCAGGATGGATTAGCGCTCGCTTTCAACTACAGGTTAATCAGGTGTTTCTCGATTACCGCATGGGTAAGCTGACCCGTGTTCAAAATGACCACACCCCCAAGCGTATCGGCAAAACCACCACCCAGGACCGCGCGCCACTCAAGCAACTGGTCAACACCATCGTCGATGCTCGCACTCGTCGCGGTCATCCGTCTGACTACAGCAGCGCATGGCGAGAGATTAACGGCTATCTCGGACTCGAAAGCATTCAAGATGCCACTCACGAACAAATCGAGCTAGGCATCACCTTTGCTCGCAAAGTGCTGGAAGGGGAGTTGTGCAGCCCACAGGCGGCGCTGCCGGATCAAGCCGAAAGCCTGGAAATTCACTACCCGCTCGAACGCTGGTCAGAAATTAACTCAGGACTGGCTTATGCCTGGAAGCATCAGCCGCCCTTGGGGTGCAAGGGGCGTCAAGCACGATTCGTGCGGCCTGAACATGTATCTGGCGATCCAGCCCATAGCGTTTCTCCCACTCTGATGCTGCTGGGCGAGCTCGTCGCCGCTGGCTATGACGTTGGAGCTTGCCGGGCAGAAGTGCAGGCCATGCGTAGTATGCTAGACGATCTGAGCAGCGTGCATAGCCGCATTCTGGAGGCTTTAGGCCGCCAAATTTCCTACCCTGTTATTTTTAGCCACTAACCACCCAGCCCCGCTCCGGCGGGGTTTCAGGTAACCCCATGATCACAAGAAGGCATTTTCCGCGATGCTTTATCCGCCGACACTCAGGCCTTTACGTTGCCCACTGCATTGATTTTGGGCTTGCATGCCAGCACGAGAATCCAGACGAGGCTATGCGCAAGCTAGAGGCAACGATTGCGAGCCACATTCTCTACATTGCCGATTTGGCAGAGGAGGGGCATTGGGAGGCGGCGAGAATGATGCTTGGCCGGAAGTCGTCATTCTCCATCCGCGCGCAGTACTGGCTTCGATGGATTCTTAGCTACCAATCCTTTGCCTGATTAACCACAACCCCGCTCCGGCGGGGTTTTTATGGCCTGTAGCCTTCTTGATGCAGGTGATTCATAGGCTTTCTCCTTGGTTTTCATAATCGTAGCGCATCGGGAGGTTAAGGGGTAGGGGGGATGTTCAGCCGGGCATGGCGCACAAAAAAACCGCCTTAGTGGGCGGCTTTGGTTTTGCTAGGCTTCTTTTGCTGACTGTCTTTCCAGCGGATCCAGGCGTCGTCCATGGCGCATATCACGGCCACGGCCTCGTCGCTTTCGGCTGGCAGCTCCAGCTTTTCAATCAGATCGATGATATCTAGCGGCGGCAAGGGCAGCGGGATGCCGTGCGTGTGCGGACGACCTCTTGCCGCCAGCCAGTACGTGTCGAGCCAGAACAGGGTCCGCTCATCGGCGTCTGGCCTCTCGGCTTGTTTTGACATGCCAAGCTTGGCGGCAATGGCGGCCATTTTGGTTTCTTTCCCGGACGCCCGTAGGTCGTACTCCAGCACGGCTACCGCTTTTTTTTCTGTGATTCAATCCGCTTATTTTCAAAGCGAGCCATATCGCGCGACTTGCGCATTAAAGCTTCATACAGAGGCTCGTCATTCATCAAAAGCGTTGTCGCGTTTTCTACGCTGTAAGGAACACTATCACCATCAGTGTTAGCAACCTCCTTCCAGTCGCGTAGAACACCTTCAGCAAACTCCTTCGCCTTAGCTTCGATTCGCTTAATGACAGGTATATCGCCATTTGGCCACTTTTCTTGCAACTCCTTTCCGATGCGCTCAATAGCTTCAAGATGTCGAGGGTTTCCGCTCTTGGCTATCTTGAACTGCCCACCATCGATTTCCTCCCATGTGCCATCAGAAATTTTCTCTTGATCATACCGGTTAAAGTTAAATGCCATGGGTATCTCCTTCCGCTCCGCAATAAAAAAGGCAGCCAGGGCGCGGTATTCCCTGACTACCTAAAGGGTTAAGGTGCGAGTACGCGCGTCACTTTTACGGGCGTGAGCTTCGCGGTGAAGTTGAGCTGAACCTGAATAATTGACTCGTTACCACCATCAGGAAGATCGCCGTCCAGCTCAGCGGCAGGAATCTCAAACGTGTAGCTATTGCCCGCCGCGTCTTCCAGCGGGAACACGATGCCCACAGCCTCGCGGGTCAGCATCTTTTTCCAGATTTGGTAAGAGGCTGCCGACCATGCCAGCGTGACCTGACCGGTGATATTGGCTCGCGTGGCAATCAGCGCGCCAGGACCGGCTCGACCAAGGCAGCGCTGTACCTGCATGGTGTTGTCGATCGTCATCGACAGGGCAGATACGCAGGCTTCGCCCGCCAGCGTTTGTCCGTTAATTAGGACGTCGCCGACTGAGGTGGCCGAACCCATTGGGACGGTCTCTGTGGGCGGGTTGATGGTATCGCCGGTCGTGGGGTTGGTGGTACCGTCCTCGCTCTCAAGCGCCATGCCCGTGAAGGTGCAGGTGATCTTGCCTTCTTCGGGGATTTCCAACGCCAGCGTGCCGATATGCAGGCCTCGAAACGTGGCCCATACGCCAATGTCCTGATAGCCCTTGACGTGGGTGAAGGTGTGGCGAGAGCTCCCCACTTCGAGAACGTCTGCGGTCCAGTCGCCGTAAAAGGCGGCTTCGAGTAATTGGTCAAACGACACCGCCGAGAACTCAGCGCTCAAATCCCCTTGATAGTCGAGGGAGGTAATAATCGAGCCGCCCGCCATTCGATCAGCGCGAATTTCCTCGCTCGTCTCGGTACTGACATTCGGCGTCATGCTGTTTCCGGTCAGGCGCAATGTATCCCAAGCGGGTTCAATGGGCGTCACGCCGGGCGTGGTTTCTGCGACTAAATAGCTGACAATCTGAGAGCCGCTAGACATGGGTATCTCCTATGGCCGTTTCACAGGCATAAAAAAGCCCGCGCAAGCGGGCCATTGGGGTGAGTTGTTTAGGTTAGCCAGCGCGCCATGGCAGGCTGACCAAATACATGTACCAGCCGTTTTCCGGCCCCACTCGCTGCACGCTAGCCGTTAGCAGCTCAAGCCCGGCGTCTCGGTAAAATTGAAAGTGCTCCGGCAAGTGAGTCTGCGAGCAGGGCGGCAGGCCGAGGACCCTTGTCGTTCCGGCGTAAAGACTTGGAACTGGGTCAAGCCTGTCCGGCGAACGCCTGGTGGAAGCGCCCTTGTAGGGAGCGAAGCTATCACCATGCTGAATCGTGCAGCGCACCCAGCTTTGCTTGGCCTCGATGGCTGCTTTCAACGCTGGCGATTGCTGCGCGCCGTCATACTCGACCGGTGCGCCGTCCCAGCTCGCCAGTCGGCGCTCGATGGCTAGGCGGATGCCTTCAAAAGTTGGGTTAGCCATACTTCCCCCTCAAATTATTGGCAGCCTTTTGATACACGGCATACGGAGCCATGCGCGAGGTGCCGTACTCGAGGAATTCGCCATAGGGCGTGGTGTTAACCACATGAAAGACGTCGCCGGGACGAAGCGCGGCGATGGCGCGTCTCGCATTGGCAAGAGCGTCGTTCCGTGAAACGTCTCGGCGCCCCTCGGTCAAATGTTTCGTCTGGCTCATTGATCGAGAAGTTATGGTTGGCGAGGTATCGACTAGTGTCTTTGGGCGACTCATAGATCACATCACGCGCCGCCTGCTCTGAGGCCGCCGTCATGTTGACCATTATCATGTCGCGCGATTGAGCGGCAAAGCCCGCGAGCGGACGACTCCATCCTCTAGCCATGGTCACGTCCTCCGAAGCTGGCACGTCCAAGCGACGCGGGCCGGGTCTTGCTTAACATCCATCACGGTCAGGCCGTTGATAATGTCGTCAACCTGCGGTGCGTCCGGCGTATTCGTGACCTCGCCATTCTCGACGCGCCATATCTCGTTCTGCATGGCCGTCAGCTTGGTATCCGTAGCAAGGATGCGAGCGCCGTCGATCTCAAATGACCGGAAGCCGCCGAATACACCACGACCCTGATAACCAATAGTGGTTTGGGGCGTGGTGCCAGTCTCGGGGTCATAGCCGCCGGTGACCACCTCGCGCGTACAGCTAAACACGGTCACGGCGTCGGCCAGACCGTCTTCATCGTTGAACGCTTCGGCAATATCGGCCTGTAGCTCGTCACGTAAGCTCATGGTTGCCATACCCCACAGTGATGCCCATCGGGATGATGCGGTATTGCTCGATCAGCGCTAGGGCGAATTGGACGCGCTCAGGCAGGGCGGCATTTTTGCCGAAGGTGGCCGACACGTCTGCATAGCGCTTTTCGCTCTCTACAGTGTCGGCTTTAACGCGTTTCTGCGTCAGCGCGCCTTGCGTCTGCGTGACGTACAGGCTGCCGTCAGCCGCCGCCGCTGCCAGCTCAGCACCGGCCAGCTTGATCTCCTCCGGCACAGGGTCAGGTATCTGAATGCGCTGGGCCGATAGATAGGCGTTTGCCATGGCGACAAAGCGAGTCTTGTCGGCCTCTGGCGCCCAGGCGTCGCCCAGCTTCTCGTCTACATCGGCAACGGTGACATATTGCATGGCAGCCTCTTGGAATCAGGGAGGGGCCGCAGCCCCTCGGGTTACTCGGCTTTGCCGCCGTCTTTCTTGGTCGGCACCGGGTCGGGCTTGCTTGCCGTTGACTTGGCCAGCACGCCGCGCTTGAGCATGCGGTCCAGGCCAGGAGCCTTGTCGTTCAAAACTCGGCGGTCTTGCCGGGGGCGCAGAACGCGCCGCCCACATTGATGACGCCCTTGGTGGTGTTGCGATACAAACCCATGAATCAAACTCCCACGGCTTTAGTGAGTGACAGCGGGCGGTAGATAGCCACGCCGGAGCATTTGGCGATACAGTCGATCACCATTTCGAGGTTGCGCTTCTCGGCAGGCAGCTGCTCGAACGGGCGCGGAATCTCGATGCTTCATGTTGTCGACGTCGCGTTCATACATGACGGCAGTCGACTCGTTGCCGTTGGCTGCGCTGGGTTCCAGCTCGGTCGAAGCGATAATGTTCACGCCCGGATAGAGAGAGCGGAAGCGCGCCATGACCGATTCCCAGTTGCCGCCCTCGTTGACGTTCTTGCGCATCAGCGCAGAGCGGCGAGTCGGCGCCAGGGCCAGCGTGTTCGGGATGTGGTTATCGAATGACTGGATTTGCACGGCGTCGTACATCGCCAGCAGGTCATCGAGGATTTGCTGGCCGGTGGTCGCCGGGTTGGTCCAGTCGCCTGTTACGGCGGTTTCGCCCAGGTTGGGATGGTTGGTAAAGCCGTAGAAGCCGTGAGCGGCATCGCCGACCAGGGCAACCTTGTTCACCAGCTGGTCAATCGCTTTGCGGGCAACACGACCTTTGCGCTCCGATAGGTTGGTGCCCCATTGCATTAGCCAAGCGCATTTCGTCCAGGCTGTAGCCGTAGGCATCACCCATGCTTTTCAGCTTGAGCGTTTCCTCTTTGCCGACCACATCGACGCGAGGCAGGTCATCAGCGTAGTTCGAGATGAACTTGGCCATGCCGACTTCGTCGTAGGTGCGGTACGTGAACGACTCGGCGTACTCAGGCACCTCGGTGGATACCGGCACCAACTGCAAAGCCGGTCAGTTGCGGCGTCAGGACTTCCGTAAATTCGCGTCTTCACGTAGTCGAGCTGACGCGCCAGGAAGATGCCTTCATCCTCCCGCTCGATGCCCAGGCGCTCGCCTGCATCCATCACCGCCGCCAGATCAGCGGCGTCGTAGTTCATATGCTGTTCGAACATTTCTCAGTTCCTTATGCGAAGGGGTGGGCCAGCTCGACGCAGGCGAGGCGAGTGCCGTCACCCATGACTTCCGAGCGCAGAGCGGAACACGGCGTTAGGCACGGCCGGTACCGGCGTCCGCGTCTTGCACCTTGCCCGTAGCATCGATCTCAACGGCGCCGCCATCGGTCACCGGTGCCCGCGTCGGTGACTACGCACCACGCCAAGCCGCGCGTCAGCACAGACACATCGTCGTACTGGTCGTAGTTATCGATCTTGGTGTGCGTATGCAGCGCGATGCCCGCGAAGCGAGTACCAGCACCGTTCACAACAGCACCATCGGCATTGACGCCGACCACATGGCCAAAATTGGACCACGCCTGCCGCCGGGAAGGATTCGACGCGATCAAAAACCAGCGTCTGCCTTCATGCCTGCGCGAGCTTTATCCATTTCGTAGATCATTGGTCACCCTCCACTTTCTCGCCGCCGCTGACGGGCGGCCATTTTCTGGCGCGCTGATGCGGCACTGGCTGTTGGTTTTGCCGCGCCATCTTGGTGGATGGGCGTCGCTTTTTTGCGCTGACTGGCGGCGTCGTCGCGGCGCTTGTCCGGCGCTTTTCATTGCGATGTCATACGAGGCATTCACGTAGGCGTCATCCTGGCCGTCGAATTTCATGCCGGGAATGAGCTTGAGCGTCACCGCCTCTTTCAGTTGGCGGTCGGTCGCATCCTGCTTGATGTCGACGCCTTGCTCTTTGCACACGGCTTCCAGCTCAAGGCGGGCACGGGCCTGATCAACGGCGTCTTGCTTGATCTTCTCAGCGTTGTCCTCGGCCTCTTTCTTGGCGGCTTCGGCAGCAATCGGCGCGGGCTTTCTCTTCGCTCAGTTTGGTGTTGGCGTCGTCCAGGTCTTGCCGCGTCTTGCGGTAGGCGTTGGCGACCTCTGGCGCGGCATCGTATTCGAGGCCGCTATCGAGACGTACTTTTTCCATGACAGGTAAATCCTCGTCATCAATGGGTGTTGCCGCGTCAGCAGCATCGAGATTGAGGCGGCCGTTACCGGCCCGACCGATGGGCACAACCGCTATATGATTTACGCGGATGTTCGTTTGGCGGGCGTCGTAACGCTCACCGTTGTATTCGCCGGGCTCTTCGATCAGATCGACCGCGTAGCCCACGGATAGCTCTTTCCAGCCGTCTTGCTTGATCACACGCGGGTCGTGGATGACGATATCGCTCACCACGTTGTCGCCGTCCTGGCGACCCTCGCTGGTCACCGTGCCGATCTGGTGGGCTTTGAGGTTGCCAGCGTTGACCTTGCCCGGGTGGCCTTTGGTGATGGGCTTGTTGCGGTAGGTGGCCAGAGAATCGGCCTTGAAAACGTCTTCCGGCCGCCGCAGCTCTCGCCGCTCCTTGCCGTTGCCGTCTCTGTAAACGAAAACGCCCGTGCGGGTCAGCACGGGCGAGTCTTCTAGGTAGCCGTCCTCGGTGAACTTCGCACCAATAGGCACCCGGTCATAGCGGTTTACGCTCATGTCAGTCTTGCCTCGTCGCGTTCAGGCCATTTGGGCTCAGCAAAGCAGCGGCAGCGAACGGCCATACCAGGATGGCCGTCACTAGGTGGACGCTTCCAGCTAAACGTTTCGCCGTTGCGCCGCCCATGTTCCGGCCGCTCCCGACCATCCATGACAGTGCGCCAAGTGTACTCAGCAATGCCTACGCTTTTTTGCCGGTACTCGGTCAGGTTGGCGTTTAGCTTGCCCACTTGGTCGTTGGCGATGAGCTGAGCGCGGTTAACTGGCTGGTCATAAGTAGCGCGTATCGTCTCTTTAAGCTGCGTGACGTTCTGGCCTTCATTAATCGCCCGAATGATCGTGCCTTGCAGGTTGTCGACGTACCGCTCGGGGATGGAACGGATGAGCTTCAGGTTTTCCAGCTCCCAGGCGCGCATCAGGTCATCAAGCCACGGTTCAGCGCGGTTATACGCCTCGCCATAGCGCGCCCTGGTGAGCTTGCGCACTTGCCGCAGATTGAAGTCCTTGATGCGCTCAGCGAAGCGGCGAACGTCTACACCGTCGAAGCTTGCTGTTGAGCCAGTGAAGGCGCGAAAAGCAGTCGAGCCTAGCGTCACCTGAAGAACCGAGTTCAGCAGCTTATTGAGGCGGTCCACCCATGTGCCTTCGTCAATCTCTCCGCCAATGGAGTCAGGGCGGTAGCGGGTCGCCATTTCGTGCAAGGCGGACACTTCCGGCATTACCTGCTTATTAATCTCCACCCGGCACTGCTTGGCCACCCGCTCAATGTCAAGCTGATACTCGCGTTCAATCGCTTCGGGATGCGCCCACTTAGGCCGAGCCATTCGACACCCCCAGGCCGTAGCGACCCTCGTTTGCAGCATCCGCTCGCAGCTCGGCTTCGCTTACCACGCCCATATCAAAGTCGATTTGGCGAGCTTCGGCTTCGGCCTTCTCGGCCTGGGCGTTTTTGTGCCGCGTCTCGGCTGCCTGCTCGTCGGTGGGCGTCCAGAGTGATGGCCACTTGATCTTGTAAGACGAGGGCAGGGCGACGCCTTGCTGGCGTCCGATGGCCTCGATCAATCGCTCGATAGCGGGCTGCGCGGATGTTTTCTGGATGCCCTCGCACAAGTCGTACAAGCCCTCAAGATCGTGCTCGCCCGTGTTGTTCAGTCCAGCCGCAGAGCGTCCGAAAATCTCCGTCACCGGAATACCGAACTGCGCCGAAACGTCGACCTGGCATTCGCCGATCACGTCTTTCACGCCAGACAGGTTCTGGTCGTAGACGATATAGTCGTCTTCGGCGTCCACGGCCACGCCGTTCATGAGCGAGCGCACGTCATCTACGAGATCAACACGCTTTCGTACCAAGTCCTCCTGCCGGTTTTGGATCAGCTCGGCCAGCCCTTTCATTTTGTGAACGGCCTGCTGCTTGCGCTTCATGATTTCCAGGCCAAGGCGAACAGACTTCTGGTAGCGCTCGATAGCGGCATAGCCTTCGATGGCTGCCGAGCGGCCTAGCCAAGGCACCCGAGCGCCTAGCCGCATACGTGCGGGCAGGGGGTCGCCATAAACAGGCAGAATCCGCGACTCATGGACGGTGAAAAAACCCGGTACTACTGGAGTTCCCCATCTGAATGGGGCGCACCTGATACATCTCAGGCTGGCCGTAGTTGCTTTGCCCCGGATCGTCGTAATAACCGCCCGGGGCAAACGGATAACTGATCGATTCCAATGACCCGAATCTCGGTGATCTGGCCGATGCTTCTCCGGCATCGGCTCGTCCAGCTCGCCGGTATCGGTCAGCAGCATCAACGCCGAGCCGCCGTCCAGGCGAGCCCAACGCAGCGCGTCCGACATGTTGCCCACTAAATCCAGTCGGTCGAACTCGTCTGTGATGACGTCGTCATCGTCACCCTCTACCTCAATACCTCGCGACATCGAGAGGTCTGCGGGAATATCGATCACTCGCGCAAAGATTCCGCCGCGGGCATACATCGCGGCGTAATCCAATGGCTGTGGCCTGCTGGCGGCGACCGCCGGTCAATGCCGAGCGATAGCCGTCCTCGTTGTAACTCGGCATGGTGTCTCCTATTCGGCCATTGCTTGGAAGCGGTCAATTGGCGCCTTGTTTGGTGCGTAAAGAATCATGACGGCATCACCGAGGTTGGGTGACTGGGTGCCATCAGGGGATTTGTCGACCACCACCTTTCCAGTGCCATTGATGTGATAGGTAGGCTGAGACAGCTCAAGGGTTAGCTTGGATAGGATTGATAAGCGGCTGTCTATGGATATGATCTCGTCTGGGCGGTATTCCATGCCCTCAACTACTGCTCGGTACGTGCGCTGAAAGCGGATGCGCAGCGCCCACCATGATTGCGCTTTGAGGTTGGCCGAAAAAGTCTTTGTTTTTTCGCTTGGCCACCATTTCGCCATCAGGGGTCAATCACGCCGCCAGAGCCTCGAAATGGCTGTATCTGCAGTAAGGAGCGCTTTTGCTCGGTGCGCTGCTCATTAATTACGCGAGCATCGCCGCGAACACCTGAGCCCAGACCGTCGGCGTCGTAATCAAACCGCTCTCCGCCATGCTCGTCAGTCAGATCAAATGCTTTCTGAACGGTACCGAAAATGTCCGAGCCTTTGCCTGACCACTCTTCGATCAAGTTGAGCAGGATTCCGTGACGTCCGGCATAAGCATTCTTGTCCTTACCCTCATCGGCCACGTCAAGTGCGCCAAATCGTTCACCTGTCGGCTCAATGCCAAGCTTCTTGTGGGCATCGACGGCTGCCTGCACCCAGGCGGACGGGATCAAAACCCCTTCGACCGAAGCGCTGTAGTTAATGTCAATCTCTTGCGCCACAGTCACAGGGTCAAGCTCAGCAACCTGCTTGTCGTACCACGCCTGATCCTTCCTGGGGTCGTCCCGCCAATGGAAGGTAAATACCTTCACCTTTCCGCTATGGCGACGTTGCGCAAAGGAGTTCCCCATGCCGTTCGGCGTCGATATGTCTTGACGACAGTTTGTGGTGGCCGATAGCGAGGCATCCACAAGATGTGGTCGCTCAAGGAAGGCGGACTCATCGACAATATAGAAACCAGCGCGATCACCACGACCGATTCCATCGCCAGACTCGCCTGTCATGACTGATTCTGTTTCTGGAAAGATGACGCGCATATGAGGCGCATTCAGCTTGCGATTCCAGCCACCTCGAAACTCTCGCGGCAGCATACCCATGAACGTGCGCGCTTTCTCAAATAAGGACTTCGGAGACCCGATCTTGTCAACGTACTCCTCTTTGCGCGAGCCAAAGCCTACTGCCATGCCTTGCCGATGCAGGCAGACAGTACAGCCCAGGCCAATCGTCAGCCAAGACATGCCCATGTCGCGGGTCTTCTCAGTAATCCCTGGCTCCTGGCTAGCCCATCGCTCCATAAACCATTCTATCCACTCCTCTTGCCTTGGGAATAACAAGAAAGGGATGCTGGCAGGCAGCCCGCGCTCCGGGTTCCTGGGGTCGTAGGTCATACCCCAATCAATAATGAATTGGGCAGGGTGGTCCCGGTAATAGGCCTTCATAGCCGGAATGCAGCTAGGGTTCTCTCGAATCCTGCGAAGCCTCTCGGCACGCCATTCAAAAACCTGGACATAATCAGGGTTGCGGAAGTCAAATGGGAACGGTATTGGCATCAGTCACCCATCATTTCGCGGTACAGGCGAGCAGCCTCTTGAGGGTTGTCAGTGGTTATACCAAGCACCTCAATGGGCCCGCCCTTTCGGTTACCGTGACCGTGCTGCTCTCGCCACGCCTGAACATCGACGTGCTTGCCAAGCAACTCCAGATTCTTCACCTTGTCGGGCCACTTAATCTTCTTGAGCAGACCAACCTGCTTACGTTCTTCGTCTTGCCATTCCCATAGCT
The DNA here is from genome assembly GCF_009846525.1 of Halomonas meridiana. Classification (NCBI taxonomy): domain Bacteria; kingdom Pseudomonadati; phylum Pseudomonadota; class Gammaproteobacteria; order Oceanospirillales; family Halomonadaceae; genus Vreelandella; species Vreelandella aquamarina. The sequence goes on along the minus strand of NZ_CP024621.1, from coordinate 2,115,763 downwards.
CGGAAACATCCATGCCCGACAGGTACCGGCGCCACGATGATGGCCATTGGTGTACAGGCTTCAAGGATCCGTCATCAGCCAGGATGTCGAGCACGTCCATCTGGTCGATCTCAACTAGGCGGCGAAGTACATAATCGGCGTCGATCTTGGTACGCTCTGAGCGCTCACTCATGCGCTCCTGAATAGCGGCTGCGACCTTAGCATTACTTAACAGCCTGCTAGCCGTCACCTCGGCGCTTCGCTCGGCGTAGCCAGCACGAATAGCGGCCTGCTTGGCATTCAAATCGATCAGGTACTCATCAACAAAGCGAGACTGCCGAGCCGTCAGGCGCGACAGCCTCTTTGGCAGCCTTCTTGGTCATGTCGTTACCTATGGTTAACACACATTAGAGAGCGCCCAGGATAGGAACGCTCTTTGATGCGCATCTACGTCTCTCGACGTGGTGACGGGATGAGTAGCCCGCCTCTCAGATGGATCACCTCCGGCGCTTGCCTTGAGTTAATCGTCATCAATGAGCAGCCGTGTCGCGCTGTCCTGAACAATCAGTGCGGCAACGGCCATGGTCTCGGCGGTGGTGTCATCGCCGTAGTAGCAGATGACTTCGCCGTCCTTGGTCTTACCGATCACCACGCATTCAGCCAGGTCGGCCTGCATGGCGTCTTCAAGCGTTTTGTCTGCGCTGTTGCGGTGGAGTTTGGAGGCCTTGCTCATTCAACAGCCTCATAGGTCGCTTCGAAAATGTCGGGCTTGCATGGGTACCGTTCACCCTTGACTCCAGTAATGATCCAGTCCCCTGGGCAAACGATGTGCCCGCCTTCTAGAGTGTCAATCCAGCCATGAACATGCATTGTCTTGCCGCAATAGCTGCACTCTTTCTCTCCAGACACTTCAGGGTCTCGGTAGTAGCGAACAATGTCCCCCTCCCATTCATTTGCCTTGCGCTCTTCTGGTGAGTATTCGCGCAGGTCATCCAGCGCCTTGTCATAACCAGTATGCGTAACGCTGTAGTCCTTGGGGTGGTCGCCATTCTTGAACCATTGCGCCGCCTCAATTAAGACCGGCTTCTTGCGGTATTTAGCCATCGCATACCTCCAGTAGAATTGCCCGCATATCCAGCGCCCAATCGGTGATTCGTTTCTCGCGCTCGACCAGGGCCCAGTATGCCGAGTCATCCAGCTTGCTGAGCTGGCTGGCTGGTATCTCGGGCAGGCTGGCCAGCGAGGGAATACTGCAGCTAGTCGGTGTCGGGGCCGGAGGAGTGTTGGCGCAGCCGAGGATCACCGAACACAGCAGGGCGAGTGCCAGCGCTCTTGTGCTGATCGTTTTCACGCTGTACATGCTGGGATTCCTCTCTGGCCTTCTCTCGATTGGCGGTGATGCGCTGCTCTTGCTCGCGCCGGGCGCGCTCCTGACTGGCGGCCAGGGCGTTGTCATCGGCTTGCTTGCGGGCGCTGTTCCGCTGCTTGAGCAGTACGCCCAGCGCGCCGACCAGTAACGCAATGACTCCGGCGATGATCTCAAACATCGGGCTTCCTCCGGCGTCGCTCTTGCTCGACAGGCTGCTGCGGGATCAGGCGCGCAACGACGCCAGCAATGGCTACCACGGACGCCAGCACGGCATAGACCCATTCGGGAATCACGCCCTCCCAATGCGGGAGCACGGGCTGCAGGCCATAGAGTAGGGCGGCCGCAACGCCGAGGCGCACCGACCACATGCGATGACCGGCGCGCCATTCGGGGATCAGCTTAGCCATTCAGCCACTCCTCGACGCCACCATGGCCTGAGCAAGTGCCGGGGCCGGTGGAGCCACTAAACGCGCCGGATACACAGCGGGCTTTCGCGCCTACCGCTTCGGGCAAAATGGATTGATCAGGTCGGAAGAAGGGGGTCATTACCGGGAACAGGCCACAGCGGTGCACGACGTCGCCGGTTGTCTCTTTAAGCTTGTGAGGCGGCACGCCCACTAGCAGCGCTTCCCATTGCTGAACGCCTGCGCGTCTGACCTGGGCTTCATCGGCGAAAAACGCGGTCGCACGCACGTTCTTGGCATCGCCGTGCAGCGTCCACCGAATATCCAGGTAGTCGCACTGTTCGCGGTTGAGCGTAGCTGTGCCTGCAATGCGCGATCCAGGCGCGCCATTCACGTCTGCAGGCACGACCGACGTCACTTGTAGCGGTGTGGTGACAGGATAAAAACGGCCGTATAGCTGCGCGCCCGTCGTTGATTGGGCGAACAGCCAGAGCACGAGCAGTGAGCCCGCGACCATCGGCCATGAGAAGAACAAAAACCGCAAACTCAGTTTTAGCTTAGCCATTTCTTGATAGCCTCCCCGACAGCACCCCATGAAGCGATGCCAGCGGCCATGATGCCGAGCGCTACGACCGTACCCTTGCTCACGCGGGCCACGAATACCCAGCCTCGGTAAATCCTGATCATTTCGCGGATCAGGGCTTTTTCGTCGTCGTCAAAGCAAGGGTCACCGCAGGCTTTGCGCTCCAGCTTGTCTAGTTCATCGGACACTGCGGCCCCCTGTCTCAATTTCGGAGTAAAGCGATACCGCCAATCGGTCGGCGTGATCGCTCTCTACTTCATTTCGCAGGTTGACGACGCGCTTAAACCAGCCGTAGGCGAAATCCTCTTGACGCTCGTCGCGCTCGGCCAGCCCGCGACAGAAGGCGATGCGCACGCCGTTGATTGACTCAGCCAGGACATATACGCCAGCGCCGCCACGCGCCTGTCGGAAATCAGTTAGAGCGTTCAGCGTGCTTGGGCCAACAGCGCCATCGACCTTGAGGTCAGGAAACAGTTTTCCGCGAGCGTTCAGCACGTTGAGTGTGCGCTGCAGCTCCTGGGCGGCGCGCCCGGGGCCAGAGTGAACGCCAAAGTCGAACAGGTACTCCGCAAGCGTGGCGCTAATCGGCGCAATGCGGTCGAGTCGAATACTCGTCCAGTAGCGGGCTTCGTAGATACGCACGGCCAGCGACTTGGGCAGGCTGCGCATATCACCCCGGTATCCGTTCTCTCGAGCGACTGCGACGGTGATGCCGTAGTTGGTCGGCCCGCCACGGTCAGACGAATGATTTACGTAACCGCCTTCGCGGTCGATGACCGAGGCCACCAACCGTTGTTTTAGGCTGGTAGCCATTGGACACCTCGGAAATAAAAAAGCCGCCAAAGGGGAGAGGCGGCAAAGACCGTCGAAACAGGAACAGGAACGAAAAAGCCCGCGCTGCGGCGGGCTGGATCGGAAAGCAAAAAGCCCCGCACGATGGCGAGGCTTTGAATTAGGTGCTGATTAAGCGTAGCTGTCACAGCTTGGAATTTATTCTAAGCTATCCACTCGTTTTTGCAATTTATTTTTTGGTAGGCCGTGCCTTTTTGTAAAACCCCGTTGGATTCTGGCTTTTCTCGCGGCTTCGCCAGCCTTATCAAGATCTGTAAAGCGACCCACGTACACGCTTTGACCATCGCAATTGAACCTAACCAGCCAGCGACCGCCTTTGACGGGCGTTACGCCGTTATAGCCCGACGTATTGTTCTTGCTCATTACTCGGTTTCGGGCGTTTTTGCATCCAGTGCCGTCCCGTAAATTTGAAAAGGCGTTATTGAGCCCATCTCCATCGCGATGATCAATCTGCTCTGGCGGCTCCTCTCCAGTCTCAAGCTTCCATGCCACCCGGTGGGCGAAAAAGGTTTTTGATGGACCGGAAGGGTACTCCACAGTAACCACCCGATACTTTATACCTGAAGTAGACTCAACTATTCGGCCAGCCTCTTTGCTCAGAAGGCGTTTTGAGTTTTTCTTCTTTCGATATTGCAATGAACCTGTTTCAGCGTCGTAGATAAATTGAGCCCTGAGATCAACAAAAGATGGTAGTGATTTCCTATCGTTCATAGGTCCTCCTCACGCTGCGCCTTGAATCTCTTTTTGCTCAATCCAGACCTGCAGTAATCGCCGAGCCTTAAATGCACAATCCTGCAGCGCCTTAACTGTGTGGAATGGACGCACCGGAGTTGGCGGTTTGTACATCTCCATCTCCTCTTTACTCATTGCCGACACTTCCTCGCAAAGCTCTTTCAGCTCTTCTTTATCAGGCAGTGCGGTTTTTGCGCGAAACCCAATGCGACGTAATAGCAGGTCTTGCCTCTCAATCATTTGCCGCGCCGTGACCATGAAGTCGCTATCACCCATCTTTTCAGGGCGGATGCGGGCGGCCTGAAGCAACATTGCCGCAGCCTGACGCTTCGGCAGCCTATCCAGTAGCGCGGCGCAGGCGCGATGCCATGCGCTTTCTGGGTGGTATCGCATTGCGGCGATCATGGCTTGATCTGAACGCCCGCCACCTCCCATCACCTCACCAGCCATCGACGCAACGCTAAAGGGCTGGTAGCCGATATTTTCGTGCCGCATATCAAGTTGTAGCTCAAGCATGGTGTCGATGATGCGCTTAACTGCTGCGTCTCTTGCCACATCGCTACGCGCAGCAGCCTCTACAACCGCCCATGGATTAGATACGTTTAACCAGTCGTCGTAATTCATACCGCCCCCTGTTTGTGCTTTTCCGCGATACGCCGCGCCTGATTGCCATTCTGTGCGTCGCCGATTTCGCTGCCCTGGTGGTAGACGATGAATAGATCAACGCCGCCGCAGGTGAACTTGCTTATCTGGTACTGGCCGCAATCGGAGACGATGCAGCGATCGTTCGCCTTGTCTTTGAGACGCCATTTCACGCTGCTACCTCGCTTACCGGGATAATTTCGACCCACACGCCGGTATCGCCCTTGCGATCAATCAGCGCGGGCGTATTGGTGACGTTGCGCACGTATTCGTCGGTGTCGTCATGCAGCACCTTGGCCTTCACCAGCGCATCCTCGACCAGCTTGGCCGTCATGCTGTTGTTGCTGGTGTCGCGCTTGCGGACGCCTTTTCCGAGCTGCGGCGTGAACACCAGGTCAACTCGGGTCGATATCGGTATGTCGATATCGAGCTGACGAACGACCGCCTTGACCGCCTTCAGCGCACCATCCTTGGCGCGCTTGCGTACCGACCAGTGAACGCCTGAGTAAATCTCGTTGGTGCTTGGGCCGTAGAAGGGGATGAATATCCTCACTGCTCGTCCTCCAGCGGCTCACCCTGGTCATCCAGGCCTTTGAAAATGAACGCCGTGAACGCGATCAGCACCACGGCGCCGATCGACAGTAGGACGGGAATGGTCCATAGGGCGGTCATAGCTTCACTCCTTTGATAGTCACCACGCCCAGCTCGATAAGGCGCAGGAGCGTCCGCGTCTGAGCGCGGCGCATGTACCATTCGCGCGGGCCAGCGTCTCCGTGCGGCCAATTAGTACGGCCATCGATGCAGTCGTGGCAGGATGAACAACAGAACGCAGCGGAAATGTCGTTACTCTTGCGCCCCATGCCGTGCGATTCATCCGGCAGGTGTGCCAGTACGGTTGTTTCTGGATTGCCGTTGCAGACGCCGATGATGCCGAGCGTGCACTGCTCACCACGGGCAGCGTTGCGGATGTGTCTTGATTCGATACGGGTTGCTTTGAGCATCACGCCACCTCTCTGTAATCGTGCGGGTTAATGCCCTTTAGGCCAGGATCAGTCAGGCGCATACCCTGGGCGGTGAAGTGCTGGTAAATCGCATCGAGGTAGCGAGACTTTTGCTCTTTGGTCATTAGGCGCGTGCAAGGGAAGTCCAAAGGCTCCTGCATCAATTCCAGCTTGGCCTCATAAGGCAGCGGCTTAACGATGCGGTCGTACTTCTCTTTGAACTCGGGAAGCTCCCAACGCAGGATCGGTACCGCAAAGTGCAGCTTGCAGAAACCGCGATACTCTTCAGCGGTGTGGTCGCCTTGGGCCTCTGCCTCAAGGAGCCACTTACGTTGGAGCTTGTTTTGATCAACGCTGCGCTTCACTTGGCGCTTCTGAACGATGATCTCCACGTCTCCCCATAGCTGAATGGCGTCGGTTAGGACGCGGGGCAGTTTGGAGATAGCAGCCATAGCCTCTTGTAGAGTGGCGGCACGACTGACGAACGGCTTGTTGGCTGGCTTACTCATGCCGCTTTCCCCTTTTTCAGTCCCAGGTCAAACGCCTTGCGGTAAACGCTTGCCTCGCTTCGGCGCAGCTCAACAGCGATGCGATGGCAGTCCCAGTTAGGCTTCGAGTAATGGTCCGCCAGGAACTGCTTTTCCTTCGGCTGCCAGGGCTTGTTGGTCTTTTCGCGGAGTTCGCGCTGCTTGCGCTTCTCGACATGCTGCTTTTCGTTCATTGACCGCAACGCGCCTTGTACGCCGCCCTTGCTGCATCCCAAGAGATTGGCAATGGTGTCATCGCTCAGCCCTTGGCTTTTCAGCTCGGCAATGCGGGCATAGTCCAGGCGGCGCTTGGGACGCTGTACGCCTAACAGCTTGGCGGCGGCATAAATCTCGTTCTCGCTGCGCTCCAGCTTTTCGGCGATCCGCTTCACCGTCCAGTCCGGGTCGCCATAGGTTTGGGCGACCAGCTCTAGCTCGACGGCTTCCCAGGGGGTGAATGTTGTGGTCATGCAGCACCTCCAATCCATGCGGTAAACCGATCCATAAACCCAGGCTTAGCCATCGCCTTGAGGTCGGCTGCCGTGTAATACCGCTCACCCTCGGGCGTTGAGCACTTCACGCTGCCGTTGCCGTACTCGATGCGAACGACGATGCCTTTGGCGCGGAGCTGGGCGCGTTGTTTGACGGATAAAGACATACATCACCCCCTATACGGCGAACTTGTCGGCTTGCGTGGGCGCGGAGTTTTGACGCGGAAACTCGCGGTGATAGTCGGCGATGTTCTCGGCAGTCGCTGGCTTCAACTGGGATCGGCTCAAGTCGCACACAACGCGAACAGTGCCGACCTCGCCATCACGCTGCTTAGCCACGATCAGCTCAGCAACGCCGGGGTATTCGCAATCCGGGTTGTGCTTCGCTTCGCGGTAGATGAACAGGATCATGTCGGCGTTGTGCTCAAGCGACGCTGATTCGCGTAGGTCTGACATAACAGGCCGCTTATCGCTTCGCTTGGTGTTCTCACGATTGATTTGCGCCAGGAGAATGACCGGGCAGCCAAGCTCCTTGGCAAGGATCTTGGCCGACTTGGATACTTCGGCCATCTGCTGTTCACGCGGGATGGTCTTGTCGTCTGGCTGTACGATGCCCGCGTGGTCAATGATCACGCAGCCCAGCTCGCCGTAATGCTCTTTCCAGCGCTTCGCGGCGGCCCGCATTTGAGAAGGTGTGAGTCCAGGGCGGTCATCAATAACAAGCCCAGCTTCCTTTGAAGCAGCAAGGCCCGCCGAAACCTGGCTCCATCCTTCGTCGTTCATGAAACGGCGCGGGTTTTTCAGGGCGTCCAGCTTCACACCAGAAAATGAGCCCAGAACCCGGTTAAAAACCTGCTCTTTCCGCATCTCAAGCTGAAACATGAGCGCCGGTTTCTTCTGCCGTAGGCATACGCTGTCGAGAATGTGAGCCGCCACCACGGTTTTACCCATGCCGGATTCGCCGCCCAGGACGATGAGGTCCTCGGGGTGCATGCCGCTGGTTTTTGCATCAAGCTCTGGTATGTTGAACAAAAGCCCCATGGGGTCGATCGTTCCCTCATTCCTAGCTTCCAGGTCATCGATCCAGCTCGACAACCATGATTGAACTGGTTGCACAGTGCCTGCGCGCTGACCAATAACACTAGCGAGCTTTGACTGTGCTTTGTCGATCAGGTCGGGCAGGCTGGTGTGATGGTTGCCAACCTGCTCGGTAATCTCACTCAAGTGAATGCTCAGGCGACGCCGTAAAGCCTTGTCGCGAACAGCGGCTGCGTAAGCCTTGGCGTTTTCGATGCTCGGTGTCGAGCGGGCCATCTCGCACAAACCTTGAAGCCCGCCGTAGTGCTCCGAATAGTCACTGACAAGCTCATGCAGGGATACCGGGTCAACCTCGTTGCTCAGTGCCAACTGCTGCAACCCTGACCACATCGCCCGGTGGTGCTCCACGTAGAAGTCTTCCAGGGATACAAAGTCAGACACGATGTCGATTTGCGCAGGATCGAGAATGCAAGCTCCGATGACGCTCGCTTCCGCCTCATAGCTGTAAATCATGCGATCTCTCCCTTGAAAATCTTGATCGTCTCCTGCTGCTTGACGGCCCAGGAGAGGCGGCACCAGCGCGCTGATTCTTCACGGTGAATGCGGTCTACAGCCGCTAAGCGACGGAAGACCTCTCGGTAGAATTCAATGCCTTCAGGTTCTTGGGTGAATACGGGCTTGCCAGTGCTGGAGCGCGGCTTGGTTTTGAAGTTGTGCCAAGCGTTAGCCAGCGCCTGGAATCCATGGCTGTCGGGCGTCCAGTCTTCAGGGCTAACCTTCTCGATGTGCGCGGGCATCTCGGTATTCCATGCTTCGATGATGGCGACATGTGGGCAGCGCTCAGGGAGTTCGTCTTCCCAGCGCTGTTGGTTCAGGTAGGTTTTAGGGTGAAGCTTTGCGAATCCAGGAACGGCTGCATCCAGGCGAGTGCGGATGTCGTCGATAAGGCGAGCAGTGAACGCTGCCGGGTCGCTTTGTTTTTTCAGCAACGCAATGAATTTCTGCTTGGCTGGCTTCTTGCCGTCCTTCGGTAGACCTGCTTGCCAAAACTCGTTGAAAAGAGATTCAAGATCGTTCGACACGTGCTCGTCGGACGAGTCCGACAAGGGGTTAATATCTTTCCTATCTTTCCTATCTTTATTAGATTCACGGTTTTGGTGAATGAATTGTTCACCATTATCGTGAACGAGTTGTTCGGCATTATGGTGAATCATTCCCGATTCTTGATTGGCTCGCTTAACCCTTTTAGATGCGCTTGATTTGCTCTGCCATTGGTCATAATTTTTATTGAAACCAATAGGGCCCTGGCTATCGCCAACACGGTAAAGAACACGGCGGCGAAGAAGTTCCGCAACCGCTTCAGAGACGCTTGTTGCAGGGATTCCAAGACCCTTTGCGATGTAGCTAGTGCGAAGCACTTTATGCTTTACGTGCCACCCCCACGTTTCATCAATGATGAATAGGACGATGGGGTATTCGGAGCCACGCAGCCTAGCGCGTCCAAGTGCGCGCATTACCTCATGACTAATGCGTACATAGCCGTTTTCCAATTGAGGGCCCCTTGGTTGCTCTTCGGGCACCTGATCGGGTTCGTGTCCAGGTAGGTAGGCTAGATTGCTCATTGCGCGCTTCCCCCGTCTAGAATCGCCATGAGGGATTTGATGGCAACCTTGCCTTCAGTCTTGCGGCGCTCAATTTCCTCATATGTCATTTGTACGACAGGCTCAGGTATCGCATGCAGCGCATCACCAGCGCGGTTATCCGTGACAGGCTGATAGAACCTAGATTGGCCAGCAGCTACCAGAACAGACGCCGCCGCTTCTGTGTCGCTGGTAAATTGAAAGAACTCACGGCGCGCATTGCTGCGTGAGTTTCGAAGAAACAGGTGAACATCACGCTCCACAGCGGCGGGATTGTAGGTAGTGATATCCAACACCTTGTAGAAGGCCGCTGGCACTGACGTACCGCGTGACAGTTCAGAGATGCGCACTTGCACCGATTGAGTCGTGAATCCGATCTTGTAGAGCCCTGGCATAGCAGGGTTGGCAAGAACGTAGACAAATCCATATTCAGTAGCCATAATGTCTTCACCATCTTTAGTTAGTTGATTAGGCCCGCCACGCTCCCCAGCGAATTGGTGGGCTTTTTCGTTACTGGACCGCCTTCAGCGCGGCCTTCCCGTTTTTGTGCATCGCTTCGATGCGGCTCATTACCGTGTTTGCCTTTACGGCCACCTCCTTCCGATAGCTGCGGATTTCGGCCAGCTCCTTGTCACAGATCTCCCCGTCAGCCTTGGCGGCGCGGATCGCTGCAACGAAACTCGCTATCACCTCGTGCTGATCCATCAGCAATTCCTTGATCTCTTCCTCGATGTCGCTGAACTCTTGAGCGACAGGCGTGGCCACCATGCCCATCTCGTCCAACAGCGCTTCCACCAAACGCGGGTCTTTGGTGAACCGCGCCATCTGCCAGAACTTGCGCAACGAAATAGGGCGGTCGTTGTTCGGGTTGAGCTGATTCAGTAGGCCGTTGTAGGAGCAGCCCAGGTCATCAGCGAGGCGCTTGTGGCCGTAGTCTTCTGCCACCGCCTGAATCATTGCTGTCAATTTATCCATGTATGAAACTCGCTCTTTCTGGAACCTACCCAGGCTTTGCCGGGGCGCTAAGATAGGGGTGTGGTTAGGCGGCAACAGCGCCGAACACGTCAGGACGCAATTGGCTAGCCTTGATCTTTCCTTTGGTGGCTTTCACAACAGCCATAACCCGAGCTGCCGGAACGACCTTCCATTGGGAGATGGCCTGGGAGCTGATTCCGATGGATCGGGAGAGAGCAACCGGGCCGCCAGCTAGGCGAAGCGCCTCTTGCATTGCTTGTTCCGGGGTCATAGGGAAATCCATGCTTAACGTAATTGGTCAAAGTGTAAGCCATACTTACCCAATCGGGCAAGGCATTCTTCCGTTGCCAGATGTAAGCGATGCTTTCAGACTGAGAGGCAATTACACGCCTATTGGTGAGGGCATGACCGAAGACGAGAAAGTAGGGCAGCGAATAACGCGAGCCAGAAAAGAGGCGGGGCTGACACAGCAGCAGTTGGCCGCCGTGCTGGGCGTTTCTCGTCCGGCTGTAGCCCAGTGGGAGAAAGGGCGTACAAGCCCGTCAGCGGAGAATCTGCGAAACGTAGCGACCGCAACGAACAAGCCGCTGATCTATTTCTTTACTGGCTCAGGTGTCAAAACGGATGATTTTGATGAAGCGCCCAAGATGCGGGGGCAGGTGCCGCTGATAAGCTGGGTGCAAGCCGGAGCATGGACTGAGACGTTTTGCCCCGTGGTTGATGACCTCGAATACTATCCAGCGCCGCCGACCTGCGGCCCAAGAGCGTTTGGGCTGCGTGTGCGTGGCGAATCAATGATCGAAGTGTACCCGCCAGGGACGCTGATCTTTGTCGATCCTGACGTCGAGCCCGTATCAGGCGACGACGTGGTTGTTCAGTGCGAGCAGCATGGTGGGGCAGAGGCCACGTTCAAGCGCTACATCATCGAGCCAGGTGTAGGCCCGATGCTCAAGGTGCTCAACAAGGATTGGCGAGAGCAATACATGGACTTCACCGAGGATTGCCGAATCATTGGTGTGGTCATGGCGCAAATGACCCTCCGAAGGCAGTAACCCCCCTAAAAATAAGCACAGCTAACCAAGCCCGCCATTGAGCGGGTTTTTTTGTGCGTATTGAAACAATGACTTACCTTTAAATTGAAAGATACGCTTACTTTTGTGTTGACGGCATAGGTAAGTATGGCTTACATTTGAGTCATGGCAGCGGCACTGACGCACAGCGAAACAGACAGCCCGCCATGGCTCTTTAACAATCTGATAAGCCTGCCCCGCCGTAGTGGATTGGATCTGCGAGAGCGCGTCAGGAGTACGCCGACCCGAGGCTGTCGAAATATCGGGACAAGATTGCGCCTTGGCGACAGGGCGCATCGGGATGGGTGATGACACTGTGGTGAAGTGCGCTTACCTATGCAGGGATCGCTGGCCTAGCGGCCTATCAGGTTCGAATCCTGACGCCCATCCCGATGTTTCACGGATTAACAGGAGAGCGTTATGAAGCCAGAGGAATTTACTTCTTTTGCAGAAGCTAAGCCCGAAAAGAACAAGCACATCATCGTTACCAACAACCTGGGCGCTAAAAATGCGCATGGCGAAATGTCACATGTCTGGATGACGACGTTTTGGGATAAGGGTTCCGAGAAGCACGAAGGCATTGTCACGTTTGATAGCTCACATCAAAAAATCATCGGCTTGAGCCATTGGAAGTACGCTTAGCCGCTCATCAACATGAGGTGGGTATGAGTAACGCTTTTGAAAAAGCCGCTAAAGAGCGTCAGCGACAAATTAACGAGGAAGGTTTTAGCTACAGCCATGACGACGAGTATGTAGACGGAGATTTAGCAGCAGCAGGCGCTAGTTACGCAGCAATATGCGAGGACATAGTGCGCGGTGGAAAATCAGCGCTTGATTGGCAGTCGCCAGCATTCTGGCCGTGGCCAGAGCATTGGTGGAAGCCTAGCGAAGATCCCAAGCGCAACATCATCAAGGCCATGGCCCTGCTTGCTGCCGAGTATGAGCGAATAGAGCGCCAAGAGCTATCAGAGCAAGGCCCCCGACCCGCTGGGTAACGCGGCCAAGAGCCTGCCGCCTGGGCCGAGAATACAGGCGGCATCCACATACCTCTTGCCCTGTCGGGACTCAGGGAAGCACCAAGGGGTATCTGGATGCAGTGTAGGCCATCCGCCTCAAGCCAAGTAGGCCGTTCACAGCGGCAGAGCATGCGAGGGTAGCGACTCGCTTTAAATATCGCAGCCGGGCGAGCGATCCGGCCACTGCATCGCTATCAGGGGATCACACGGCAATGCGTCCGCCCCGATGACGGCAAATACTACCGCAAAGACCAAAAGCTCGGGCGTCACCGGCCAGCCCAATGATCAAGAGCCGGATATCAGCAGGAGAGCATCATGCCCCCACGTTATTTTTAAGTTTATTCAACCTGTGTGCGCGCCCTGGCTGCCAGGGCGCATCGGGATAGGGTATCCAAAACATGCGATGTAAGCAGACCATAAAGGATAGGGTCATTCCCTAATTGCTGGTGTGGTTGCCAGCCCCTATCCCGATGCTCCTGCATCAACTCCCCTGCGCAAGGATGCGCACTCATTGCCTGCGCCTAGCGGGCTTTTTACGAACTTTAAAGAAATCCTTACCAGTTGGCATGGCCTCTTGCTGAGTCGCCATGCCCGCGCTGCTTCCCTCAATCAACACTGCACTGGCACTGCGACGAGTAACGAGGCGGCGCGCCCAATTCTATGAGAGGTGTTTATGAATACGACCGAACAAGAAAAGCCGGTATATCCCGAAATGCACGTCAAGGGCGCTCGCTTTTCGCTCTACAAAAACGGCGAAGTCTGGGCGCGAACCAAAGACTTGCCAGCAGAGCTTATCTCAACGCTGAGAAATAAAGAGGATGGCTCCGCCTGGAAGCCGTCTCATAAAAACTTTAACAGCCTGTGCAAGCAGTTTGTGCGCGACGGCGATGTTGATCACCTCATTAAGCAGCAAGAGAAGATATCGAAAGAGCGTGGCATGAAGCGCAATGCCGGTGTGGAGCTTTATGCAGCGCTTGAGAAGGCGCTCAAATTTGCTGAGGAGAACACCTGTGGCGGCACTGATACGTTAGAGATTATCACTGAATGTCGCGCCGCACTGAACAAAGCGAGAGGTGCGCGATGACCACACGCTACCTGATCCGCGAGAAGCGCGGAGACATCATAACGCCACGCCCTGACCTGGGCGTTTTTTTTGGCCTGCGTTTAGCGCGCACCACGGCCAAGCGCCTGGGCTACCCGCCGAAACTGATCAAGAAGGTGGTCAAGCATGCCAACAAGAACCCTTAGCCTCATCGCCCTGACCGCCATCATCGGCAGCATGATTGTCGCCACCAAGCTGGACGCCTCCGACAACGAGCGGACGCACCGCAAATACTGCCAAGAGGTCGCCGTATGGGCCGCTGAGGCGGCGCGAGGTATCGACCCGCACCACCGTACTGGTCATCCAGACTATCGCGGCAACGCTGCCGAGATTTGCCCCGGTATGAGGCCAGCGCCATGACCCCTAACGAAAATCATCCATTTACCGGTCAGCCAAACATGCGCTACCTGACGGTGGTTATCGCCGTTAAAGACGGCTGCCCGGATAAAGCCATACGACAAGCCGTTGAAGCGCTACCGCTGTTTGAGAGCCTGGAAGGCGCGCCTGATTGTGAGGTGACTGCGCTTAGTTGCGGCGACGCTTTGTCTGAATTGGAGAGTCGATCATGAACATGGCTTATGCAGTACCCGATCAAACCGCCATCCGGTATCCGCAGTTCTCGCCCGAGGCGGACATGACGCCGACTGATCTATTCGAGAACGGCGACTACTGGGCGACCGACTCGCTCATGCGCTGGGCGCGCCAGGAAGAAAACGAGCAGTACATGCTCGACATTTTCGCCGAGCGAAACGCCAGTCATCACCGAGACAGCGCTATCGCGGCATGGGATGCGCAGGTGCGCAAGGGGGAGTGGTCGTGAGCGATTGGAAAATCACCGGCCGCGCTGGCTGGGATGAAGAAACTGGCGACGCCGTCTACCACGTCACCAAAGGCAGCAAAAGCCTTAATGCTGGCGACCACAAAGAGCTAGAGGCGTTGCTGCGGGACACGCAGGAGCGCCATGAAAGCGCCAAGCGGATGGCGGCAGCCTTGTTAGACCTGACCATGTCAATGGCGAGGGATTGCCAAGACGGCATGACTGAGCTTAGCGATTCATTCTGTGAGGCCCGCCAAGCCCTAAGCGATTGGCGAGCACTGAACAAATAAAAGCTCGCTCCTGCGCGAACAGGTAGCGGGCCAGATCAACGTCGAGAAGATCAATCAGGAGATTAGCACAGTGGCCGAAAATGACATAGGCCCTGGTTACTACCAGGGCATACCGAACGAGGATTACCACAAGGGGCCGGGTGTATCAAAGTCCCAGCTCGATCTCATTAACAAGTCGCCGTCGCTTTTCCAGTGGTCGCGCACCGCCCCGAAGATGACGAAAAGAAAACGGCGCTCAATGTTGGCGATGCCTGCCACGCGCTGATACTGGAGCCGCAACGGTTCGAGGCTGAATATGCGATTGGACCGGATGCGCCAAAGAATACGAAAGCGGGCAAAGCAGAGTGGGCAGAATTTGAGGAAGCGCTGGGAGATCGGCAACTACTGACCTTTGCCGAAGGCCGAAAAGTGAAGCTTATCCGCGAGAGCGTTATGGCACATCCACTGGCCCGACAGTTGATTGAAGCGCCCGGGGACGTTGAGGCCAGCATCTACTGGAACGATGAAACGACCGGGAGGCTTTGCCGCTGCCGACCAGATAAAACGCTCAACGACATGGGCTGGCTGATCGACCTGAAAAGCACTGGCGACATGGGCAAGTTCGCCCGCTCGGTAGCCGACTACCGCTATCACGTCCAGGACGCCTTCTACTCAGACGGCTATGCCACGCACTTTGGCCACCAGCCGCAAGGCTTCCTATTTGTCGCGTTTAGCACGTCTATCGAATGCGGCAAGTATCCGGTTCGGGTTTTTCAGCTAGACCAGCAGGCCCGCACTCAAGGCCGCTTCGAATATCAGCGAAACATGGCCGTTTACGACGAATGCCTACGCACCGGCGTTTGGCGCGGCATCGAATCACTTAGTTTGCCCTATTGGGCACAGAAGGAGGCATCATGACTCAGCAAGAAGGCACGTTAAACCAGGAATTGCAGCAGGCGTCGCAGAATCAGACGCCCGCGAAAAAAGCTATGCCTACCACTATCCAGGGCATGCTAAAAGATGACCGGTTTAAGTCGCAAATCGCCCGAGCGCTGCCGAAGCACATCACGCCCGACCGCATTACCCGTATAGCGCTGACCGAGGTCAATAAGACGCCCCAGCTAGGCCAGTGCGCCCCAATGTCGCTATTTGGCGCTATCGTGCAGTCTGCGCAGCTTGGGCTCGAGCTGGGTGGAGCACTTGGTCATGCCTACCTCGTGCCGTTCAAGAAGAATTATAAGGACGACAACGGGCAGTGGCAGAACACAATGGAAGCGCAGTTCATCATCGGTTATCGCGGCATGATCGACTTGGCGCGCCGCTCGGGGCAGATGGTGTCGCTACAGTCCCACGCGGTTTATGAAGGGGACGAGTTCGAGTTCGAGTATGGCTTGAATGAAAAGTTGAAGCATGTACCTACCCGGGGTGAAAAGGGAGCCCTTATCGCGGTCTACGCGGTAGCCAAGCTGGTCGGTGGCGGACACCAAATCGAGGTCATGTGGCGTGAGGATGTTGAAGCGGTTAAGCAAGCATCCAAAGCTGGCAAAAGCGGGCCCTGGGTCGATCACTTCGAGGAAATGGCCAAGAAGACGGTCATTCGCCGACTGTTCAAATATCTTCCCGTTAGCGTCGAAATGCAGCGCGCCGTCGCGCTCGACGAGCAAGCAGAATCTGGCGCGCAAGACAACAACGTATTTGATGGCGAATTCAGCTACGGCGAAGAAGCCGCTTAAATAACTAAACGCAGCCTAGCCCCTCACGTAGGGGCTTTTTAATGCCCTGAAGATTCACCCACCCGGGGCCGTTGGGTTCCTTTCATTCAGCGAGGTGCTTATGAGCAGCCAAGGCAAAACGCCGAAACTGACAAGAGCGCAACAATCACTGGTTACCCGCCTATCGTCAGGCCAGTCGGTCAATTACCTGGTTGGGGGGGGGTGGCGGCTAATGGATGGCCGTAAGGTTCATCACCGCACGATCCAGTCGCTTGCCAGTAAAGGCGTTATAAAACCGGCAAGCAAAGACCTTTTCGATCAGAACATCACCAGCTATCGAATTAGCTAAAGAGGCTTTCATGTGGTTCAAAAACCTACTTATCTACCGGCTCCATGCCCAAGAAGCGGTAGCGCTCGACGTGTTGGCCACGGCGCTGTCCGAGCATGCCGCCAAGCCGATGGGGAGCGCTGACTTTCGTCGCCTGGGCTGGGCGGCACCCGCTGGCCGATTGGGCAATGGCCAGCTCGTTCACGAAATACAGGGGCATCGCCTGCTTTCGGCGCTACGCCAAGAGCGGATGTTGCCCGCCTCAGTCGTCAAAGAGGAAGTCGAGGAGCGGGTAGCGGATATCGAAACCCGTGAAGGCCGCAAGGTGACGCGCAAGGAGAAGGCGGCCATCAAGGAGCAGGTCACCGAGGAGCTTATGCCTCGCGCTTTCGTGCGCAGTCAAAAGATTGATCTTTGGTGGGATACAGAGCGGCAACTGATTGGCGTCAATGCCGGTAGCCGCGCCCGCGCCGAGGACGTTCTCGACCTGCTGCGCGAAACGCTGGGCAGCTTGAAGGCCACGCCGATGAGCAGCCAGACGCTACCTATTCGCGCCATGACAACGTGGCTGGGTGATCCGGCATCGCGGCCTGCTGACCTGAAGCTAGGCGACACTGTCGAGCTGAAAGCTAAGGGCGATGACGGCGTCGTCCGTGGCCGCCAAGTTGATCTCGATAGTGACGAAATGCAGCAGCTACTCGAGAGCGGGCGGCAGGCCAGCAAGCTGGCGTTGAGCATTGAGGGCCAGTTGTCGTTCGTGCTCCACGATGATTTGGCGCTCAAGTCGCTGCGCTTTGGCGATGCGCTGATCGAGGAAGCGGACCATGCCGACGATGGCGATGATGCGCTTGCTCGGCTGGAAACGGACTTCGTACTCATGGCTGGGAGCTTGCGCGACAGCGTGGCCCGCATCATGGAGTGGTTGGGTGGCGACAGCTACGCGCCGCCGGAAGCGTTCAAGATGGAGCTTACCGACTAGGAGTTCGTATGGCTAAAACATGGAAAGCATGGCGGCCAAACGAAGACCGACTTATAGCCGCTCGCTATGCGGACGGCGTTTTAGCTAGCGACATAGCCGAAGAGCTAGGCCGCACGCCAGAGGCCGTTAGAACAAGAGCCAAAGAGCTAGGGGTGAAGCATCCCCGGCATAACTCGAAGCTGGCAATAGCAGGCTTTGAGTCACGGCGCGGGAAAAGTCTCGCTGATATTGCGAAGAATTACAGCCGCCGGAAGCTGTCTCGCACGGACTTAGCCGCCGATATCGGCATCCACTACGCAACGCTCAAGAGATTCTTACCTGCTGAGATATGGGATTCCTGGCCAAGGATGACCGTAGGTAGGCAGCTATCCTGCGAGCAGCGTAGAGCCTAACGCCCCGCATGGGGCTTTTTACTATCTGGGAGGTGCTATGAATGTCGAATACCTAGAGTTCGTTAAGGGTAAAACGAAGATGGACCAGCCCAGTGGCTTCACACTCGAACATGACGCCATTGGATTCGGCGGCATGCAGTTGATGGAGTTCCAGCGCCATATCGTGAAGTGGGCGCTACGCCGTGGGCGAGCCGCCGTGTTTGCTAACACGGGGCTTGGCAAGACAGCCATGCAAGCCACTTGGGCGGGCCACGTTGCTGAGCATACCGGAAAGCCGGTATTGATTGCCGCCCCGCTGTGTGTGGCTCGCCAGACCGTTAGCGAGGCTGCAAAGTTTGGTGTTCACGCTGAATACGTCCGCGAGATGCCCAGCAGCCCTGATGGTGTATATGTGACCAACTACGAAATGCTGGATAACTTCGAGCCTGACGCTTTCGCGGGCATTGTACTGGATGAATCGAGCATTCTGAAAAACCGCGACGGCAAAACGCGAACCCGCATCATCACTGAGTGGAAGCGATGCCCCTACCGGCTGTCGTGCACCGCAACACCCAGCCCGAACGATTACATGGAGCTGGGTAACCAGTCTGAGTTCCTCGGCATCATGGGCATGGATGAAATGCTGGCTATGTTCTTCACCCACGATGGCGGCGACACCGCTAAGTGGCGCCTCAAGGGCCATGGCCGCAAGAAGTTCTGGCAGTGGCTGGCGTCATGGGCGGTGACCATCCGTCTGCCGTCGGATATCGGTTTCGACGACACCGGCTACATTTTGCCGACCCTGCACACCTATGAGCACTTGGTGACCAGTCAATACGGCGACGACATGTTCACCAGCATCGCGCAGAGCCTTACCGAACGCCGTCAGGCCAAGAAAGAAACTCTAGGGCAGCGCGTTGCCAAGGTGGCCGAAATAGTCGCTCAGGAGCCTTCCGAGCCCTGGTTGATCTGGTGCCATACCAACGACGAAGCCGATCTGCTGCGCAAATCAATACATGGCGCAGTGGAAATACGAGGTAGTGACAGTATCGAGCGCAAAGAGCAGGCCATCAACGGCTTTTTGGATGGCAGCGTTCGCGTACTTGTCACCAAGCCATCTATCGCGGGAATGGGCTTAAACCTTCAGCACTGCGCTCGCATGGCGTTTGTCGGACTGGATGACTCCTTCGAGCAAATGTATCAAGCCGTGCGCCGCTGCTGGCGTTTCGGCCAGAC
Organism: Halomonas meridiana; assembly: GCF_009846525.1. Classification (NCBI taxonomy): domain Bacteria; kingdom Pseudomonadati; phylum Pseudomonadota; class Gammaproteobacteria; order Oceanospirillales; family Halomonadaceae; genus Vreelandella; species Vreelandella aquamarina. The sequence continues at coordinate 2,096,630 of NZ_CP024621.1, read as the reverse complement.
CCGAGAAGTGCATAGCCACATCGTCAGCGCTGAGAGTTTGGGCGCTATCAAAGCGAATGTAGAGCGCAAAGAGCGGCAAATGGAAGAAATGCAGGCGTCCATGGTCGAGCACATGGCCGGAATGATGCAGAAGCCTGTTTCCTCTGCCGCTATCGAGAAGACCGAATACGAACCACAGCACGAAATGGTGCTGCCCGCCTGGGTGGCATAGCGAGGTGATCATGAAAGTATTAAATCAGGAGTTTGGGCCCGATTGGGCTATGTACAACGGGGATTGCGTCAACGTGATCGGCGGCATGCCTGACGCAAGTATCGACTATACGATTTTTAGCCCGCCGTTCGCCTCGCTGTACACCTACAGCAACAGCGACTTCGACATGGGAAACGTACAGAGCGACGAGGAATTCTGCGAGCAGTTCCGGTTCCTTGTTCGTGAATTGATGCGGGTCACCAAGCCCGGACGCCTGCTTTCCTTCCATTGCATGAACCTGCCAGCCAGCAAGGTGCGCGATGGTTACATCGGCCTGAAAGACTTCCGCGGCGAGCTGATCGCCGCCTTTATTGCCGAGGGATGGATCTTCCATAGCGAGGTTTGCATCTGGAAAGACCCGGTGACCGCTATGCAGCGCACTAAGGCGCTGGGACTGCTGCACAAGCAGATCAAGAAAGACTCGGCCATGAGTCGCCAAGGAATCCCTGACTACTTGGTCACCATGCGCAAGCCGGGCGAGAACCCGGAGCCGGTCAGCCACACCAATGAGAGCTTTCCGGTCGAGCGCTGGCAGCGCTATGCATCACCGGTCTGGATGGATATCAACCCCAGTCGGACGTTGGCTTTTCGAGATGGGCGCGACCCGGACGACGAGCGCCACATCTGCCCCCTACAGCTTGACGTGATCGAGAGAGCAATTGACCTGTGGACCAACCCCGGAGACACAGTACTGAGCCCATTCGGCGGCATCGGCAGCGAGCCAGTAAGCGCCATAAAGATGGGCCGCAAAGCTGTAGCGGTGGAGTTGAAAGAGAGTTACTGGAAGCTCGCAGTACGCAATCTCCAAGATGCCCAGGCTGCGCCCATGGACATGTTTGCAGGAGCATGATTGTGCATGTATCCAGAAACCATACCGGCCACCGCGTCGGTGAATGCCATCATCGAGCCAAGCTTACAGATAGCCAAGTTCGCAGTATGCGTGCTGATCGCGAAATGGGCATGAGCCTTCGAGCTCTGGCCAAAGCTTACAGATGCGGGTTGTCAACGGCCCGCGACATTTGCGATTACGCCACGCGGTATACGGCATGAAACCCACCACCAAACACTGCCCGCGCTGCGGCTGCACGCGCCTACGCCTCTACCGATCAATCAACGAAAAGCAGTGCGACCGCTGCCTGCACCGGTTCGACTGGCATTTAGAGCCAGGCCAGCAGCCGCTAATCGGCCCGAGCCGCGACCGCTACATCATTACTGGAGAGAAACCATGCTGACACCCACCCATGAAGGCACCGCCGGTGCCCGCGAAGCTGAAACGGACGAGCTGATTGGAATGCTGATGGCTCGCAACGATGACCTGGAAAGCGAAAAGCTGGCAGCGCTGACTGAGAATGACGCGCTGGCAGCCGAGAATGCCCGGCTGCGCGCAGAGCTGGCCGAGCAGGCTAAGCAGTTGGCAACCATGAGGGCGGCTTAGTCATGAAAACACCTGCAAACCTAGCCGAAATGGCGCATGAAGAAACAGGTCAATGGCTAGATAGTGACCTGCTGGAAACGTGGGTTGTTCGCCGCTTTAATCGCCTAGAGCAAAAGATAAGAAATCTTGAAAGTGAGCATGAAGCAAAGGTTATTCAGAATGTCCAGCTCATGCGAGAACGCGACGCCTACCGCAACGCCGAGGAAACGCAGATCGCGCTAAGGGAGCGGGTGCAGGAGGAGCGGGATGCGCTGGCGGCGCATGTGGAGCGACTAGCCACCGCCTCTCATCGACTCATTAACGAACTGTACCTAGGAGACGACGAGGGACTGCTAGACCATTCTGACCGGATGAGGGAGGCGATAGAGTCTGTGAAGTCGGACCCCCGAGCTAGCCTCAAAAGACGCGACCTGCTGAAGCAGGCAGAGGTGCTGGAGGAAGAGGCAGAATGCATGAACGACATTGAATATGCCCAAGACCGCTTGATTGAGCGAGCGAACGAGCTTCGACAGCAATCCGAGGGCCATCAATGACCCATCAACCCAAAGGCAGCCTATGCATGGCTTGCCGCCACACCTTCGATGACTGCAGCCGCCTGCCTTTTTCCACCATGCCCGCCATGAGCAAAAGCAAAGGCCGCGTCATCGTGCGCTGCACGGAGTTTGAACATGCTCGACCAACTTCCCAACGCCAAGCGGATCGCCGCGCTGGCAGTGCGTAGGCGCATACCGGATACGCCGCCGTGGCGGTTATCGACACGACTGTTTAAGGACTATGGCCGCCAGTGAGCGGTTTTTTCATGCCTGGAGGTTTTATGAATCAGCGAGCAGATGGTTGGTACTGGGTAAAGCCGGATGACAAAGGCGACCCATGGGAAACAGCCCACTGGAGTGGAAGGGCGTGGTCGTTTATGAGGACGCGGCAGCAGTCCGGCACGGTTGCTGCTACCGGCCCCCGAATCCCTACGCCGGATGAGCCATGGCAGTGCGTGCCGAAGGAGCCTGACGAGAGCATGCTGGCAACGCTGCATGAGCGAGTATTAATTAGCTGCAAACCTAGTCGGCAAGAGGCGAGCATTTTAAATGATAGAAAGCTGTGGAGCCATCTGCTAGCCGCCGCACCGACACCGGGAGAGATCGAATGAAAACGTACAAACGAGGTGAGATCGAAGAGCAGTTCGATGACCGCGCTGAGTGGGTGCGCGCCGAAGTAGCGCAAGGACTTTATAACGCGCTCGAAGCATCCAAAGCGCTTTCGCTGTCGTGGTCTGCTCAATACCAATTTTTGCATGGCATGGATGAGTTTCATGCCGAGCACCGCAGAATTCTCGATAATATCAACGCCGCCTTGGCCGCCGCCGATGGAGAGCCGACATGACGCAGCGAGATCGGTTTGAGGCGTGGGCAGTCGCGCCGCCGCGTGAATGGCCTATCGACAAGCAGCCAAATTCGCCACGCAGCGCATGGCCAGGGCAGTACGTTGCCCACTATGTGCAGTGCGCGTGGGAGGCATGGCAGGCTGCTTGCCCGGAGGGCTACGTCGCCATTCCTACCAAGGCCGATGAAGCGATGGAGCGCGCATACTCACACGATTACCACGACTCGGCGCAATCCTGCCATGACGCAGTGATCGCCGCTGCACCTAAGCCGGAGGATGTATGACAGATCAAGAGCTACTGGAGCGGGCGGCGCGAGCGGCTGGATTGGAAATCGAGCTATATACCGGCGACGGCCCCTTTAACGGGAAGCTTCGCCGCCGGGTGATACCGGAGCCTCCGGAGCCTGGCTCTAAATGGAGAGTTTGGAACCCGCTCGAGGATGAAGGCGATGCCTTTCGGCTGATGTGCAGTCTGGGGATGAATGTGGATGTGTCTGATGACGTTTGCTCAGTAACGGGGTGGTATGGCGCAGCTGCCGATGAGCCGATAGATAAAGCTGGTCGATCTGTCGCCACTTGCCGCGCCATCGTTCGCGTTGCTGCAATTATGGCGGAGGATGCATGCAAAAGCCCCGACTAAGAGAAGACGGCACCTACTGGCGCTGCTGGATGCCCGACGCCATGGGCGGCACGATCAGCGTTAGCGGCGACACGACTACGGCGGCGCTTACGAGGTGCCTGTATGAGTACGCGCGCCGGTTGCAGATCGACGGCACGACCAAAGAGCGGGCACTTTACAACGCCGTGCTGAATATCTGGCGAGAGGTAGACGGCAATATCGACGCCACGGCGCGGGAGATTCTGGTGCATACCGATAACGAGCGAGGCAACGAGATCCGCGAGTCGTGCGAGAAGATCAGCGCGATGGTAGAGAGTGCGCTGGAGCTGATGGAGTGACGATGACAGAGCGAAAACACCTCGGCCAGATGATGCTGGCCAACTGCCAGGTATGCGGCGGCAACGTGGCGTCGGCGTGGATCAATGACGGCGAGACGCTGGACGAGCGCAAGCACATGGTGGGCGACTGGCACCTTCGCGGCTTGTCGATCGACACCGTCGAGCGATACGAAGGCGACCCGCTGCCGCCGCCATGTACTGAGCGAGAAGCACACCGATAACCGCCGCCGATTGGGCGGCTTTTTTGTGGAGGCAGTAATGGCAAGCAAGATTGGCGACGAAGTTATCTATGACTACGAACTCAAGACAACAGGGGAGAAGCGGTCAGTCACCGGCAAAATTACCGCTATCGAAGATGGCCATGTGATCCGAGATATTCACACTGGCGAGCGATGGCCCGGATTCCGGTTGCGAATTAAGCCAAACGATGGGTCGCGTGCCATTTGGACGACGACCATGAAGCAGGTCAACTAGCCGCCCAAGAGGCGGTTTTTTGTGAATGGGAGGCATCATGGCCAAAACACTTAGAGAGCTAGCCGAAGAAGAGGAGCAGCTGCCCGACGGTCACCCTGAATGGCAGCACGTAGCGCTAGGCTGGCAGGCACTGGCTATCGCACAAAGCGAGAAAATTATTGAGCTAGAGCAGGAGCTAAAGAGCATGACCGATGCCAAGAATGGATTTCAGTCTGCACTCGCTAGGGCTAATGCAGCAAGGAGTAAGCCATGAAAGCGCTGGTCACCTACGCCGAGGCCGCTGAAATGCTCAGCGTCTCGCACTGGACTGTCAGGCAGATGGTCAGGCAGGGCAGGCTGACGGCCAGCGGCGAAGGAAAAGGGCGGCGGGTCACGATGGGCAGCATTCGACGAATCGGAGAGCTTGACGCCGAGGCGCTAGAGTTGGAGAGTCGCAGCGCGCCCGGCGTGCAGAAAGGGGAAAAATCTGTATGCCACATAAAAGGAAAGGCTCGCCATTCTGGTGGGCATCGTACAACGACCCAGGCGGCAAACGAATTAGACGCTCTACTGGGACAGCGGACTTAAACGAAGCGAAAGCCGTCGAAGCGAAGTGGCGAGCCGAATCCCACCAGAGCAAGCACTGGGACGTGAAGCAGCCACGCAGCTTTGAAGAAGTGATGGTCGAGTATCTGCGCGGGTCGGCACACCTGCGCAGCCTCCATACCATCAAGTATCAGATCGGCAACCTGCGGCGATATTTTGGCGGCGTTGAGATTGGAGCGATTACCGGCGCGGATATCAAAGGCTATATCCGTCACCGGCAAGAGCAGGGAAGGGCTAACGCCACCATTAACCGCGAGCTGGCCGCGCTGTCGTCGGCGATCAACTACTGCAATCGGGAATGGGAGTGGGGTCTCGACAACCCGGTGAAGGGAAGGTTGACCCGGGAAGCCAGGCACCGTGAGCGGTATTTGAGCAGAGGAGAGGTTGGCAGGCTGGTGACCGCAGCCAGGCAACAGCGGCACGGCGATGTGCTGGCCGACTTCATCGAGTTGGCCGCGCACACCGGTTGTCGCCGTGGCGAGCTGCTGGGACTGGAATGGTCACGCGTCAGCCTGGACCCAGGCAAAGAGTCGCTAACGCTTCTGAGCAGCCACACAAAATCCGGCAAGCCGAGAACGGTACCGCTGAATAGCGTGGCCCAAGCCGCGATCAAGAGAAGGTTGGCGTGGCGAGCAGGAAACGTGCCCGGGTGCCCTTGGGTTTTCGCTAGAGCGGACGGCGAGCCGGTGAAGTCGCTCAGGGCAGGATTCGCCCAGGCGGCCAAAAGGGTGCGGCTGGATGATTTGCGGATACACGACTTGCGGCACACGGCAGCATCTTGGCTGGTGAGCGATGGCGTTCCACTGGAGGTAATAAAGGAGCTGCTGGGACATTCCAGCATCACGATGACCGAGCGATATGCGCATTTGGCACCGCAACGAGTGCGCGAAGCCGTAAACAGGCTAGGTCACAATCTGGTCACACAGGACAATCTAGTGAGTATTGGGATAAAGCAGGGAGGGATAAAAAACTGAGGTAAATCAAATTGGTGCGGATGGGGAGACTCGAACTCCCACACCTTACGGCACTAGAACCTAAATCTAGCGTGTCTACCAATTCCACCACATCCGCAGAAGACGAGGCATATATTATCAACTTGTGCGTTAATGTCAATCTTATGCAGCGTTATTTTTAGCATTGGCAAGTAAGGTGGACATATTATGCTGAGATGGACCTCATTGGCGAATCAGTGGTTTAGGCGAGGATTGCCGGGTTACTGCGCGTTTTGTTTCTACTCGCAAGCCGGTGAAGAGGGGTGGTGTTCGGAGTGTTATTCCATGCTGCCTTGGAATCGAATGAGCTGTAAGCGGTGTGCCGAGCCGCTGACAGCCGCGCATCAAACATACTGCGGCCACTGTTTGGCCGAACCGCCCAACTTTACGGCCACCACAGCGCCGCTTTGCTACCAAGAGGCTATTACACAGCTAGTGCATGATTTTAAATTTCATGCATCGCCCCGGGCGGGCAGGCTGCTTGTGAATTTAATGCTGTCAAGGCGACCTCATGCGTTGGGCTGTGCGTTGCTGCCTGTCCCCATGTATCCAGGCCGCGCTCGAGAGCGCGGGTTCAATCAAGCGCAGTGGCTAGCTGAACGGCTTGGTGAAGGCGTGGGGATGCCTCTGATTCACGCCCGTTGTATCAAGCATTTGCCCTCTCAGCGCTCGTTGAACCGCAAAGAGCGGCGGCAAAATTTAAACGGAGCTTTTGTCGTGGCAGGCGACATGCCGGAGCACGTGACGATTATTGATGATGTGGTGACGACCGGCGCTACTGGGCATGCGCTCGCTGCCGAGGTGCTGGCGCAGGGTGCCAAACGTGTCGATGTGTGGGCAGCTGCCCGCACACCGCTTCAGAAGAGTTGATAAACTAGGCCGCTCATTCAAGGAGTCATCTATGTCGCATCCGTTTAGTACGCTGTCACCTGATGTCGTTATGTCGGCCATCGAGTCGGTGGGCATTTGGCCGGTGGGTGAGCCCTTTGCACTAAATAGCTATGAAAATCGTGTGCTGATGTTTCGAGATGAAGATGGCGGTCGTTGGGTGGTGAAGTTTTATCGACCAGAACGCTGGTCAAACGAGGCGATTCAGGAAGAGCATGACTTTTTGACCGAAGTGGCGCAGGCCGGCGTGCCCGTCGTGGCTCCGTGGCGAGATGACCAGCACGCCTCCTTGCACACCTTCGAAACGTTTCGCTTTACGCTGTTTCCGCAATGTTCTGGCCAAGCGCCAGAACTGGATGACCCGGCGCAGCTATTTGCACTAGGCGAGGTGCTGGGGCAGCTTCACGAAGTGGCGGCGCGAAGGCCGTTTCATCATCGCGAAACGCTGCGGCTTGGACCAGACGTGAGCGATGCCGAACGGCGCGTGGTGGCGAGCCCTTGGCTCAATGATCACCAAGTACGCGCCTACCAACGTGTGGTAGGGAAGATACGTGAACGCCTGGACGACGTAGCGGTGGACGCTGACAGTATGATTCGCACTCATGGCGACTGCCACTTGGGGAACGTGCTTGGCCGCGAGGGCGCTTTTAAGCTGGTCGACTTCGACGACTGTTTGACGGCCCCTGCCATTCAGGACGTATGGATGCTGCTTCCTGTGGAACAGCCGCAGCAGTGGCGAGCGCAGCTCAGTGAAATGGTAGAGGGGTACGAAGAAACCCGGCCATTTCCGCACCAGCAAATGTCCCTCATCGAGCCGTTGAGAGCGTATCGTCTGATACGTCATGCGGCTTGGCTGGTCGACAGATGGGAAGACCCGGCTTTCCCCAGAGCGTTTCCATGGCTGGCCGAAGCGGGATACTGGGATCAGCACATTCGTCAGCTCGAACAGCAGCTACTTCACTTGGAATCACCGCTATGGCTGGCGTAGCAGGCTAGCGATGGCTGGGGGTAACCTAACACGGCCTTTCATGATGACGCGCGAAAGGCCGTTGTACGACGCGATGGACGTTTACTCGGGTTGTTCCGTGGGGGCGGGGTTTTCGACGCTTTGATCAGGGTCTGGACGCTCACCGGGGATGGGGTTCGCCACGCCGTCGCCGTTGGCCTGGCGTCGGGTTGCGTTGATCTCGGCAGACGGATTGTCTTGTGCAGCAATATGGATGCTTTCGTCGAGGGTGAGGACAAAAGACTGCCCCGGCGCGAGGGTGCAGTCGCCGTTGTTGCACGCCAAACCATATTGACCATCTTCTGCGTAGGCGCTGGCAGAGAATTCGCCGGAGTAAATGGCGCTCTCTGCATCATGCGTTTCAATGCAGGTGGCGTCTTGGGTCGTAATGCGAATACGATCGCCGTTGAGCTGGGCGTTCGCCACCAGTAAGCAGTATTCGGGTAGCGAGTGCGTCGTGCCACTGGCCTGCTTGGGATGCAACAGAAGGTCGGTATAACGTGATTGGCTGCTATTGAATGTCAACGCCTCGACCACTTCAACGCCCACCTTTGCGCCGCTAGGCAGATCCAGCGTCGACTCCTCTGCATGCAAAGGTGATACAAATAGCGTACCCAGCAGGGCAGTTAGCCAAAAGGGCGATGATTTAAAAGACATAGCGTACTCTCAACAGTGGCCCCTGCAATGTCAGCAGGAAAATAGTGCCCATAGCATAGCACAGCTCCTATAGTGCCGAAGGGGGGTGCGTGTCACTCTGCCACAGCCTGCTTAGGTGCGTTAAAATAGATTAATGTACCGTTCTTGTTGTACATAAATTGTTTAAGGTATATTTTTTGTACAGGATGGTTTGTCCAAGATAGGCGTTCAGCTAGCACTCGTAGGGTAAGGCAGCTAAACGGATGACACCGCAAGCTAGAAGTAGCTTGCCAATAATGGAAGCTCGCTGGCGCGTTAACATTGCTGCAAGGCGATTAAGTGATAGCGAATAAGCACAGTTTTGATGAGGCCTACCATGACCGACGATATCGCCCAACACTACCGTCAGATTATTACCGCGCTGGGTGAAAACCCCGATCGCGAAGGGCTAAGAGACACGCCAAAGCGTGCTGCGAAAGCCATGCAATTCTTGAATGCCGGTTATCAACAGTCGCTCGAAGAGATCGTCAACGGTGCCGTGTTCGAGTCACAGACCGATGAAATGGTCCTGGTGAAAGATATCGAGCTTTACTCGATGTGCGAGCACCACCTTCTCCCATTCATCGGCAAGTGCCATATTGCCTATTTGCCTAGCGGCAAGGTGCTGGGACTTTCCAAGTTTGCCCGCATCGTCGATATGTACGCGCGCCGCATGCAGATCCAAGAGAACCTGACCCGCGAAATTGCGGAAGCTGTGCAACAGGTCACTCAGGCGAGGGGAGTGGCGGTCGTCATTGAAGCCCGCCATCTTTGCATGATGATGCGTGGGGTCGAGAAGCAGAATTCGAGCATGACGTCTTCTGTCATGTTAGGAGGCTTCCGCAGCAACCAAGCCACCCGCCAAGAGTTCTTAACGTTGATTAGCTAAGCAAGGATGGCTCCGTCGTTTTGGGCCAAAGGTTTGGTGAAATAGATCGTTTCGTCTTAGCATGAACGAGTCAATGAGCCTATCAGGCCGTCATTTGGTCAGGAGTCTGTCATGGAAGCGCTGAGAGAAACACAGCTATATTGCCCGTTTGCCTATATCGATGGCAGCTGGGTGGCCGCTGACAGCGGTGAGCAAATCAACGTCACGAACCCCGCTACCGGTGAGCCCGTCGGCGATATCCCACGCTTGGGACGAGCGGAAACCGAACGCGCCATTGATGCGGCGGACGCAGCACTTCCTGCCTGGCGGGCACTCACCGCGCAAGAACGTGCGGACTTACTGCTCAAATGGCATGACTTGATGCTCGAGCATAAGCAAGACCTTGCCCTGCTCATGACGCATGAGCAGGGCAAGCCGGTCAAAGAAGCTGAAGGTGAGATCGTCTATGCCGCCAGCTTTTTACGCTGGTTTGCCGAAGAGGCCCGCCGCGTTTACGGCGAAACCATCCCCGCGGCCAATGCCAACCAACGCATAGTCGTCACCAAGCAGCCCGTAGGGGTCGTGGGGGCCATCACTCCTTGGAACTTCCCAGCGGCGATGATCACTCGTAAGGCGGGCGCGGCTTTGGCGGCTGGTTGCACTATCGTAGTGAAGCCTGCAAGCCAAACGCCATTTTCGGCGACGGCACTAGCACTGCTGGCCGAACGTGCTGGCATACCCCGGGGCGTCTTCAATGTAGTGCCGGGTAGTGCGTCCGACATCGCCAAAGCGCTGACCGAGTCCCCTAAGGTTCGTAAAATCACGTTTACGGGCTCGACGGAGGTAGGGCGTACGCTGATGGCCCAAGCCGCAGAACATATCCAGAAGATTTCACTGGAGCTGGGCGGCAACGCACCCTTCATCGTCTTTGAAGACGCCGATTTGGACGCCGCCGTAGAAGGTGCGATGGCGGCCAAATTCCGCAATGCCGGGCAAACCTGCGTTTGCACCAATCGCTTTTTGGTCCAATCCAGCGTCATCAATGCGTTTTGCGAAAAGCTGGCGGTCGCTATGAATAGCGAGCTTAAAGTGGGGGATGGCACCAAGCCAGGCGTGAACATCGGGCCTTTGATCGATGAGAACGCGGTGAAGAAGGTGAGCGAACACGTCCAAGATGCCGTTGACCAAGGTGCCGAACTGCTGCTGGGCGGTCATCCGCATCCTCTGGGGGGCAACTACTTTACGCCCACGCTTATCAGCTTTGCCACTGACTCCATGAAAGTGGCCCATGAAGAGACGTTTGGCCCGCTGGCCGCCGTGTTCCCCTTCGATGACGAAGAGACCGCCATCGAGATGGCCAACGACACCCAGTATGGGTTGGCGTCTTATTTCTACTCTCGTGATTTGGCTCGTGTATGGCGTGTCGCAGAGGCGCTGGAGTACGGTATGGTCGGCATCAACACCGGGCTCATCTCCAATGCCGCGGCACCCTTTGGCGGGGTAAAAGCGTCAGGACTGGGCCGTGAAGGGGGGCATCAAGGCCTGGAGGAGTACCTGGAAACGAAATACCTGTGTATTGATCTTGGCAAGTAACACGCTCTAGACCGAAAAAGCCCCCACTTGTTTCAAGTGAGGGCTTTTTTTATGCGAGAGTGATGCGCTGTTTAGTGGCGGAAGTGGCGCATGCCGGTAAATACCATGGCAATGCCTGCTTCGTTAGCGGCATCGATCACTTCCTGGTCGCGCATGGAGCCGCCAGGCTGGATGACGGCAGTAATGCCTGCCGCCGCAGCGGCATCGATGCCGTCACGGAAGGGGAAGAAGGCATCGGAGGCCATCACGGAGCCCGGCACGGAGAGCCCTTCATCGGCGGCTTTGATGCCAGCGATTTTCGCCGAGTACACGCGGCTCATCTGGCCTGCACCAACGCCAATGGTTTGGCCCGCTTTGGCATAGACGATGGCATTGGACTTAACGAATTTGGCCACACGCCATGCAAAGGCCAGGTCGCGCAGCTCCTCTTGCGAAGGCGCACGCTCGCTGACGACGGTCAAGGCGTCTTGAGTGACCATGCCTTGGTCGCGATCCTGTACCAGCAGGCCGCCGTTGACACGTTTGAAATCCAACGCTGGCTGCGTCGAACCAGGCCAATGCGCGCTCACGTCGAGCAGTCGCACGTTTTGCTTTTCGGCCACAATGGCGGCTGCGTCCTCGCTGACCCCTGGCGCGATGATGACTTCGACGAACTGGCGGTCAATGATGGCGCGTGCGGTGTCGGCATCCAGCGGTACATTGAAGGCGATGATGCCACCAAAAGCGCTGGTCGGATCGGTAGCGAAAGCTTTTTCATAGGCTTCCAGCGCCGTTGCACCCATGGCCACGCCACAGGGGTTCGCGTGTTTAACGATGACGCAAGCGGTATCATCAAAGGCCTTGACGCATTCGAACGCTGCGTCGGTATCCGCCACGTTATTGAAGGAGAGCGGTTTGCCTTGCAGCGTTTTGGCCGTGGCAACGCTGGGCTCGTTGGCGGTGGGGTCGACATAGAACGCTGCTTTCTGGTGCGGGTTCTCGCCGTAGCGCATGTCCTGCTTTTTGTGCAGCTGCAGATTGAAGGTGCGAGCGAACGTGGCGTCTTCGCTGACGACCTGACGGCCGAGGTAGTCAGCGATGGCGCCATCATAGCCAGCGGTGTGCTCGAACGCCTTGACGGCGAGATCAAAGCGGGTCGCGGCGCTCACTTGGCCCGCGTGCTCCTTAAGTTCATCGAGTACGCGGCCATAGTCGCTCGCATTGACCACGATGGTGGTATAGGCGTGGTTTTTAGCGCAAGCCCGCACCATGGTCGGGCCACCGATGTCGATATTTTCGATGGCATCTTCGAGCGTGCAGCCTGGCTTGGCGACCGTCTCAGCAAACGGATAAAGATTGACCACCACCATGTCGATCGGAGTGATGTCATTCTCCGCCATGACGGCATCATCCTGACCACGGCGGGCGAGAATGCCGCCGTGAATCTTGGGATGCAGCGTTTTAACACGACCGTCCATGATTTCCGGAAAGCCAGTGTGCTCGGACACTTCTTTCACCGCAATGCCATGCTCTTGCAGCAAGCGGAAGGTGCCACCAGTAGAGAGCAGCTCGACGCCGTGTGCGGCGAGGCCTTGGGCAAACTCTACGATGCCTGTTTTATCGGATACGCTCAGAAGGGCGCGGCGGACGGGGGTAGCGGTACTATCGGCCATAAGGGTGCTCGTCGTGTGCGGGTCTAAGGTTAAAACAGCAACGCCCCATCAAGGGGCGTCACTTTCAATCAATCCATACTGCTTCAACTTTTTGCGCAGCGTGCCACGGTTCAGTCCGAGCACGTCGGCGGCGCGCGTTTGATTGCCGTCCGTGTGCTCCATTACGCAGGCCAGCAGAGGCGCTTCTACCTCGGCCATTACCATCGCGTAAAGGTCGGAGGTTTGGCTGCCATCGAGATGCTCGAAGTAACGACGCATGGCGGTCTCGACGGCTTCACGCAGGGGCTGGGGCTGCGCGCTGGCGGAAGGGTCTGCTAGCGTGCCAGAGAGTCGTGAGGAGCGTTCGCTGGAGAGCAGGTCGCGTTCAGTCATGCTGCATGGCTTCCTTTGGCTAACAGACGCTGAGGGGCGTCGTGGGTCATGGCGTTATGAATCCAGTCAAACTGCGCGTCGGGTGAGGACAGGGCGTTGAACTGCTGCTTGAGCGTGCGCTGTTCGGTGTCACTAAAACGCGGATCGTCATTGAGATACCAGCCGACGTGCTTACGCGCGATGCGCACCCCCATGGTATCGCCATAGAAGTCATGCAGTGCCTGCAGGTGCTCTAGCAGTACGCGGCAGCGCTCTGCCAAACTGGGTGCCGGGAGCCGTTCACCATGCGTCAAGTAATGCGTGATTTGCTGAAAAATCCACGGATTCCCTTGCGCCCCACGGCCCACCATCACCGCATCAGCGCCGGTGTAGCGCAGTACGTAGGCGGCTTTTTCAGGAGAGGTGATGTCGCCGTTGGCGATGACAGGGATCGTGAGCTGCGATTTGATGTCGGCAATCGTGTCGTACTCGGCTTCACCAGTATAGCGCTGTTCACGATGACGGCCATGAACGGCCAGCGCTTGAATGCCTGCGGACTCCGCCAGTTTTGCAATGTGCAGCGCATTGTTGGACGCGGCACACCAGCCAGTGCGTATCTTGAGCGTGACGGGAATGTCGACGGCACGTACCACGGCATCCAAAATGTCGGCAACGAGAGCCTCATCGCGCATTAGAGCAGACCCTGCGGCCTTATTGCAGACCTTTTTAGCGGGACACCCCATATTGATGTCGATGATCTGGGCACCTAGCTCGGCATTGAGTTTCGCGGCTTGGGCCAGCATCTCGGCATCGCCCCCGGCGATCTGCACGACACGTGGGCCGGGTTCGCCCTGGTGGTCCATGCGTAGCTGCGATTTGCGTGTGTGCCAAAGTGAAGGGTCTGACGTGACCATTTCGCCCACGACCCAGCCAGCGCCCAAGCGGCGGCAAAGCTGGCGAAATGGGCGGTCGGTGACACCCGCCATCGGGGCCAGCATGACCGGGTTAGGCAGTTGGTAGGGCCCAATCGCAGGTGGCGACGTAGTCATCAGAGTCATTGCGGTGCACTTTGGTAGGCATGAAAGCGACGAGTAGGACGTTTCAAGGGGGCGTATGATACGCCTACTCGACGAGGGATTGAAGGCCAATTCCGATTTTATGCGGGGCGTCGACCTGTCAAGCGTACCCACCCCTCCCGCAGGGTCGGCTCATCCATGTAGAGTCCTTGCGCTTCATAGGCGTCCAGAACGTCCGTGGCTTGGTTGGCCAGTATGCCGGAGAGCGCGATACGCCCACCGGGAGCGACATGCCCGGCAATCATGCCCGCTAGCTCGACTAACGGGCCTGCCAAAATGTTGGCCGTGACGATAGGGTAGGGGCCGCCTGACAACTGCTCAGGATAGTAGAGCGCGAACTGCTCCTCACCGATGGCATTGCGCTCGGCGTTATCTCGGCTGGCTTGCAGCGCCTGAGGGTCGATGTCCGTGCCGTCGGCATGGGTGGCGCCCAATTTCAGCGCAGCAATGGCGAGAATGCCAGATCCGCAGCCTACATCCAGCACGGCTTTGCCCTGTAGCTCGTTGCTCACGGCTAATCCGTCCAGCCACTCCAGGCACAGCGCGGTAGTCGGATGAGTGCCGGTACCAAACGCAAGGCCGGGATCAAGGATCAGATTGACGGCACCTGCCTCGGGCGGCTCATGCCAACTCGGCACGATCCATAGCCGTTCGCCCATGCGAAGTGGCGTGAAGTCATCCATCCACTCCCGCTCCCAGTCCCGATCCGCCAGCAGCTCGTATTCGATGGTAGGGCATGGCTCTCCGGGCACTTGCTCCGACCAAGCGGCTTCAATGCGACTCAGCATGCCATCGATACCGTCTAGATCATCATAAAGGCCCGTCAGTATGGTGTCTTGCCACAGCGGTGTGGTGCCGCGCTCGGGCTCGAAGACGGGGTCGTCGTGGGCATCCTGCAGGCCAATGGCCGTCGCGCCTTCTTCGAGAAGTAGCTCTTCGAGAAGATCGGCCTGCTCAGGGGCGACGTGTGCTTTTAATTGCAGCCAGGGCATGGGGGTCTCCACGGCGAGTAGGGAATAAGGAAACTAGCGCGAACTTTTATACGAAAAACGCGGTGGATAGGCGTTGGCCATTCCACGAAAATGCCCGCCGAAAGGCGGGCATCATGGCTACCCAGCGGTTAGCTGCTGAGCTTCTTTTCCAGGTAGTGAATATTGACACCGCCCTGGCGGAAATAGCTATCGCGTACCAAGTCTTTCTGAAGATCGATATTGGTCTTGATGCCTTCGACCAGCAGTTCGTCCAGCGCGTTGCGCATGCGTGTCAAAGCGATGTCGCGATCGGCGCCCCAGGTAATCAGCTTTCCAATCAGGGAGTCGTAGTGCGGCGGCACGGTGTAGCCGGTGTACAGGTGAGAGTCCATACGAACGCCCAAGCCGCCGGGGGCGTGGAACAGCGTGACTTTACCGGGAGAAGGCATGAAGGTGCGTGCATCTTCTGCATTGATACGGCACTCGAACGCGTGGCCATTTAGCTTCACGTCTTCCTGGCGAATCGACAGCGGTAAGCCGGACGCAATACGCAGCTGTTCCTTGACGATATCGACGCCGGTGACCATCTCCGTGACCGGATGCTCGACCTGAACACGAGTGTTCATCTCGATGAAGAAGAATTCACCGTCTTCATACAAGAATTCGAAGGTACCCGCGCCCCGGTAGTTGATCTCGATACACGCCTGACGGCAGGCTTCGAGCACTTTGGCGCGGGCGTCGGGGTCGATGCCCGGAGCGGGCGCTTCTTCCAATACTTTCTGGTGGCGGCGCTGCAACGAACAGTCGCGGTCATAAAGGTGAATGGCGTTGCCCTGGCCGTCAGCCAGCACCTGTACTTCGACATGGCGCGGCTTTTCGAGGAACTTCTCCATATACACGGTGCCATCGCCGAAGGCCGCATGGGCTTCGGTGCGCGTCACGGTAATGGCAGAAAGCAAGTGGCCCTCGGTATGAACGACACGCATACCGCGGCCGCCACCACCCGCTGCCGCTTTAATGATCACCGGGTAACCAATACGACGTGCAGTGGCCAGATTCGTCGCATCATCGTCGCCCAGAGGACCGTCGGAGCCAGGTACCGTGGGAACGCCAGCAACTTTCATGGCTTCGATGGCGCTGACTTTATCGCCCATCAGGCGAATGGTCTCGGCGCGCGGGCCAATGAAGGTGAAGCCTGAGCGCTCTACCTGTTCGGCGAAATTAGCGTTCTCAGAGAGAAAACCATAGCCGGGATGAATGGCGCTCGAGTCCGTCACTTCTGCGGCACTGATCAGCGCAGGAATGTTCAAGTACGACTGCGCCGACGAGGCAGGGCCGATACAAACGGCTTCATCGGCAAGGCGAACGTGCATCAATTCGCGGTCTGCCTTGGAGTGAACCGCTACGGTTTTGATCCCTAGCTCTTTGCAGGCGCGTAAGATACGAAGGGCAATCTCGCCGCGGTTCGCGATAAGTACCTTGTCCAGCATGGGAGAATCCACCCGTGTTGATATGAAAGATTAAGCGAGGACGATCATGGGCTGATCGAATTCCACCGGCTCGCCATCTTCCACTAGGATGGCCTCGACCACGCCGTCGCGGTCGGCTTCAATCTGGTTCATCATTTTCATGGCTTCGACGATACAAACGGTATCGCCTTGCTTCACGGTGTCGCCCACTTCAACGAAGGCTTTGGCACCCGGCGCCGGACTGCGGTAGAAAGTGCCTACCATAGGAGAGTTGACCGCTTCACCACGGTAACTAGCGCCCTGAGGTTCTGCATCGGCGGGAGCCGTGGCGACCGGCGCTTGAGGAGCTGCCGGTGCCGGCTGTGCGTACTGTGGCATCGGCTGCGGCTGCCAAGCACCGCCGTTGGGGTGACGGCTAATACGAACCGACTCTTCACCTTCCTGAATTTCGATTTCGCTGATGTTGGACTCTTCCAGCAGCTCGATCAGTTTCTTAACTTTGCGAATATCCATTCGTAGGGCCCCAAACGTTGATCAAAGTAGCACGCCGCAAGCGAAATAAGCCCGCGTGACGTGGCGCTCTCAAGCGCAGTAAACCAAATTTAAAAATTGAGAGAACGAGGCACGATGTCGAACGTTACCCCAAACTCAACGCTAAAAGATGAGTTTTTTAGCAAATATGGCTGCGGAGTTTGCCGAAAAACTAAGTCACTGTCCAGTGGCAGCCATTGAGGGTGTGAATTTTGCGACTTAAACAACCGTTTGACGACGATCGCGACACGGTGTCACAAAAAGTGTTCGAAAGCATTAGGTCTGCGTGAGCGACGGCTAATCGGGCGACTTAGCTCTGCTGCCAACGCTTGAAAGCCTCTAAATGCTCGACCAGTGCTGTCGCGGTGATCTCACCCTGAATGCGCGCGTCGCGAACTTCATTGCCCCCGTCAAAGAGTAGCAGGCTGGGAGGGCCAAAGAGCTGGAAGTGCTCAAGCAACTCGCGGCTCTGTGCATCGGTCTTTGTCACATCGACCGCAATGAGTTGGAAATCGTTCAATGCCTCTGACACGTGCGGGTCTGGATAGACGTCTCTCTCCATGAGTTTACAAGAGATGCACCAGTCTGCCGTAAAGTGGGCAAACACGGGCTTCCCTGCTTGAGAGGCTTGCTCCAACTCAGACTGAAGTGCGCTGAGACTGTCGACTTCTTCAAAGACCGGAGTGGTAGCGGTTTCACCTGTACCAGAAGTGGTCACCGATAGCGGTCGCAAAGGGTTACTGCTTCCTTGAGCGGCGCCCAACACTAGTGCTACCCCCCAGGCCAACAGCATTAATCCCGCCGTTTGCCGGGCTTTTGCCCAACCGTGAGAGGGCGATGTATTCAGTGCGCCAAGGGTGAGGGCACTACCGATTGCTAGGGCCGCCCACAGCAGAAGAGAGATTGATGGCGCAATTAAGCGCTCAATCATCCAAATCGCTACGCCCAGTAACAGCAAACCGAAAGCAATTTTGACGCCATTCATCCAGCCGCCTGAGCGGGGGAGCAGAGTGGCCCCAAAGGTGCCCACGAGCAATAAAGGAAGCCCCATGCCGAGCCCCAGCGCAAACAATACCGCGCCCCCCATGACGGCATCCCCAGTAGAGGAGATAAATACCAAGGCGCCTGCTAGCGGAGCTGTTACACAAGGAGATACCACTAGCACTGACAGCGCACCCGCCACTGCCAAGCCCAGCGGGCCGCTGCGCTGAGCACGGGCTTGCCACGCATCGACTTTGCTAGCGATTCGCGGGGACATGCGCAGGTCAAAAGCGCCAAACATCGCCAAAGCGAACAGAGTAAACAGTAGGGCGAACGCAATTAAAACAGGAGCGGACTGTAAATGTGCCTGGAGGTTTAGCCCCGCACCAAATAGCCCCATTAGCACCCCCACCAAGGCATAGGTAATGGCCATGCCGAGTACATAGCTGGCTGACAGTATAAAAGCACGGGGCTTGGTGGGATTTTGGCCAACCACTATGGACGACAGAATAGGAATCATCGGTAGCACGCAGGGTGTAAAGGTGAGCCCAATGCCCGCGAGCAAAAAGAGTCCTAGGGTGAGCGGTAGACTGGCATCGCTAATCAGCGCGCTGAATTTGCTATCTTCACTTTGCGGTGCGGAGAAGCCAGTGTTCTCTCCCGATTGAGTGGCTGCGCTGCTTGAGGCAGGTCCACCCATGCTTGTTTGATTTGGTGCGCTCTGAGCACTTTCATTTTGCCAATTGGCAAAGGCGCTGGGCGGTGATGCTTCTGCGGCTTCAAGTGTGATGCGCTCAGGTGGATAGCACAATCCTGCATCGGCGCACCCTTGAAAGGTCAGTTCGATCTCGATGGGTCCACTAGATGGCTCACTGAGCGGAACGTCGAAAACCACGCGATCGCGGAAAACGTACACGTCCCCCATGAACTCATCCGTGGTGAAGGTGCCCTGCGGAATCTCTGGGGTACCCAGCTCAATCTCGGGTTGCTGGCTGGTCACCGACAGCTGGTGACGATAGAGATAGTACGCATCGGCGATGTCGACGCCGATGCTCAAGGTTTCCCCGTCGTGCCATGCGCTCGGCTGAAAGGCCTCCATGACCGGCAAGAAATCACTGTCGTTGCTGGAGGAAAACCACTGCCCATGGGCAATAACGGGCAGCCAGCACAGTAAAAAAAACAGAGCATAACGTCGCATGAGTAACACGGAGTATCCTTACGCAGTCGTATCAAAAGGGTGCCACTGGGCAGGATAGCGCAGTTGCCACAGGGAGCGTACTGTCTGCGGTGACGTGACGCGGTGCTTCCTGCACCGTTAATCAAAACGCAAAAGGCCGCCTCATAAGGCGGCCTTTAACATCGGCGTTACGGCAAGGTTTACGCTTTTTTGTAAGCAGCCGCCGACTTTTCGATGGCCTTACGGGCGGCTTCGACGCCTTCCCATGACTCGACTTTCACCCACTTGCCTTTTTCGAGGTCTTTGTAGTTCTCGAAAAAGTGAGCAATCTGCTGGCGAAGCAGTTCAGGAAGGTCAGTGACTTCCTGAACGTCGTCATACAGCGTCGAGAGTTTGGGGTGCGGTACGCAGACCAGCTTGGCATCTTCACCGGCTTCGTCGGTCATGTTCAGAATGCCAACGGGACGAGCGCGAATGATACTGCCGGGCGCGACCGGGTGAGGGGTAACCACCAGCGCGTCTAGGGGGTCACCGTCGTCTGCCAGTGTGTGAGGGATAAAGCCGTAGTTGGCCGGATAGAACATGGGCGTGGCCATGAAACGGTCAACGAGGAGGGCACCCATGTCTTTGTCGATTTCATACTTAATCGGCGCGTGGTTTGCAGGAATTTCAATCGCCACGTAGATATCGTTGGGCAGATCCTTTCCAGCGGGGATGTTATCAAAGTTCATCGTTGGTTCCTTGGCTTGGCTTTTCTTACCGACTGTAGAGCACAGTCACTAAGCAGTTGATGCATTGCATTAATGGTGGAGAATTATACGAACATGGTCGATAGATTACCAATGCGACATAGGTGTTTGGCAGTTAAGGGGTGGACGCGGTAGAAAATCATCGTTACGCGCTTGGCCGGTTAAAGCGGCAAGGAGAGTCGCCCTTCATGCGCTGGCGCCATGAGAGGCGGACAGGGGATTTTGCACCGTTCGCGACGTTTGGTGGGCATCGCTTCGCGTTGCCAGCGTGTATGATAGCCCCCGTGGTAGCCAGGGCCGTCAGAGGTTCCTAAGATGTCGTTGCGATGGTGAGCCGTAAGCCTAGGAGGATGAGTTGGCGCACGCCCAGTTACTAATTAGTTATGGTCAAGCGTTCGTTGCCCCGGAGCGGCGGCAGCACCGCAGCTCGATGTCGGTGCGTCTGCCGGAAGCGCCACTGTTGAAAGTGAAGGGCGGCTGTGCGGTGATTAGTGACTCGATCTCTCGCAATACCATGGCGAAACAGGCGGGGGACTTGAGCGTGCGTGGGTTTCTTGCGGATTACTACTCGACGCCAGATCATTGGGACACCAAAACATCGGCCACTCGCGTGCTGCGTGCCTTGAATAGCTGGTGCTACAGCCAAAGCCAGCATGTCAAAGAGGGGAGTTTTGTCTCGTCGCTCTCTGCCATGGTGTTTTTAGGCCGCGAGGGTCATCTCTTCCACATGGGCGATACGCTGGTGTTTCGCTTGCGAGGGGCTGAGTTCGAACAGTTGACCCGTGACCACGTGACCGATGTGGGCGGGTATCGCTACCCCTCACGCGCGCTGGGGATGGATGGCAGTGTCGACATCGACTACACCCATCTGGCGCTGAAGCAGGGCGATCTTTTCGTGTTCACCACCCAAGCGGTGCGCGGGACGCTAATGCCTTCGGACTACGTGCGTCTCATTCGTCAAGATGCCAGCGATCTGGATGCCGCCTGCGAGCGTTTGGCGAGCGAGGCGAAGCAGCGTGCTCAAGAGCGGGGCTACGGGGGCGATCAATTTTGCTTTCAGCTGCTTCGTATCGACGAGTTGCCGGAGGAGGCCTCCGACCATCCCAACTTGCTGTACGGTGATTTGCCGATTCCTCCGGAACTGACACCCGGCGAGCGTTTGGATGGTTTGGAAGTGCAGGCGGTGCTATCCCGCAATGCGCAGTCGAGGGTGTACCGCGTACGCGACGTGCACAGCGATCGGGTGATGGTGATGAAAGCGCCGAGTCCGGAGCTATCGCTGCGCAATGCCTACCTGGAGCACTTTCTTCTGCAGCAGTGGGTGGTCGAACGGGTGAACTCTCCCTTCGTGGTCAAAGTCATGGAGCCTTCTCGTCCGCGTCGCTACCTCTACTACCTCATGCAGAACGTGGAAGGCGAGACGCTGCGCCATTGGGCCGAGCGACATCCCCAGGCGAGCCTCATTCAGCGTTTGGATATCGCCAATCAGCTAGGTAAGGCCGTCCAAGCCCTGCATCATCGCGATATCATCCATCAGCAAATCGCCCCAGACAACGTGCTGATCGATCAGCATGGCAAAGTGGTGCTGGCCGACTTCAGCGCCTGTCACATGCGCGAGGTCGATGGTCACCGTCATTCGGGTGAGCTGCTTCGTCAAATCGGTTTTAACGAGCATACTGCCCCCGAATACGCCTTAGGCGACAGCGTGGGCCGACGCAGTGATCAGTACTCGCTGGCATCCACGGTCTATTGGCTGCTGACCGGTGCGTTACCCTACACGCTGACGCCAAACAAACTGCGTTGTCATACCGATTTAGAAGAGCTCAGTTACCGTAGCGCCCGTACGACCAATCCGGAAATAACGCCTGCGCTGGATGACGCGTTACGACGAGCGCTGGATCCCCAGCGGCCGCTGCGTTTCAGGCGTATGTCAGAATTTCTCCATGCGCTACGGATTCCGCTAGGACGGCTTCCCCAGCGCGAGGAGCCGCGCACGGAGTCTCGACGCTTTTGGCAAGGTGTGGCGGGTATTTTGCTATTACTACTGGTGCTGTCTTGGCTATTGCGTTAGGGCACCTGCCGAGCGCATATCCACCAGTCATCAGGCTTGCCATTAAAAAGGGGCGATGACGGCATCATCGCCCCTTGAGCGTCGGCCGCCAGCAGGCGTTACAGCGTGAATTTAGGCAGTTTTTGCTGTACTTTCGCCAGTTTGAGCTTAGCGACTTTGGGTAGGCCATTCTCGAAGGGCGGGAAGTCTTCACCCTGAATGAGCGGCGACAGGTAGTCACGGCACGCTTGGGTAATATCGAAGCCGCTCTCGCTGATGAAGTCGCGGGGCATGAACTTCTCTTGGTTCGCGATTTGCGACAACGGCGCAGAGATCACGTCCCACTGGTAAGGGCTTTGTGAAATGCGGCGGATCGCAGGCATCATGGAGTTTTTGCCTGCCAGTGCCAGCGTTACCGCCTCACGGCCTACCGCATAGGCTTGCTCAACGTCGGTTTTGGACGCTAAGTGGCGCGCTGCACGCTGCAGATAATCGGCCACTGCCCAGTGGTATTTATAACCTAAATCTTGCTTGATCATGCCGGCCAAGGTAGGCGCAACGCCGCCCAGCTGGCGGTGGCCGAAGGCGTCGGTATTACCTGCATCTGCCAGGAAGGTGCCATCTTCATAACGCGCGCCTTCGGACACAACGATTACGCAGTAACCGTATTTCTTGACGCTTTCATCCACGCGCGCCATGACCGCTTTACGGTTGAAAGAGACTTCCGGGAAAATGATCAAGTGCGGAGGCTCGCCTTCCCCGTCACCTGCCAAACCGCCGGCGGCAGCGATCCAGCCCGCATGGCGACCCATGACTTCCAGCACGAACACCTTAGTGGAGGTGGCGCACATGGAGGCGATATCCAGCGATGCTTCCCGGGTCGACGTGGCAATGTATTTCGCGACGCTGCCGAAACCAGGGCTGTTGTCGGTAATAGGTAGATCATTATCGACGGTTTTGGGAACGTGAATGGCCGTCAGCGGATATCCAAGTTTTTCGGAGAGCTGAGAAACTTTTAGGCAGGTATCGGCACTGTCGCCGCCGCCGTTATAGAAGAAATAGCGAATATCGTGTGCTTTGAAGACCTCGATCAGGCGCTCGTACTGGGCGCGGTGGGTGTCGATGTCCTTCAGCTTGTAGCGGCAGGAACCAAAGGCGCCACCCGGCGTATGACGAAGCGCAGCAATGGCCTCATCACTCTCTTGGGTGACGTCGATCAGATCTTCCGTCAGCGCACCAATAATGCCGTTATGGCCGGCATACACCTTGCCGATTTGGTCGGGGGCTTGCCGGCAAGCTTCGATAACGCCGCAGGCGCTGGCATTGATGACGGCGGTAACGCCACCGGACTGGGCGTAAAAGGCATTATGCTGGGCCATGGAAACGTCTCATCTCCTGAAAACGGTTGGTTTCATCGTTGTTGACGGCAAGCGGTCACTCCTTTGCTTGCCGGTACGTCGCAAGCGCACCTTTACGTCGCGCTGCGAGCCAAGCGCTCGTAAGCGACGCAAAGTTTAGCGTAAAGCCATTTCTGCTGCATTACATGCTGTTTCAAGGGGGCGATGGTAAGGATTACTCATCGCCACCATCCAATGCCTGCTCACGCTGCGCTAGTCGCCAGCCGCCGAGATCTTTGTAACGGTTGACCATGGCGCAAAACAGCTCGGCCGTGCGTTCGGTGTCGTAGCGCGCCGAGTGGGCCGCTTTATTGTCGAACTCGATCCCCGCGGCGCGGCAAGCTCTAGCTAGCACGGTTTGCCCATACACGAAACCGGCCAGCGTTGCCGTATCGAAACTGGAGAAAGGGTGGAACGGGTTGCGCTTGACGTTGCAGCGGTTGGCCGCCGCGTTTAAAAAACCGTGGTCGAAAGCGGCATTGTGGCCTACGAGAATCGCCCGCGAACAGCCGTGTGCCTTCAACGACTTACGAATGGGCCGAAAAATTTCACCCAGTGCTTCAGCTTCGCTCAACGCCACCTGGCGCCGAAGCGGGTCATCCAAATTGATGCCTGTAAAGTCTAGCGCCGACTGTTCGACGTTAGCGCCCTCGAAGGGGTGGATATGATACGCATAGGTGGCATCAGGCAGTAAATTGCCATCGGGGTCCATGGTGAGTGTGACCGCTGCAATCTCTAATACGGCATCCGTCTGGGCATTGAACCCACCCGTCTCCAAATCGATGACAACCGGTAAATAACTGCGAAAACGCTGGGCCATCAATTCGCGGGCAATTGCCTCGCTCATGCAGCTCTCCTTAGTAAAGCGAGTAGTCGGTCAGGGTTAGCGGTGTCAGTTGCCGCTACGGTTGGGGTGATTCTAGCAGCTTTACCCCTAAGGCGTCGTTGACGGTATTCGCTGAGCATTGAGAACGCTATACTCTCAGTTTGAATAACCGGTAGCGCTGACGGGCGCTGCCCCTTTTGGTGAACTGCTTTTTACAAGGAGCAAAGAATGTCCGATGTCAAAAAGGTTGTGCTGGCGTACTCAGGCGGCCTGGACACGTCCGTTATCGTTAAGTGGTTGCAAGAGACCTACAACTGCGAGGTAGTGACCTTTACTGCCGACATCGGTCAAGGTGAAGAAGTCGAGCCCGCCCGTGCTAAAGCCCAGGCTCTCGGCGTGAAAGAGATTTACATCGAAGACCTGCGCGAAGAGTTCGTGCGTGACTACGTTTTCCCGATGTTCCGTGCCAACACCATCTATGAAGGTGAGTACCTGCTGGGTACCTCCATTGCTCGCCCGCTGATCGCCAAGCGCCTGATCGAAATTGCTAACGAAACCGGCGCCGATGCCATCTCCCACGGCGCAACGGGTAAAGGTAACGATCAGGTGCGTTTCGAGCTGGGTGGCTACGCGCTCAAGCCTGGCGTCAAGGTCATCGCGCCATGGCGCGAGTGGGACCTAACGTCCCGCGAGAAGCTGATGGCTTACTGCGAAGAGCACAACATCCCGGTGGATTTCTCCAACAAGAAGAAGAAATCTCCCTACTCCATGGATGCCAACCTGCTGCACATCTCCTACGAAGGCGGCATTTTGGAAGATCCGTGGGCCGAAGCCGAAGAGGACATGTGGCGCTGGAGCGTTTCACCGGAAGCCGCGCCAGAGCAGCCCACCTACGTTGAGCTGACGTTCGAGAAAGGCGACATCGTGGCCATCGACGGCGAAGCGCTCAAGCCGCACGAAGTGCTTGAAAAGCTCAACAAGTTGGGTGGTGACAACGGTATCGGTCGTCTGGATATCGTCGAAAATCGCTATGTAGGTATGAAGTCGCGCGGCTGTTATGAAACGCCGGGGGGAACGATCATGCTGCGTGCCCACCGCGCTATCGAATCACTGACGCTGGATCGCGAAGAGGCCCACCTCAAAGACCAGCTCATGCCCAAATACGCTGAAGTGATCTATAACGGTTACTGGTGGAGCCCGGAGCGCCGTATGCTGCAAGCGGCCATTGACGAGACGCAGAAGAGTGTCTCCGGTGTGGTGCGCATGAAGCTGTACAAAGGTAACGCGACCGTGGTGGGGCGCAAGTCCGAGCAGTCCCTGTTCGATGAGTCTATCGCAACATTCGAAGACGACGCGGGCGCTTACAACCAAAAAGACGCCGAAGGCTTCATCAAACTGAATGCACTGCGGCTGCGTATCGCCGCAGGTAAAGGCCGTCAGCAGAGCTAACGTTCGACGGTGGCCAGCGCTAAGCTGGCCACCGCGTAACGGACAGGAGTCGGTATGTTTAAAAAATTGCTATCAGGGCTGTTTGGCGCGCAAGGCAGTGGTGAGGCGAGCACAGGCACCAAGGCCGCTGAGCCGGTGGAGTATAAAGAGTACCTCATCGTCTCACAGCCTGATCACCAAAGTGGCCAGTACCGTGTTAGCGGCTGGATACGCAAACCCGATAGCCAAGGGGGCGCTCAGGAGCACCGCTTCGAGCGTTCCGATATGCTGCCTGGGCGTGACGCGTGCGACGCCTTGATGGTGTCGAAGGCGCAACGCTATATCGATGAAGTGGGCGATGCGATGTTCGACCCCGACCCTCGCCGCGAGAGCCAATCCTCTAGCTAATGTGCGTGTCCATCAAGGCCCGTGCTTCAGCTGCCGCCTGCAGCATCAACTCTGCAGGCACATCGGAGCTCGTGCTGCCTTGTTCGCTTGCTTCGATATCGGTGAGCAGTCGGCCGAGTCGGCCCTGACGCAAAGTGAGGGCTTGATGGATCGTTTGGCTCAGCGGCAGTTCTTGCAGCATTGCATCAAGGTCGATACCCAAAATGACCGGCATATGCGAAAAGAGTCCGGCAATGAAGCCTTCTTCCTCGTCTAATCCACGCTGTTCTGCGAGCGCTTCGCACGCAAATGCACGCGTTAATCCGCTGGTAAGATTGATTTTACTAGCAGGATTATTCCCCGCGAGCATCACGATCGATACCAATGTACGTAGCTCTTTCAAGCCAATGATGTGAATGCAGTCCATCAGCTTGTAGGCAGGACGCTGAGAGGCCTTTCCTGCCGAGTTGGCGCGCTTGAAGACGGCGTTTAATAAATATGGGTCGCGAGCAATGAGCGTGCTCAGCGCCGGCAGGCGCACTTTATCACTGTAGAGCTGAGCAAGTAGCTGCATTTGATTGGCACGTGACGTGCTGTGTCGCTGGGTTTTTGTCGTTTGTACCTGTGGGCGCTGATAAAAATAACCTTGAAATAAGCTAAATCCCAGTGCTTTACACTGTTCAAACTCTTCGTAGGTTTCTACGCGTTCGGCCAACAGCGTATAACCATCTTGATAAAGACGTTGAATGAGTGCCTTCGGAAGCCCAGTCGAAATATCGAACTTAATAATATCTGCCAAGGCCAATAATGATCGATTGGCGTCGGTAAGTTCAAAATCATCCAGGGCCAATGTATAGCCTTGGGTTTTTAACTGACGTAACGCCGTTAAAAGTGCATCACTCACGGCCGTGTCTTCAAGCACTTCGACCACGATTTGCTCTTTTGGCAAACCGTCAAGATCCGGGTTTAGTAACCACTCCCCGGAGGCATTGATAAAGAGTTTGCGCTGACCGCACAGTTTATCCAATCCAATTTCATAGATGGCAACAGCGCAGGCGCGTGCGGTGGCTTGCACATCATCGAAGACGGCTGCAGTGCCCGCCGAAAAATCGCCACGATAGAGCAGCTCATCAGCCACATGGTGTAGCTGGGCGTTGACGATAGGCTGGATAGCGATGGTGTAATGGCCGGTACTGGTCTCTTCTTGCGCTGACCCTTGCATAGTGCCGCTGCTCCGACTGTCAGGGGGAAAACGTGCGAGGCCGCGAAGAATAGCGTAAAAGCGCTGATAGGCGCTAGTTACATTGAGTCACAATGCGTTGAATGGCACAATTGTTCACTTAAACGGTATGGCGAGGAAGCGATAGCTTAATGGCAGCGCCACCTAACGCTGAAGTGTCGACCCAAAGTTTACCACCCAAGTGATGAATAATGGCGCGGCTAATGGGTAAGCCTAAACCGCTCCCTTTAGGTCGTTGGTCTGCCTGTTTACGCTTGGCCAATTTCAACTGATAAAACTTTTCAAAGACGTTGTCACGTTCGTCGACAGGAATGCCGGGCCCATTATCTTCAACGCTCAAGCAAACAGCGTGATCTGTCGCATAAATGTGTAACCGTACGATCGGATGGTCGGGGTCGGCAAACTTGCGTGCGTTTTCCAACAGATTGATGATGACTTGTTCGAGCCTGTCTGGGTCGGCCATGACCATGGCGATGGATACGTCAGTCACCCACTCGACATCGATACCCTGATCGGCGTGAAGCCGTGCCAGTGCTTGGCTGCTCTGCTTGGCGATATGCATTAAATCGACGGGGATGGGTTTGAGGGAAAGGCGTCCACTCTCAAGTCGTGCCAAATCCAGAATTTCATCGATCAGGCGAGATAGACGCTCACTCTCCAGCACCATGATGCGCAGAAACTGCTGCCGTTTGTCTGCTTCGATGTCGGGAGTATCGCGTAATATTTCGGCAAACGAGCGGATGGACGTCAGTGGGGTACGCAACTCGTGACTCACCATTGCAACGAACTCATCCTTCATGCGATCTACTTCTTGCAACCGCTCGTTGGCGCTGCGTAGTTCCTCACCGACCCGAGCTAGCTCTTGAGACTTCTGCTCCAGTCGACGGTTGTACTCCAATGCCTGGGAGGTCGTGTCGAGAATCGTTAGCACCGACGCCATGTCCAACGCTTCACCGCGCAACACGGAATGGATCAATACGCTGGCAGACGCACTGCCGAGTGACCCGGCCAACGCCTGTTCCGCACGGGTGATCAGGGCTCCTGACGCGGGGCGCTGGTGGGCATCTGACCTTTCCAAGGAGGCATACGGGGCGGTAAATACGCGGTGCGTTGCTCCATGGCCCAAAAAGCGCACCAAGAGTGCGTAAAGAGCGCCTTCGGTGGTTTGACCCTGCCAGCGTGACGCCGTCGGTAGAGGCGCATGCATGGCTTCGATGAACAGCGCTGCTTGAGTCTGCTCCATGGGAGTGGGGCGAGTGAAGAGAGAAATAGTGATGAGCAAGCCAACGTTCAACACCATGCTCCAAAACAGCGAGTGTGTATAGATATCCCATCCGCTTAGCCCCAGCAGGGCGTACGGGGATAACCAGCCAATGCCCCAGGGCCCCTGTGTGACGAAAGAGGCTTCTAGCCAGCCGGACTGTGCAAAGCCCGGCAGCAGCAGCGTGTAACACCACACCATAAAGCCTGCCAACATCCCCATCGTAGCCCCTCGGCGAGTGGCCCCACGCCAATACAGCCCAATCAAAAGGGCCGGGGCGAACTGCGCCACACCTGCAAACGAGACCAGTCCGATGGTTACGAGGCTATAGCTGTCGCCAATCCATGCATGGTAGAGATAGCCCATGAGCAGAATGACCACGATCGCCAGGCGGCGCACGTTGAGCAGCCAGTCGGCTAAACGACCCTCACGCCCCGTGTACCACCCTTTGAACCTTAGCAGCAGCGGCATTACGAGCTGATTACTGACCATCGTCGAGAGCGCGATGGTCTCGACGATGACCATGCCGGTGGCGGCGGAGAGACCGCCGATGAACACCAAGAGCGGCAGTCCCTCCAGACCTGCGGATAGCGGAAGGGTGAGCACGAAACTATCCGGGTCGCCTTTGCCCAACAACAGACCCGCGAAGGCAATGGGAATCACGAACAGGTTGATCAATAGCAAATAGAGTGGAAACAGCCAACTCGCGCGTTCCAAATGCTGTTCGTCCACGTTCTCGACGACCAGCACTTGAAATTGCCGGGGTAGAGTAAAGAACGCCAGAAAAGCGAGCAGCAGCATGCCTACCCAACCGGTGGCGCCTCCCGGCACCGTCTCCAGGCGCATGCTATCGATAAGGTCAGGCGTCGCGGCGACGTCTGCCAGAAGGGCGGCAGGCCCATCGAACAGCAGGAAGGTGACGAACATACCCACCGATAGGAAGGCCACTAGCTTGACGACGGACTCGACGGCGATGGCTGCCACCATGCCCTCATGGCGTTCGCTGGCATCCAGGTGGCGGGTGCCAAACAGAATGATGAACAGCGCTAATACCATCGCAATCCAAAAAGAGCGATCCATCCAGAACCGTTCGTTGTCCAGTGTGCTGTCGGCACTCAGTGGGTAGTTCATGAGCACCGCATGACTCACCGTGATGGCTTTGAGCTGAAGCGCGATGTAAGGGGTAATGGTGATCAAGGCCAGAAGGGCGACCAACGCCCCGAGTTGAGCGCTTTTGCCGTAGCGGGCGCTAATGAAATCGGCAATGGAGGTAATGCGCTGATGGGCGGCAATGTGCACCATTTTACGCAGCGTAAACGGGGCCAGCAGCATGGCCAGCGTAGGCCCCAGATAAATCAGCAGAAAGCTAGGGCCATACTGTGCGGCGCGGCCAACACTGCCGTAAAACGTCCAGGCCGTACAGTAGACGGCAATCGATAAGGCGTAAACGGTCGGCGAATTGATGAGCGAGCGACCCTGTTCGGCGCGACGGTCTCCCCATGCGGCCACCAGAAATAGCAGCGCCAAATAGCCAAAGGCGATAGCAATGACGACCCCATCGCTGCGCATGGTTCACGACCTCTTGGGGCGTTCGGCCAGCCAAGCCGCTAGACCGATGAGGGCCCCCCAGGTCAACAAGAGGTAGATCGGCAGCCAGCCTACCGCGCTGGGCAATCGATCAATCAAAAGCAGGACGGGGGGGCAGAACAGGAAGAGGGCAAGTAGCACTAGCGCAAGGCGTCTCTCCCGCTGCCGAGGATCAGAGTGGGGAGGCGTCATGGCGCGCTAGCGTCCTCTTTATCGAAGGCATTGGCCTGAAGTGCCAATAGCGCGTCTAGCGTATCGATGCCACGGGCTTCTAGGCGGGGTAAGAGTGCCAGCCAAAGCTCCGCCGTTACACGGGCATCTCCTAATGCTGTGTGCCGGGTATTGGGAGGAAAGCGTAAATCGTAACGTTTGGCCAGCGTATCCAAATCGTGACCATCCAGCGCCTCATCGAGGGCTTTTGACAGCAGGAGCGTGTCTAGCACCGGCATATCGAAATGAACGCCGTGCCCGCTAATGGCTAGCATATCGAAAGCGGCGTTATGGGCGAGCATGACGGCATCGCCCACGTAATCTCGAAAGAGGCCCAACACAATATTTAGCGGCTGCGCACCGGCAACGTCCGCATCGGTAATCCCGTGAATCACGGTGCTGGCAGCAGGAATGGTGCGTTTGGGGTCGACGAAATGATCGAACGCATCGTTGGCCAGCAAACGGCCATTGACGATCCGGCAGGCGCCCAAGCTAATCACCGTATCGCCTCGGCGGAGCTCAAGGCCAGTGGTTTCCGTATCGAATGCTACGATCTCCAAGCTGCGCAGCGCGCGATTGGCTAAGGTGTCATCCGGCGCTGGTAACTGCGCGATGCCAAAATCATGGAACTCCGGGCGTGGCGGTGCCATCTCTCTTGGCGCTTGCGTCTGAGCGATAACAGGGAGTGGCAGCCGCAGCCTGGCATGGCGTTTGTCCGTGTCGGTGACACTCCAAATATCGGTGGCGTGCTGGCGCAGTATATCGGCCACGGTGGGGCTGAGTGGCAGCGTAGTCAATGGCGATTCGCGCCAGACGCTGAGCTCGCTTTCAGGCACGGCCGCCCCTCGCCAAATGAGATCGACGTAGGCGCGTTTCGGGTGAAGCGTCATTTCACCTTCGAAGCCGCTGGCGGGCAGGTGGCAGCGCAAATGTTCCACCAATGACGCGAACAGCTCGATGAGGGCGGGGGCGTCGCCCTTGAACCAGGCGGGGACACCGATAGGTGTAATCAAGCGCTGGGCGGGGTCGAGACGTTCATCCAGCGATTGCCAAAAATCGTTGGACCAGATGGGCCGCAAGCGTTCGCCGTGATACTGAAGGTCGTCCAACAGGGCTCCGATCTCGGCAACGCTCTGGTTGAGCGCTTGGCTTTCGTCGTGCAGTACGTGCTCGAAACGTGTTCGCAGCGCGGGTGATGTTTGAGAACAGGGGAGTTGGCGCAATGCGTCGGCGGCACTGCTCAGATTGGCCGCGTGTTGGCGTAATGGAGGGAGCATGCGGTTTAGGGCGGCGCGCACGCCCATTTCATTGTTCCAGGTGGTGGTCGTATCGCTACAGGTCACCAGTGTTTCATGCTCACTACCGGGTACCCGGCGAATGACCACCTTTAGCCAGCGCTGTCCGCAGGGGGCGAGCATTTCACGGGGCGAGCCATCGTCGGGCAGTTGTGTCATGGCATGGGCCAGCGTCGCGGTCGGTAACAGGGCGTCCAGGCGTTTACCCAACCCCAGCCCGGTATTGCCCGCAAAAAATGTTTCGGCCGCCTGATTGAACAGCATCACACGCCGATGCCGGTCGCAGAGAAGTAGCGGTGTTTCCAGTACCTGGAGCAGCGTCTCCAGCTCTTGACGGATACGCGAGGCACTGCGCGCGCCTTCTGCATGCGCGGTGGTAAGCCGTGCGCGGTCGGCTCGCCAGCGGTGGCTGACCCGGCGAAGGTCTGGGCCGAGCCCTGTTAACCAGCCCTCGGCGGTGTGGTCGTCTGGGGCATCGGGATTGGCGACCCAGCGCGCCAACTGCGCTTGAAGGTGACGTAGGGGCGTGAAGAGCATGCGCTCTAGCAGCAGGCCTATTGAAAAGAGCGTAATACCGCCTGATAAACTGCCTAGCCATATAACCCAACGCGCCATGCCCGAAAGCGCCAACTGGCTATCTAACCAAGCGGCAAAAAGGGCGCCCCCTAAAAGGCTAACGCCGCTGAGCAGTAGCCATACACCGACCAGGCGCTGGCGTTTAGGGAGTCCTTTGAGGGTCATGTGGCACGCTCGACGAGTAATGCTTTGACTTTCTCGACCAACTGTTGGGTCGAGAAAGGTTTGGTGACGTAGTCATCGGCACCCAGCGCAAAGCCCTTTTCTCGCTCTACTTCACGGCCATGAGCCGTTAACATGATGACCGGTAAATGCCGCTCGGATTCATCGCGACGAAGCTGTTCGAGCACTTCAAAGCCGCTGATGCCAGGCAGGCTGATATCCAGCAGCAGAAGGTCAGGGGCGGCCTCGGCGATTTTTTGCAGTGCCGTTTCGCCGTTAGCGGCCGTGGTCACCGTCAGCCCCGCCTGGGACATGAGGAACTCAAGCGACAGTAGAATATTGGGCTCATCATCGACCACTAATACGTTGGCCATTACGGTCTCCCCCCAGCGGCGTTAGATGATCAATCAGACGGCAAATGTCGAGTTAAGTGTATGTAGCATGAGGCATTCGGCCAAGACGACCTTGGCCGAATGCGGGGTATGCAGAGAACCTCTCACGGTAGACAGAATAATGCGCGTTTTATTGTTATCGGCTTATGAAGCGGTTAGCCACCGTTACTGGGCAAACAGCCTGATGGCCGAAGTTACCGACGTGGACTGGACGCTGCTCAGTCTGCCGCCACGCCACTTCTCTTGGCGCATTCGCGGTAACCCGTTGAGCTGGTGGTTAAAAGAGTATGAGCGGTTAAGTCAGCCTTACGATGTAGTGCTGGCAACGTCCATGGTAGATATTGCCACCTTGCTGGGCCTGTTTCCCCACCTGGGGCGGGCTAGAAAGATCGTTTACTTTCACGAAAATCAGTTCGCCTACCCAGAATCCAGCGATCAGATGCCCCAGGTAGAAGCCAAAATGGTCAACCTGTATGCGGCACTGGCGGCGGATGTGCTGGTGTTCAACACCGCCTATAACCGGGACTCTTTTTTTGACGGTGTGCGGCGTTTTTTAAAGAAAATGCCGGAAAATCTACCGGCGGCTAAACCGCTAGAACGGTTACGTCAAAGCGCTCTCGTGGTGCCTGTGCCCATTGCGCCTGCTACTTGTAGCGCTGCTGGCAACGCAAACCCACGGCGGCTGATTTGGAACCACCGCTGGGAGTATGACAAAAACCCGGAGGACTTCTTCGCGGTATTGTTCAAACTCAGCGAGCAGCAGGTGCCGTTCGAGTTGGCGGTGCTTGGCCAGCAGTTTCGCGACGTGCCGCCGGTCTTTGCCGAGGCGCAGGCACGTTTGGCTGAACATATCATCTGCTGGGGGCCGCAGCCGGAGGCCGAGTACCGCGCGCTGCTCAACGGTGGCGGCATTGCGGTGTCCACTACTTGGCACGAGTTTCAGGGGCTGGCGATCATGGAGGCCGCCCAACGCGGAGCCACGCCGCTAGTGCCAGATAGGCTCTGCTTTCCTGAACTTTACCCCGTCCAATACCGCTACGATGGCACACCAGAGGGGCTCTACCTGCGCTTGAGCGCGTGGCTGTTGGAACCCAATCGTCAACCAGCGCTGTTGGATACGCAGCCCTGGCAGTGGCCGAGCTGGCGTGAAACGTACCGTCAGTTGCTGGTGGAAGGTGGGTCTAACGAATCCATTCGCCGGGTGGGCCAGTGAACCACCGCCGTATGGCGAC
The DNA here is from genome assembly GCF_009846525.1 of Halomonas meridiana. NCBI lineage: Bacteria > Pseudomonadati > Pseudomonadota > Gammaproteobacteria > Oceanospirillales > Halomonadaceae > Vreelandella > Vreelandella aquamarina. The sequence goes on along the minus strand of NZ_CP024621.1, from coordinate 2,062,530 downwards.
GCATTTTCTCGGCAAGCCGTGGGTGATGGTGACGAATTACCTGCTCGGCAAAATCCGATAAAAAGCGTGATTTCAGCGCGGCCCGCGCCCGATCCACGCCACTGTGTTGGTAGGGCGTGGAGGCCAGCAGCATAAAGCCATCATCGGGAATCCGCCCGGAGCGCATGTTGGCGTCGATGATGCTTGCGGCGGTTGCAATGGGCGCGGCCAAGTCTGGGCCGTAGGGGCCGATAATCAGCGCGGTGTTGGGAAGGTGCAAGAAATCGAACCCACGGCCAATGCAAATGACCCATTCGCGGTGTTCAATCTCAAGCGCCCGGGCGACACCGCTTAGCTCGCTCACATGGGCCATGTTGCCCACCAGCAGCGGCAGTAGATCCCGTTGAATATCATCGGGCATGTCGGGGCAAACGCTGGCTAACGTGGCGGGTAAATCACTCGCTTGGCGGTCGATCCAGTCGCGTATGTCGAGCATCTCGCCACCTTGGCCGTGAAGGATCATGGCGTCGCTATCGGTTTCAAAGCCGCATACCAGTGGGTACACCTGCTGATGGTCGTGACCAAACAGCTCTCCCGCTTGCTGAGCTATGGCGTACGCGTGGGCTTTGGCAGCCTCGGTATCGCAGTTGAACCCGGCGCAGCCGCGTGCGTGATGACCGCTAGAGAAGTGGTAGGTAATCAGCAGCAGTGTGGCGCGGCCACGGTCAGCCGCTTGCAGTACCGACTCGGTGATGAGCTCGCCCAGATACGGCCAGCCCAGATCAAAAATACCCCCCAAATTACGAAACGGCGTAATGATCCCAAGCGGCGTGCGGGTAGCATGGGGAATGTGAATCCGCCCATCCATACACTTCATCACCACGATCGACGTAGGATGCTGTGCCAGGTAGCGTTGGCGAGCAAGCCAAGCGTCGGGGCTACAGAAGCGCTCGGCGTGCTGTTTGGCAAGGTCGAGTAGCGCGTCGATGCGTTGGGCAATCGGCTGGCGGTGAAGCAGGGCGGCGGGGCTAGGCATGGGGCGGTCCTGGCATTGGCATGCCGTTAGGCAAGCTCGGTCTTTTCTTTATAGTCGCACAGATCTTCGATGATGCAGCTGCCGCAACGAGGTTTTCGCGCAATGCAGGTGTAGCGCCCGTGTAAAATCAGCCAGTGGTGGGCATCTCGTTTGAACACGCTAGGCACGTGGCGCAACAGCTTCTGCTCGACCTCGACGACGTCTTTACCCTTGGCGATACCGGTGCGGTTCGACACGCGAAAAATATGCGTATCTACCGCAATGGTGGGTTGGCCAAAGGCGGTATTCAGAATCACGTTAGCCGTTTTACGCCCGACGCCGGGCAGCGCTTCCAGCGCTTTGCGAGTGTTGGGCACTTCGCCACCATGTTGGTTGACCAGCAGGTGGCAGGTTTTCATCAGATTCTCTGCCTTGGTGTTGAAGAGCCCAATGGTTTTGATGTGCTGCTTCAGTCCATCGACGCCCAGCGCAATGATGGCCTCGGGTGTATTGGCGACCGGAAAGAGGGTGGCCGTTGCTTTATTGACGCCTACATCCGTGGCTTGAGCGGAAAGCAAGACCGCGGCCAACAGCTCGAATGGCGTGCTCCAGTTGAGCTCGGTAGTCGGGTGCGGGTTTTCCGCCTGAAGGCGCGCAAATATCTCATGACGCTTTTGAGCATTCATGGCGTGTTCTCTTGGTTATTGAATGGTGCTTATTTAATGGTGCCGGTGACCCGCACACGGCGCTCGGCTCGCGGTGCGACGTCGACGGGCCGAGCGCGGGCAGCACGACGCTGATCCAGCACGTTTTTTAGCGCGATCAGAAGCCCTGCCACGAAGAACGCGCCGGGGGGCAGGATGAAAAAGAGAAACTGGTAATCCGCCACCAGGGTGATCTGCCAGTGAGCGGCAACCGGCCCAAACAGCATCGCCATGTCGCTAAACAGCGTTCCTTGGCCCACCAGCTCGCGGATCGCACCCATCAGCACTAATACCGCACCAAAGCCCAGCCCCATCATCAGCCCATCGACGGCGGCAGGCAGCACGGGTTGGCGAGAGGCAAACGCATCCGCACGGCCCAAAATGGCGCAGTTCGTTACGATGAGCGGGATGAAAATCCCCAAAATTTGGTAAAGCGAGTAAGCAAACGCGGCCATTAACAGCTCGGCGCAGGTCACAAAGGCGGCAATTACCATCACAAACGCGGGGAGCCGCACGGCGCTAGGCACCTGATGGCGAATGAGTGAGATTGTTGTGCTGGCCCCTACCAAGACCAGCAGCGTGGCCAGCGCTAAGCCCAGCGCATTCACCACCGTGGCGCTGACGGCCAGCAGCGGGCAAAGCCCCAGTAGCTGCACCAGCGCCGGGTTATTCGACCAAAGCCCCTCTCGGGCAAGCTGTCTCCACTGGCTCATGGCGTGGGCTCCTGCTGAACGAGTTCGCGCTGATAGTAGCGCAGCGCCTCATGAACGGCGTTAATGACGGCCCGTGGGGTAATCGTTGCGCCGGTGAAACTGTCGAATTCGCCGCCCTCTTTGCTCACGGCCCAGCCGCTTGGGGGCAGGCTTTCAAGGCTTAGGCCGTTGAATGACGTGATCCAGGCGCTGCGTGACCTCTCGATATCATCGCCAAGCCCTGGCGTCTCTTGGTGGTGAGTCACCCGCACCCCGGTGAGTTGCCCGCTTTGGTTGATGGCGACTAGCAGGCGAATTTCACCGTTATACCCTTGGCGTGTCACGACCGGCAGAATGGTGGCGGCTTCGCTACCTTGCTGCACCCGCCAACCCTCTTGAGGAGTGCGGTGCCCCAATGGCGCCGAGTCGGGTAGCGAAAACGCGCTCTCCAACACGGTTTGAACCGGCACCGAGGCCAGCGAAGCGGGCAGCACCTCCTGCAACTGACGATGCTGATAAGCAAGCTGGTGCGCGGCAATGCGCTCCGCGGTCACTGCGCGGGTGAGGGCGACGCTGCCGGCAGTGACCAGAGCAAACAGGCCAAGGGCCAGCGCGCCACGCAGCATGGCGTGTTGAGTGGTCATGGCGCGCTCTTCCTCTCATCAGGCCGAGCGGTAGCTTGACCGACCGGGCGTGGCACGCTGACCATGTCCAGCAGCGGTACGCAGAGATTCATCAGCAGCACGGCAAAGGCGATGGCATCCGGGTAGCCGCCTAAATTGCGAATAAGGATGACCAGCACGCCAATGCCCGCACCGTACAGCAGCTTGCCCTGGCGGCTGGTGGCCGCTGAGACCGGGTCGGTGGCAATAAAGAAGGCACCAAACAGCGTCGCCCCGGTGAGCAGATGAAACAGCGGTGAGGCAAAGTGGCTAGTGTCACTGGCGTAAAACAGCGCTGAGAACAGCATCATACTGCCCAGCATCGCGACCGGAATATGCCAACTTATCAGCCGCTTGGCGATCAACACCACGCCCCCTGCCAGCCATGCCAGCGCGATATTACGCCAAGCCGACAACGTTCCTTCAGGGAGCGGCGACGATGCCCAGAACTCGCTGGCGAGCACGGCGTCGCCTTTATGTTTGAAGGCATCTAAGGGGGTGGCACCGCTCAAGGCATCTAGCGCGGACACGGGGACAGTACCCAAGATTTGTGGCCATAGTGACTCGGGCCATAGCGGTTGGGGCAGTGCCCAGAGCGTCATATGGGTGGGAAACGACACCAGCAGCAGCGCATAGCCCACCATCGCAGGGTTGAACGGATTGTGGCCCAAGCCGCCATAGAGCTGTTTCGCGACGACGACTGCGGCGATCACCCCTACGCCCATTAGCCACCAGGGGCTCGCAGGTGGCAACGAGGCGCCTAGCAACACGCCAGTGAGCAGGGCGCTGGAGTCGTTGAGCGTCGGCCAAACGGGGCGGTGTCGCAGGCGCAGAATGAGCGCTTCAGCGGCGACGGCCCAAAGCGCCGCGATCAGTACGTTGCTGAGTACCCCTAGGCCAAAATAGAGCGTCATCACCGCAAGGCCCGGAAGCGTGGCGGCGATGACCCAGCGCATCACATGGGCTGTTGATGGTGCTTTACCCAGCTGGGGGGCGTGCATCATGCTCATGGCGCTTCCTTCTGTTCACTGGCGGCGCGAGCTTCGGTTAATCGTGCTTCTGCCGCTTTGAGATTCTCTTGGGCAGTGGCGAGCTGGGTCTCCAAATCGTCGTGGCGCTGCTGCGGGTCTTGAGCGGCGGCCCGTGCCAGTACTTTCTCCGCTTTTCGCACTGCGGCTTTGGCGGCCGTTTGAGCGATGCGCAGGCTGCGAAGGTCTGCCACGGGAGCGGTTTGAGTGCCCGTAGCGTCGCTGGAAGCGGACTGCTGCTGGGCGAGCCGTGCCTGACGGCGCGCCTTCTTCTCCGCTTCTTCCCTGGCCAGCCGCGCTTGGCGGAACTCAAAGCGGTGCTTGGCGTGTTCCGCTTTGGCGGTTTCGATGCGTTTATGCCGAATACGCTGTTTGGAGGAGCGGTAGTCCTGCACCAAAGGGATCGCGCTGGGGCAAACGTAGCTGCAGGCACCGCACTCAATGCAGTCGAATAGATGATGGGCTTCAAGGGCGGCATCGTTTTCGGCACGGGCGTACCAGTGCAACTGCTGGGGAAGCAGTTGAGCAGGACACACACTTTCACAAGCGCCGCAGCGAATGCAGGGGGCTTCTGCGGGTGCTGGCGGCAGCTCCTCTTTTGTCGCGGCAATCAGGCAGTTGGTCGTTTTGGTAACGGAGGCCTCTAATGACGTAAGCGGCGTGCCCATCATCGGCCCCCCGACCACCACTTGATGAAGCCGCTCGCGGGCCACGCCAACATGTTCGAGCAGCGTGTCTACCGAGGTGCCTACACGAACCCAGTAGTTGCCGGGCTGGGTAATGGCATCACCGGTTAGGGTAACGACCCTTGCGACCAGCGGTTGTCCATCACGAACGGCGTGTAGCGCCGCGAGCAGCGTGCCGGGGTTATGGCAGAGCACGCCGATATCCGCCGGTAGCCCACCGCTAGGCACTTCGCGGTTCAGCAGCTTTTTAATCAGCTGGCGCTCTCCGCCGCTCGGATAGCGAGTCCCGATTATCTTCAGCGTCATGCTCGCGAGCGGTTCGCTGTCAGCACTGACCGTAAGGAGGGCTTGTAGGGCCTGAATAGCCTCAGGCTTGTTATCTTCGATACCGACGATGATGTGCGCGGCTCCGCATAGGCGAGCCAGCAATTGAGCCCCCTCAAGCACATCCGACGCATAGTGGCGAAGCGTGAGGTCATCGGCGGTAATATAAGGCTCGCACTCGGCGGCATTGACCACCAGCGTATCAATGGCGTGGTGCTCGTTGACTTGAGCTTTGATATAGGTCGGAAAGCCCGCACCACCCAGCCCAATAAGCCCGCTGTCATCAAGCCGTTCCAGCAGCGCGTCGCGCTCTGCGGTTCGCCAATCCAGCGGTGGCAGCGTGGTCCAGCGATCTTCGCCATCGCCTTGAATGATGATCGCGCGGTCGGTGATCTCGATCACGGTGCCGCTGATACTGGCGTGCACATTAGCTGAGACCATGCCATCTCGGCGGGCGACTAGTGTGCCTGTTTTGACCGCATCGCCCACGTTGACGCAGGGAAGCGCCGCTTTACCGGTATGTTGCGACAGCGGTAGCGTTACCTCACTGGGCAACGGCGCGGTGCGCAGCGGCGCTTGATTGGAGCGCTCTTTACGTTCAGGCGGGTAGATGCCGCCGGGAAACTCATAGGCTGGCATGCGCGCTCCTCAATGGCTGGCGGTCGCTCGCGATGGGCTCCCACTGTGTCAGCGGTTTGCGTCTGGGCAGCATGTCGATGCAGTCCACCGGGCAGGGGGCTACGCAGAGGTCGCAGCCGGTGCACTCGTCTTCGATTACGGTATGCATCTGTTTGGCTGCGCCAATAATGGCATCTACCGGGCACGCCTGAATGCACTTGGTGCAGCCGATACACTCGGCTTCACGGATATACGCCACGGTATCTTCACTGGCTGCTTCCCCATCGAGCGGGGCAGGGTCGCGGCCGAGCATATCCGCTAGGGCGAGAATGGTAGCCTCACCGCCGGGAGGGCATTTATTGATGGCATCGCCATGATTGATCGCTTCAGCGTAGGGGCGACAGCCGGGATAGCCGCACTGGCCACATTGGGTTTGTGGCAGCAGTGCATCGATTTTTTCGACCAGCGGGTTCTCTTCACCTTTAAAGCGCGCGCTCGCCATGCCGAGTAGCGCGCCAAACACGATGCCCAGACCGGTGAGCACGCCGACGGCGCTGAGCACGCCCCACCATGAAAATGAATCGCTCATGGTCGTTACCCCTGTACGAGTCCGGAAAATCCAAGGAACGCCAGTGACATGAGACTGGCGGTAATCATGGCAATCGCGGCGCCGCGAAAGGGCTTGGGCACATCTGCGCTGGCCAAGCGCTCACGCATGGCGGCAAACAGTACAAGCACCATCGAAAAGCCTAACGCAGCGCCCAGGCCATACAGCGTGGTATGAAAAAAGCTCAGCTCTCGGTTCAGCGACAGCAGCGCCACGCCGAGGACGGCGCAGTTGGTAGTAATCAGCGGGAGAAAAATACCCAGCACCTGATGCAGTAACGGGCTGAGCTGGCGCACCATGATTTCGGTGAACTGCACCACGGCGGCAATCACGACGATAAAACTAATGGTACGCAGGTAGGTAATATCCAGCGGTACCAGCAGGCCGTGATAGACCACGTAGCTAGCGGCGGAGGCTAGCGTCAATACGAACGTGGTGGCCAACGACATGCCCATCGCCGATTCGAGTTTGTTAGAGACACCCATGAACGGGCATAGCCCAAGAAATTGGACCAATACAAAGTTGTTGACCAGCGCGGTGCTGACCAAAATAACGAAGAGTTCATTCATGACGGCGTATTTTGCTTAGAAACAGGGCAGCTGGCTAGAGGGGGCTCGAAGAGCACGACACGGTGTCGTCCTTGCGCTTTGGCTAGGTAGAGCGCTTGGTCAGCGGTGGCCATGACCGCGCTGGGCAGCAGTGTCTCGCTATCGCTGAGCATGCCAATACCGACGCTAATCGTCACGTAGTGGCTCACCGGCGAGGTCCCATGGGGTAAGCGGAGCTGGTCGACGGCATGTATCAGCGCGTGGGCAAATGCTTTCGCCTGTTGGGGCGTGGCTCCCGGGAGCAGGGCGCTAAACTCCTCGCCGCCGGTGCGGGCAATGAGTACGTCGTGGCGAATGGCCTCGTTTTGCAATGCCGTGGCGACTTTCTTCAAGCACTCGTCGCCTTGCTGGTGACCGTAGTCGTCGTTGTAGAGCTTGAAGTGGTCGATATCCAGCATCATGACGGCCAGCGGTACGTTGTGTTCGTTGGCGTGGCTTACGCCATCGATCAAGCGCTGATCGAACAGCCGCCGGTTGGGAAGCTCCGTCAAAGAGTCGTGGGTCGACATGCGCAGCAGTTCCGCATTGAGCTGTTGCTGACAGGTGAGCTGCTCCAGGTATGCCCTGGCAAGCAGGCCGATTTCATCCCGACGCAGGGTCAAGTGATCACTGTCAGGGGAGGGGCATGAAGGTTGTGTCAACGCCGTGAGCTGGCGCAGAGGCTTGAGCACCATACGCTCTAACAGTAATAGTACCATGCCAATGACGAGCAGCATCAAACCGGCTGTCCAGGCCAGGATGTAGCGAAAAGTAGTAAGACTTGCCAAGTACTGCACACGATTTAATTCGATCCCTAGCGAGACGGCCTCGTTCGTGCCGAAGGCAGGAAATTGCTGAGAGGCACGTACCTGGTCGCCAGAGAAGGTAAGTTCGGTCGGTTGGTCGGCGTCATAGGGCGTGACATCGAGTGAAAGAGGAAGTCCGGTGTAATCGACCATCCGTTCGAGCCAAGCGTCATCCATCGCACGCACTTTGAACAGCCAGCCGTTGGGCGGACCGCTTTCATCTGTGTGTAAAATCTGGCTGGCAGCCACGATGGCAGGCCACTGTTCGATATACAGCGCCGTTGGGTCGACGTGCTCGGCCATTGCCGATTGCATGGTCTCGACCCAGGGAGCCATCCACGCACAGCGGTCAACGGCGGCGGTGCAAGTTTGATAACGCCCAGTGGTTGGCTCCAACCCTGCCAAGAAATGAACGTCGCCTTGCAGCGTAAAAAACGCCATCAGGTGGTAGTTCATGTCCTCGAACATCTGTTGGCTAAAGTTGACGTCGCGGTAGCGAGGGTTAGTGCCTTCGATGAACCGGTAGGTATCGTCCCAGTGTGACCAGTCCCGTGCTTGTGCCAGCAGGTTCTCTTGGTTGAGCATCAGGCTGCGTGTCGCTCGGTCCAGTTCGCGCTGAACGGCGGTGCGCTCTTCGGCCTGTAGCGCCGGAAATATCAGCCATTTGCTGATGACCGCGAGCGCTATCATTGCGACGATTAATAACCCGCCAAGCACGGCAAAGAAACGAAAACGCAATGACACGGAGAGGCGCTGGCCCATAAAACACACTCATGTTGAAGTGAATGACGACCACTAACGATAAGAATGGACGTCGCTTAAACACAAAAGGGGCAGGCTGCGCGCCTTGCCCCTTTCGTCCGTGAACGGCGGCGTTACGTTACACGCTGACCCGGTTCAGCGCCAGCATCGGGCGAAAGCAAATAAATGCCATCGTTGTTGGCAGAGGCCAGCACCATGCCTTCGGAAACGCCAAAGCGCATTTTGCGGGGTGCCAAGTTAGCCACCATCACCGTCAATCGACCTTCCAGCGCCTCTGGCGAATAAGCCGAGCGGATCCCCGAGAAAACGTTGCGGGTTTCGCCGCCCAAATCTAGAGTGAGCTGAAGCAGTTTGTCGGCCCCCTCGACGTATTGCGCTTTGGCAATTCGGGCAATCCGCAGGTCGACTTTGGCAAACTCGTCAAAGCTAATGCCTGCCGCGATGGGCTCGTCGGCCAGTGGGCCTTTCGGGGCGTTCTTTAGCTTCTGCTCTTCTACCAAATCTTCCTTCGAGGACTCGATCATGGCGTCGATCTTGTCCCGCTCTACCCGTATCATCAGCGGTTTGAACTTGTTGATCGGGTGGTTGACCAGTACGTTAACACGGCTTTCCCAATTCAGAGTGTCAACATTTATGAATTCGCGGGCTTGCTCGGCCATGGCTGGGACAACCGGTGCCAAGTAGACCATCAGCTGACGGAACAGGTTGATGCCCACCGAGCAGATCTCCAGCACTTCCTGATCGCGGCCCTCTTGCTTAGCGAGTGCCCAGGGCTCTTTCTCGGCAATGTAGGTATTGGCTTCATCGGCCAGTTCCATGATTTTGCGCATGGCGCGGCTGAATTCACGCGCTTCGAAATCGGCGGCGATCTCGTCACCAGCAGCGATGAAACGGGCAACCATTTGCGGCTCGGCACAGTGCGCTGAGAGCGTGCCGCCGCCGAGTTTTTTGACAAAACCGGCACAGCGGCTGGCGATGTTTACGACCTTGCCGACGAGATCTGAATTGACTCGGGCCGCGAAGTCGTCAAGATTGAGGTCAAGATCGTCTACTTTCGACGTGAGCTTGGCAGCAAAGTAGTAACGCAGATACTCAGGGTTGAGGTGTTCGGCGTAAGTGGCGGCTTTGATGAAGGTGCCGCGCGATTTCGACATCTTTGCACCATCGACGGTCAAGAAACCGTGACAGTTGACTGCCGTCGGCGTGCGCAGCTCGGCACCGTGAAGCATGGCGGGCCAGAACAGCGCGTGGAAATAGACGATGTCCTTGCCAATGAAGTGATAGACCTCGGCGTCCGACTCTTTTTTCCAGAAACTATCGAAATCGATCCCATCGCGTTCGCACAGATGCTTGAAGCTGGCGAGGTAGCCGATGGGCGCGTCTAGCCATACGTAGAAGTACTTGCCCGGCGCATCGGGAATTTCAAAACCGAAGTAGGGCGCGTCGCGGGAAATGTCCCACTCGTTGAAGCCCGACTCGAACCACTCCATCAGCTTGTTGCGGATTTGTGGCTGTACGTGACCATCATTGATCCACTGCTGTAAAAAGTCAGCGAAGTCCGGCAGTTTGAAGAAGTAGTGCGTCGAACTGCGCACCTCGGGCGTCGCACCCGAGATGGCGGACACCGGGTTGATCAGATCCGCCGGTGTGTAGGTCGCGCCGCATTTTTCGCAGTTATCGCCGTACTGGTCGTCTGCGTGGCACTTTGGGCAGGTGCCTTTGATGAACCGGTCGGCAAGAAACAGCCCTTTCTGCGGATCGAACATTTGCTCGATATCGCGGGTCGCGATATGACCTTTGTCCCGCAGGCGAGTGTAGATCAGCTCGCTGAAGTAGCGGTTTTCATCCGAGTGAGTGGAGTGGTAGTTATCGAACCCCACACCAAAGCGGGCGAAATCTTCCTGGTGGTCTTGAGAAACCCGTTCAATCAAGGCTTCTGGGGAAATCCCTTCCTGCTCGGCGCGTAGCATGATCGCGGTGCCGTGAGCATCGTCGGCACAGACGTAGTAACACTGCTGGCCACGGCTTTTTTGAAAGCGTACCCAGATGTCCGTTTGAATGTATTCCAGCAGGTGGCCGAGGTGAATGGCGCCGTTGGCATAGGGAAGGGCGCTCGTCACCAGAATGTTGCGCGGGGCAGTATTGGACATGGTGAATGAAAATTCCGGTTAGACAATACAAATAAAGACGGCGAAGGGGTGGTGCTTCGCCGGTAACGTCATGTTGAGTGCGTGCTCGTACCCAGGAGTGTGGCCGAGGCTTAGTACAGCGCCTGCTCTTCTTGCACCACTTCGCGTAACAGCTCTAGAAACAGTTTGTCTGCCTCGGAGTGTTCGGCCGGGTCTTCAGGAATATGCACGCTGGTGGTGTCTGAAATTTCATTGGCAATACGCGCCATGATGGCGGGGCTGCTGCCTTCGGTGAGCTGGGTGCGGGCAATGGCCAGTGACTGCTCGAGAATTTTCGGGTCCTGCAGTAACTTGCGAATGAAGCCGCGTAGCTCGTTGATGATACGTGTTTTTTGAATTTCTGATGCGGACATAGGGAGTCTCCTTAAGACCGCGCTTGGTGAAGCTACCAAGCGAGACCAATGAATGCCTTGACCATAGCACTTTTTCTAACCGTGAGCATGCGCAGATTGGTCGCTACAGGCTCAGACGCCCAGCCTTGTGCTTCACCGGGTTGGCGTACTGTGCGAGCCAGTAAGGCCGCAGCGCTTCAGGCACGCTGGCTAGGCGCGCTTTGAAGCGCTCCCGGTCCTGGCGAGTAATCGCTTTACGGGCGACCAGCTCCGGCGACTCGCCTAATGTTTCCAGTGCAAGATAGTGACTGGGGAAGAGGCGATAGCCACCAATGACTTGGCGGTCGATCTCAGCGGCGACTTCATCGGGCGTGGCCATATCGGCACCGACGGGCGTACCAAATTTGAGCTGTACGCGACCTTTGGAGCCTGTGATGCCCGCGACGATCGAGCGAATGTCTTCGAACTCCCCCTTGGCGTAGCTGCCTTGTTTCGCAATGTCGTGAAGCTCTTGGGCTTTTTGCACATCGCAAGGGTCGTATTCGTAGCTGATGGATACCGGCACGAGTTTTAATTCGGCAATGGCATCGCCAAACACCATGTCGCGCTCGGCGTGACGCTTGGCCATGGTGAGCATTTTGATAATGGCGGGGTCGGTGCGGTCAATGCCGTTCTTGGCACGGCCTTCGCGCTGAGCCATCCAAATGGAGTGATTGTCGTCGGTAATCGAGTGACGGATGTACGACGAGAGCTGCTGGTAAGCAGCCAGCATGGCTCGTTTGCCGCGAGCGCTGCGGGGTACGATGAAGCTTTTGTTGAGCCGCATGAGGTCGGTGACATAAGGTTTCTTTAACAAATTGTCACCGATCGCGATGCGCACGGTATCCCGACCCGCTTCGTAGAGCGCGTAATTCACGAAGGCAGGGTCCAGTGAGATATCGCGATGGTTGCCAATGAAGAGGTAGGCACTATGGTCGTCGAGCTTGTCGAGCCCCGAGACGTCGAATGCATCGGTCGTCGTGCGGATCATGCGCACCATATAGCTGGCGATACGCATTTGGAATTCGCGAACGCTGGTGACCCCCTTTACCTCGCGCCGAACGGCATGGCTTGCCAATGCGCGCGCCACTGGCGGCGCCCACTTGGCCATGCGTGGCAGCCGGAAGCGGGTCAGCGCATCGAGCAGCTCGCTATCGCGGGAAAGCCGTTCAAGAACATCGGCCACCTCGTGATCCATATAAGGGCGAATATCCGCCCAAGGGTCATTCGGTGAGTCAGCGTTGGGTGCGTTATTGTGATGAGTCATGCGATCCGTTGGATATCAGCAAAATAATCGGGTTACGGCGGCTATCTGTCTCGTGGCTTAGGCGTCTGGCTGGGCCGTCGGTTCCCGCTGAGTTTCGCCACCTAACCATTCGAGCAGGCGGGTAATATCGTCAGACAGCGCTTGGGCCATTAGGATGAAGTCGGTTTCCAAGCGGGCGAGCGCATCGTCGCCGTCGTCGGCATGGTCCGCTTCTTCGATGAGCGCGTCGCCAAAACGTAGCGATTTGAGCGCTAGATCGTCGTGCAGCACGAAACTTAGGCGGCCTTCGAGACTCATGGCGAGTTTGCTGGCTTGGCGCCCGCTTTCGAGCAGCTGCTGGATTTCATCGCTATCGAGATCAACCTGGCGTGCACGCAGTACGCCGTCGTCGCCTTTAGCCTTTAACTCCACCTGGTCGCCAAGCTGGAGGTCGGCAGGACGGCTGGCCGGGTCGCCAAGCCAGGTGGTCATGGCGCGAATGGGCAGCGTCTGGCTACTAAGCGGCGTGGCTTTCAAGCTGCCTAAGGTTTCGCGCAGCAGGTCCAAGACATCCTCGGCGCGGGTGCGCGAGCTGGCATTCACACCGATGAGCTGGCGTTTGGTGTCCCACCAGAGGTCGATTTTTTGGCTGCGGACAAAGGCGCGGGGCAGGAGTGCTTCGGTGACCTGCTCTTTAAGCGCCGTTTTTTCCTTACGGGTTACTTTGCGCCCTTCGCTGGCCTCGATCTCAGCGACTTTTTCATCGACTTCCTCTTTGACGACCGATGCAGGAAGCAGGCGTTCCTGGCGCAGGGCCGAGAGTAGGCGGTGCCCCTGAATTTCATGGACACGCTGGTCGCCGCCTAGCCGCCCAGCAGGAGCCGTCCAGCCTAAACGGCGTGCATCCGCATTACCCAGCGGCTTGGCCGCATGCTCATCCAGTGCGTTGGCCAGCGTTTGGCTATCTAGCTCGGGAGCGCCGTGCAGGCGATATAAATGCAGGTGCTTAAACCACATGTCACCGATCCTATGAAAAAGGTGGCACATTATGTCGAAACCAAGCCTTTCCTACCAGCACCTTGGCGTGGCGACTTGTTGTTGCACTGGTTTTAAACTTGTGTTTGATTTGCAAGGTGTTAATGATTCCTTGCCCATTTTTATAAGCAGTGAACAAGAGGATGCTATGTCTGAGTCAATCTCACAGGTTGGTATGCGGGTTCGTGGCTACCATTTGGATGGCTATGGTCATGTCAACAATGCGCGCTATCTGGAGTTCATGGAGGAGGGGCGCTGGGCATTTTTCGACGAGCACCCACGGCTCATCCAGCAGCTTCATAGTGCGGGGCGAGCCTTCGTCGTGGTCAATTTGAACATCGACTATCGCGCCGCGGCCGTCCAGGGGGACGATTTGCAGGTATTGACGGGCATCGTCGACGTGGGTGAGCGCAGTGCGCTGTGCCACCACCGCATCGTGCGGGCCGACGGTACCCTGATCGCTCAGGCCGACCTCACCTTCGTCCTGTTGGATGTCAAGGCCAACAAAGCTGCCGCCATTGAGGGGGAAGTACGCGAGGTGCTGCAGGGGATGGTCGTGGCCAAGGAGGCGTTTACAGCCTAAATGGCAATGGCAGTGTCACCGACTGCCCTTGATGCGCATGCAGTGGTATGATGACACGGTATCTGCGCGCCGCCTTCTTGTACTCGGTCTCGTACGACGAAAGGCGGCATTTTCAAGCGCTTTCAACTCTCGCAGTGCCAATGCAGTGCAAAGGATCTGACTTTCATGGGTGACATCGCCAGAGAAATCTTGCCCGTCAATATTGAAGACGAGCTAAAACAGTCGTATCTCGACTATGCGATGAGTGTCATTATCGGCCGCGCGCTACCTGATGTGCGCGACGGCTTGAAGCCCGTTCACCGGCGTGTGCTGTTTGCCATGCACGAACTGGGCAATGACTGGAATAAACCGTACAAGAAGTCGGCGCGTGTCGTCGGCGATGTCATCGGTAAATACCATCCGCACGGTGACAGTGCGGTGTATGACACCATCGTACGGATGGCTCAGCACTTCTCCATGCGTCACGTGCTGGTGGATGGTCAAGGCAACTTTGGTTCCATCGATGGTGATAACGCGGCAGCCATGCGTTACACCGAAGTGCGCATGGCGCGACTGGCGCACGAGCTGCTGGCGGATCTTGAAAAAGACACGGTCGACTGGGTCGATAACTACGACGGCACCGAGCGCATTCCAGAAGTGCTGCCGACCAAAGTGCCCAACCTGCTGATCAACGGATCGTCGGGAATCGCGGTCGGTATGGCGACGAACATTCCGCCCCATAACATGCGGGAAGTGATCGACGGCTGCTTGGCCCTTATCGACGACTACACGCTGTCAGTGGATGATCTGATGCAGTACATCCCCGGGCCGGATTTCCCTACCGGGGGCATCATCAATGGCCGCGCGGGCATTCTCGATGCGTACCGTACCGGGCGTGGGCGTATCTACGTACGCGCCTGCCACACCATCGAGCACGACGATAAAACCGGCCGCGATCACATCATCATCACCGAGCTGCCGTATCAGGTGAACAAGGCGCGGTTGATCGAGAAGATTGCCGAGCTAGTCAAAGAGAAAAAGATCGAGGGTATCGCAGAGCTTCGCGACGAGTCGGATAAAGACGGCCTGCGCGTGGTGATCGAGATCAAACGGGGGGAGTCGGGCGATGTAGTCGTCAATAACCTGTTTGCCCAAACCCAGCTGCAGAACGTGTTCGGTATCAACATGGTGGCGCTGGAGAACGGCCAGCCGCGGACGCTCAATCTCAAAGAGATGCTCGAGGCGTTCATTCGTCACCGTCGTGAAGTCGTTACTCGCCGTACGCTGTTCGAACTCAAGAAAGCCCGTGAGCGTGGCCATCTGTTGGAAGGTTTGGCAGTGGCCATTTCCAACATCGATGAAGTCATCGAGCTGATCAAGGCATCCCCCAACGCAGCGGAAGCCCGTGAAAAACTGCTGGCGAAGGTGTGGAAGCCGGGCCAAGTCACCGCCATGCTCGAGCGCGCCGGTGCGACCTCTTGCAAGCCGGAAGATCTGGAAGAGGGCTTTGGCCTCAATCCCTCTGCTACCGAGTACCGACTCTCTCCCGCGCAGGCACAGGCCATTCTAGAGCTGCGGTTGCACCGTTTGACCGGGCTCGAAACCGAAAAGCTGCTCGATGAGTATCTGTCGATTCTGGAAAAGATCGCCGAATTCACGGAGATTCTGGCGTCTGCCGATCGCCTGATGGACGTGATCCGCGAAGAGCTGCACGCGGTGCGTGATCAGTTCGGTGATGATCGCCGTACGGAGATTCAGGCCAGCCATCTGGACCTCTCCATTGAAGATCTCATTGCAGAAGAGGACATGGTGGTGACCGTGTCCCGCTCTGGCTATGCGAAGACACAGCCGCTATCGGATTATCAAGCGCAGCGTCGCGGTGGCCGTGGCAAGTCGGCGACGTCCATGAAAGACGAGGACGTCATCGAGCACCTGCTGGTGGCCTCGACCCACGACACTGTGCTGCTCTTCTCCAACCGTGGCAAGGTCTACTGGCTGAAAGTGTACGAGATGCCGAACGCCAGCCGCGGCTCTCGTGGCAAGCCGTTGGTGAACATGTTGCCGCTGGAAGAGGGCGAGTCAGTCAACGCCATTCTCCCGGTTCGGGATTATGACCCCGAGCATTACATCTTCTTCGCTACCGCGAAGGGCACGGTGAAACGTACCAGCCTCGAGCAGTTCTCGCGCCCGCGTAGCGTTGGCCTGATTGCGATTGACCTGGAAGAGGGTGACCGCTTGGTAGGTGCTGCGATTACCTCGGGTTCCGATCACGCGATGCTGCTCTCTTCCAATGGTAAAGCGATCCGTTTCGAAGAGGGCAATGTGCGCGCCATGGGCCGTACTGCTCGCGGCGTGCGCGGTATGCGATTGGCAGGCGATGCGGAAGTGATCAGCTTGATCATTCCCAAGAGCCAGCAGATCGATGCTGAGGCCGACACCGATGCCGAGATAGATGCGCAAGCAGACGCGGCGACCCCCGCTCAGGGCGAAGGACAAATTTATATCTTGACGGCCAGTGAGAATGGCTACGGCAAGCGCACCCGACTCGAAGAGTTCCCGCTGCGTGGCCGGGGTGGCCAGGGTGTCATCGCTATGCAGACCAGTGAGCGGAACGGTTCGCTGGTGGCTGCGATGCAGGTGTACGACAGCGACGAAATGATGCTGATCACCGATCGCGGCACGTTGGTGCGCACCCGCGTGGAGGAGGTGTCGACCACTTCGCGCAATACGCAAGGGGTCATGTTGATTCGCTTGGGTAAAGAAGAAAAATTGGTGAAAACCGTTCGCGTGGATGAGCCTGAAGAGACGGATGACGTAGACACGGGCGAGCCAGCAGACGCAGACAATGGCGCACAGGAACCGGGAACCGATGACACGTCATTATAATTTTTGCGCAGGGCCTGCGGCCCTGCCCAGCGCCGTACTTGAGCGGGCCCGTGACGAGCTGCTTGACTATCAAGGACGCGGCTTGTCGGTCATGGAGATGAGCCACCGCAGCGATGAATTCGTGGCGATTGCAGAGCGCGCCGAAGCAGATTTGCGCGAGCTGCTGGTGATTCCGAGCGATTATCGGGTGCTCTTCTTACAGGGCGGCGCAAGCATGCAGTTTTCGATGCTGCCGATGAACTTGCTGGGGCAAGGGGGAAGCGCAAACTTCATCCAAACCGGTATTTGGGGGAAGAAGGCGCTGAGCGAAGCCAAACGCCTTGGCTTTGAGTGCCATCTAGCGGCCAGCAGTGAGGCAAATGGGCAAACGGCCGTCCCTGATCAAGCCTCGCTGGCTATCAGCGATGACGCTGCCTATTTGCACTACACCTCCAACGAAACCATTGGCGGTTTGGAGTTCGACTATATCCCGCAGGCGATTCGGGCAGATGGCAAAGCCGTGCCGCTGGTGTGCGATATGTCGTCGAACATTCTCTCTGGCCCCATTGATGTTAGTGAGTATGGCGTCATTTATGCTGGCGCTCAGAAGAACATTGGTCCGGCAGGCTTGACCATCGTTGTGGTGCGCGATGACCTGCTGGGGCGCGCGCCAAGCACCATTCCGTCACTATTCGATTATCAGCTGCTGGCGGAAGCGGGTTCCATGGTGAACACGCCACCTACGTACGCGTGGTACTTATCGGGCCTCGTTTTTCAATGGCTGAAAAACGACGTGGGTGGCCTGGAAGCGATGGAGGCGATGAATCAGCGCAAAGCGCAAAAGCTGTATGCGGCTATCGATGCCAGCCATTTTTACCGCAACCCCATCGCCATACCGAACCGTTCGCGGATGAACGTACCGTTCGTACTGGCCGACGAGCGTTTGGATAACGCGTTCTTACAAGAAGCCGATGAGGCAGGGCTGCTCAATTTGAAAGGTCATCGCAGCGTCGGTGGCATGCGCGCTAGCTTGTACAACGCCGTTCCCGAAGAGGCGGTCGATGCTTTGATTGCCTTCATGGCGGATTTCGAACAACGAAGAGGCTAACCATCATGTCCGATACGCCGATCCATTTAGACGACTTGCGTCAACGTATCGACCAGTTGGATGGCGATATTCTGCGCTTGATCAGTGAGCGAGCCACCTGCGCTCAGCAGGTGGCTCACGTTAAGCTCGCCCAAGATAAAGATGCCGTGTTCTACCGCCCTGAGCGGGAAGCGCAGGTGTTGCGGCGCATCATGGCGCTGAACAATGGGCCACTGGACTCCGAAGAGATGGCCCGTCTGTTTCGCGAAATCATGTCTGCTTGTCTCGCGCTGGAGCAGCCGGTCAAAGTGGCGTATTTAGGCCCAGAGGGCACGTTTACCCAGCAAGCCGCGCTGAAGCACTTTGGGGAAAGCGCGGTCAGCTTGCCCATGGCCGCCATCGACGAGGTGTTCCGCGAAGTAGAAGCGGGCGCGGTGAATTACGGCGTCGTGCCGGTGGAGAATTCCACCGAAGGCGTTGTCAATCACACGCTCGATACCTTCATGGACTCCTCCATCAAGATTTGCGGCGAAGTGGTACTACGCATCCATCATCATCTGTTGATCAGCGAAACCACGCGTAAAGACAAAGTATCGCGCATTTATTCGCATCCGCAGTCGTTTGGCCAATGCCGTAAGTGGTTGGACGCACACTATCCTCACGCAGAGCGTGTACCGGTGTCGTCTAACGCAGAAGCTGCGAAGCTGGTAAAGACCGAATGGCACAGCGCCGCCATAGCGGGTGACATGGCGGCGAAGCTGTATGGTCTGGAGCGGATTGCCGACAAGATCGAGGATCGCCCGGATAACTCCACGCGCTTTTTGATCATTGGCAACCAAGACGTGCCCATGTCAGGCGAGGATAAGACGTCCATCGTCGTGGCGATGCGTAACCAGCCGGGGGCGCTGCACGATCTGCTTGAGCCGTTCCATCGCCACAAAATCGATTTGACTCGTATTGAAACGCGGCCGTCACGCACCGGCGTTTGGAATTATGTATTTTTCATCGATTTCAAAGGTCATCGCGACGAGCCTCAGGTGGCGGCGGTCTTGGAAGAGGTGCGTTTGCGGGCCTCCGAGCTGCGCGTGTTGGGCTCTTACCCCCAGGGCGTGCTGTGACGGTGTCAGGGCATACGAACAAACGTGCGTCGTGTCATGAATCGCGGATCTTGATCGTTGGGTTGGGGTTGATTGGCGGCTCGCTGGCTGCTGGGTTACGCGCCGCTGGCTATGACGGCCACATCGTCGCTTGCGACCCTAACCATGACGAAGTGGCTCTGGGCATTGAGCTTGGTCTCGTCGATTCGGGCGATACTAGGCTCGGCGAGCTGTTGAAGGATGTCTCCATGGTCGTGCTGGCGGTGCCCGTGCTGGCCATGGAGCGCGTCATGACCCAGTTGGCCGAGTCGCTTTCCGACGCAGCCAGCGATGTGGTCATCACCGACGTGGGCAGTACCAAGGCAACGATTCGAGAGTGTGCCGAGCGCGTCTTTGGCTGCGTGCCGCCGAACATGGTGCTGGGTCATCCCATTGCGGGTTCCGAAAAGAGTGGTGTAGCTGCGGCCAACCCCTTGCTCTATGAGAACCACAAGGTGATTTTGACGCCTGAGGCCAACGTCAATGCACTAGCGCTGAAACGCGTAGAGGGATTGTGGCAGGCTTGTGGTGCACAGGTGCTCCACATGAGTGTCGAACGCCACGATCAAGTACTCGCGCGAACCAGTCATTTGCCGCATCTGTTGGCCTTTTCCCTGGTGGACACCCTAGCGCGTCAAGATGAGCGGCTGGATATTTTTCGTTATGCGGCAGGCGGGTTCCGAGACTTCACGCGCATTGCGGGCAGTGATCCGGTCATGTGGCGGGATATTTTCATTGCCAACCGAGAGGCGGTGCTATCGTCGCTGGATGATTTTGAGGCCGGTCTAACGCGTCTGCGTCAAGCCGTGGAGGAGGGGGATAGCGATGCACTCATCGCCACCTTTGATCGGGCCAGTCATGCGCGTCACTATTTCGATACGTTATTGAACAAAACCAGTTATCAGGCGGAATATCATATGCAACCACACGGTAAAGTGACTTATCGGGTGCAGCCGGGCGGCCAGGCGCAGGGGCGTCTGCGTGTGCCGGGCGATAAATCCATGTCCCACCGCTCGATCATGCTGGGAGCGTTGGCAGAAGGGGTGACGGAGGTCAAAGGCTTCCTCGAAGGTGAAGATAGCCTGGCAACGCTGCAGGCGTTCCGCGAGATGGGAGTGGCGATTGAGGGGCCGCATCAAGGCCGCGTGACAATCCATGGCGTCGGCATGCACGGTTTGAAAGCGCCAGCAGGGCCTCTTTATGTGGGTAACTCTGGGACGGCAATGCGTCTCTTTGCCGGCCTGCTGGCCGGTCAATCCTTCGACAGCGAATTGACCGGCGACGAGTCGCTGACTAAGCGCCCGATGGGTCGCGTCGCGGATCCTTTGCGTCTTATGGGGGCGACGATCGATACCGCCGAAGGCGGTCGTCCGCCGCTGAAAATCCAGGGTGGCGCAGCGCTAAAGGGTATTCACTACGACATGCCCATGGCCAGTGCCCAGGTGAAATCCTGTCTGCTACTCGCCGGGCTGTATGCCGAAGGCGAAACCCGTGTGCGCGAGCCTGCGCCTACCCGTGACCATACCGAACGCATGCTCAATGGGTTTGGTTACGAAGTATCCCGTGAAGGGGATACCTGCTGGCTACAAGGCGGTGGTCGACTAACCGCTGGACCCATCGATGTTCCGTCCGATATCTCCTCGGCGACGTTCTTTCTCGTTGCGGCTGCGATTACGCCGGGTTCCGATATCACACTGGAACATGTGGGCATCAACCCGACGCGGATTGGTGTGATCAATATCTTGAACCTGATGGGCGCTGATTTAACCCTGGAGAACGAGCGCGAAGTGGGGGGCGAGCCGGTTGCCGATATCCGTATTCGTTACGCGCCCTTGAAAGGTATCGATATTCCCGTCGATCAAGTGCCGCTGGCTATCGATGAATTCCCAGCGCTCTTCATTGCGGCATCCAATGCGCACGGCACGACCCGCCTGCGCGGTGCAGAAGAACTCCGCGTGAAAGAGTCCGACCGCATCCAGGCGATGGCCGATGGCCTTGCGGTGCTGGGTGTCGAGCATACGGTGGTAGAGGACGGCATTGACATTGTGGGTAACGGCAACGATAGCGAACCGAGCTATGGCGGTGGTCGTATCGATAGCCTGGGCGATCACCGTATTGCCATGGCGTTTGCCATTGCGTCGCTGCGTGCCGGTGCCGAAATCATCATTGATGACTGCGCCAACGTGGCGACCTCCTTCCCCGATTTCGTCGCACTGGCTCAACGAATTGGGATGAGCGTCGAGGTGGAGGGTGCCAATGACCGCTAAGGTACCTGTGCTGACAATCGATGGCCCCGGCGGTGCCGGCAAAGGCACGATTAGCAGCCTTGTGGCCGAACGGTTGGGTTGGCACCTGCTGGATAGTGGGGCGCTTTACCGTTTGACGGCGCAAGCCGCCGTCAAGCATGGCGTCTCGCTGGATGATGAGGCGGCACTCGCCAGTATTGCGGCATCGCTCGATGTCGCGTTTCCGGTGGCGGATGGCTTACCCTGCACGCTCTTAGAGGGTGAGGACGTTGGTCGCGCAATCCGTACCGAACAAGCCGGTGAACGCGCTTCCAAGGTGGCCGCTTTGCCACAAGTGCGTTCGGCGCTTCTCCAGAGGCAGCGCGATTTTTGTCAAGCGCCGGGGCTCGTGGCAGACGGTCGCGACATGGGCACGGTCGTGTTCCCCGATGCTCCCTTGAAGATCTTTTTGACGGCCAGTGCCGAAGAGCGGGCGCGCAGACGGCATCTACAGTTGCAGGAAGCTGGGGTGGATGCTAGTCTGTCGAGTCTTTTAAAGGAGATTCAGGCACGCGATGCACGCGACACGCAACGCAGTGTGGCTCCCCTCAAGCCGGCAGAAGATGCCATCACGCTTGATACCACGCGCCTGAGCATACCGGAAGTGGTTGATCGGCTGACCGAACTGCTTGCCCTACGCGGCATGTCTAACGGCATTTGATTCTCCCTTGCGGCGTTTTTGGAAAGGTGTCACGACGTGGCAGGGCGACAGCATCATCTCAGTGAGCCCGGTCAGGTCTAACCAGCGCTAACGCCTCCAAAAGCTGAGTGACATTAGGCCCGTACTCGCTGGTGGTACGGAGAAGGCAGTTATGCCTCAACAACGTTGATCACGTAGGAAAACCATGAGCGAAAGCTTTGCTGAACTGTTTGAACAGTCTCTTAACGACATCAACATGGAGCCAGGCGCCATCGTCGCGGCTCAGGTTGTCGACATTGACGGTGACTGGGTTACCGTTAACGCTGGTCTGAAGTCCGAAGGTCAAATCCCTGCGGCACAATTCCGCGATGAAAACGGTGAACTGACCATCGCCATCGGTGATGACGTTCACGTTGCACTGGAAGCCGTCGAAGATGGTTTCGGTGAAACACGTCTGTCCCGTGAAAAAGCCAAGCGCGCAGAAGCTTGGAAGATTCTGGAAGCAGCCTTCGAGAAAGACGAAATCGTCAAGGGCGTGATCAACGGTAAAGTCAAAGGCGGCTTCACTGTCGACGTCGACTCTATCCGTGCTTTCTTGCCGGGCTCTCTGGTGGACGTTCGTCCGGTTCGCGACACTGCGCACCTGGAAAACAAAGAGCTGGATTTCAAAGTCATCAAGCTCGACCCGAAGCGTAACAACGTCGTCGTATCACGTCGTGCCGTGCTAGAAGCAGAGAACAGCGCCGAGCGTGAAGCGCTCCTGGCCACTCTGCAAGAAGGCCAGCAGATCAAAGGTATCGTCAAGAACCTGACCGATTACGGTGCTTTCGTTGATTTGGGCGGCGTCGATGGCCTGTTGCACATCACCGACATGGCGTGGAAGCGCATCAAGCATCCGTCTGAAATCGTTGCCGTTGGCGACGAAATCAACGTCAAAGTGCTGAAGTTCGATCGTGAGCGCAACCGCGTTTCACTGGGTCTGAAGCAGCTGGGCGAAGATCCGTGGGTCAACATTAAAGACCGTTATCCGGAAGGCACCAAAGTACACGCTGTCGTCACGAACCTGACGGACTACGGTTGCTTTGCTGAGCTGGAAGAGGGTGTCGAAGGTCTGGTTCACGTGTCTGAAATGGACTGGACCAACAAGAACATTCATCCGTCTAAAGTCGTTCAAGTGGGCGATGACGTTGACGTGATGGTTCTTGATATCGACGAAGAGCGTCGTCGTATTTCTCTGGGTATCAAGCAGTGCACTGCTAATCCGTGGGAAACCTTCAACGCCGAATACAACAAGGGCGACCGTGTTTCCGGTACCATCAAGTCCATTACGGACTTCGGTATCTTCATCGGCCTTGAAGGCGGTATCGACGGTCTGGTTCACCTGTCCGACATCTCTTGGACTGAAACAGGCGAAGAAGCCGTTCGTAACTTCAAGAAGGGTGACGAAGCAGAAGCAGTTATTCTGTCTATCGACCCGGAGCGCGAGCGTATCTCCCTGGGTATCAAGCAAATGGATTCCGATCCGGTTGCTGAATACCTGTCTGTGAACGACAAGGGCAGCATCGTGACTGGCCGTGTTGTAGAAGTTGACGCCAAAGAAGCACACGTTGAGCTGGCGACAGACGTTATCGCTATCCTCAAAGCCTCTGAAATCAGCGCTGACCGTGTTGAAGATGCACGCAACGTTCTGAACGAAGGTGACAGCGTTGAAGCGCGTATCGTGAGCGTCGATCGCAAGAGCCGTCAGATCAATCTGTCGGTAAAAGCGAAAGAGCAAGACGATACTCGTCAAAACCTGAAGAAACTGCGTGAGCAAGAGCCAGAAGCCGCCGGTGGCCCGACCACTATCGGTGATCTGATCAAGCAGCAGATGGGTCAAGACTAAGTTATTAGTCTGACGCCTACAAAAACGCCGCCCTCTAGGGCGGCGTTTTTTTTGCAAAAATTTACATCGCTTCGATTTACTTTCTTAATCTGTATTAGCAGTACTCGTGTTGTTTGAAGAGTGGCTTTAATCGTTGTGGGCTTTGGCAAGTTGGTGTTTAAAAAAAAGTTTAGTAAATGGATCAAAATCAACTAGACTGTTGTCAATTAGCATAATTAAGGCAATAATGTCACCGCATCCTGAACTGATCGGTATTGAGTGGTCCAGCTGAATACCATTGCCGTTACATCTAAAGCAAAAAAGGGACTCCCTATGTCTTTGTTAAACGATTACATCCAGAAAGAACAGCAGCTTAAGCAGCTACAAGAAGAACTGCAGCGTTTAGAAGGCGATCAGCGCCTTAAAAGCGAGCTAGAGTTTAAAGCCAAACTGGAAGCGTTGATGAACGAGTTTGGTAAGCGCCCGACAGACGTGGTCGCACTGCTTGACCCTGCTGCCGATCAGCGTGTCAGCACTAAAGCGCCTGCTGCCTCTACGCGCCGCAAGCGTCGTCTGAAGATCTACAAGAACCCGCACACTGGTGAGGTCATCGAAACCCGTGGCGGCAATCACAAAGGCCTGCGTAGCTGGAAAGACGAGCACGGCGATGACACTGTCGAGTCTTGGCTCGTGCGGATGGAAGACTAAACAAATCATTCCGGCACTTCTGCAAAGAAGTGCCGGAATTCTTTTTAAACAGCGATAGAGAAGAGTTTCCAGTCAACATTGCTCAATATTGAAGCGGGACGCGTAATTCCAAGTGATTTGGATGCCACAGTACTCGCGGAGAATCTCCACTAATCTGAAACGTATCTTCTTGGTGAATGATGCGCAAGAGCGTGGAGGCTAGCGCATCCGCTAGCTCATCGAACTGATCGAAACGTGTCGTGGCAAAGTGTTGAGCGGGAGAGTCTACCCTGCGATAAGCCACTGGCAGTGCTAAATTCTCCGTGGTAGCCGTAGGCTCTAAGTAAAGTCCAATATCGGTTCTCAACTTGTTTTGCGGTTGAGAAGTGTCTAAAGCGGCAACGGTATTGGCTAATAAGTCAGGCAAGGCAACGGTCGGTGTGGCTCGCCCTAATTGTGCTTCAAAGCAGCTAAGATGGTTAGCATGATGTTTTTTGCTGCCCAGCCCATCAATAGCGTCAGGTGCTTCATAAATACGCATAAAAACAGCCTGTCGAGGGCGGCTCTTCTCGATGGTCGTCGTAAACTGTCTTTGAGGTGCGGCTAAATGGCGCATACCACTTAGCGCTTGGCGATAATGCCGCGGAGTTAGCTGGTAGCGCCTTTGAAAGGCTCTTGAGAAAGAGGAGTGATTGACGTACCCACAGCGTAAGGCGATATGCGCTATATTTTGTGATGTCAGTGATAAGAGAACGGCAGCACGCTCTAGGCGACGCTGCTCTCGGTAAGCGCTTGGGGATGTATGAAAGCATTGGCGAAACTGTCTGCGCACCTGCGAGGCAGAATACCCCAAGTGGTTCGCTAGGTCTTCGATACTCAATGACTGATCAAGCGTGTCCTGTAGCCAGATCTCAGCTCGCGACATTGCATTGAACATTATCTGGCCTCCTATGCGTGAGTCATACAGGTCGATATCTTGCCTGTAGAGCACCCTCCCGGTGCGTATGGTACAAGTGCTGGTAGCCCATAGCTCTGCTCACTGCCTATCAATAGGGAGTATCGTGGAGTGAGCTAACATCCTTGGCGTGTGATGGCGTAGTGTCACTGTCCATACGATAGCGGTAAACCATTGTTACCGATTCGTGTTGCCATCACGATGTTGTCTTTATGCTGCTAAGCTCAAGCAAAGGCAAGTTTGCTCTGTATGTTTACGCGTTTGTGCACAGTTTTTCGTTAAAAAGGCCTGTTTGGCAGGCGTATCGACCATTTTTTGTAAGGTGTAAATGAAACATCAATGAAATATCAAAAGGTTCAAAAACAACTGGATGAGCGTGAAAAGCTACGTAAATTTCGTGAGCTGGATGACGCCTTTGCGCAAGCATTGCGTCAGTTGGACGATCCTGAGAGTGATTTTGATATTCCCACCGGGCCGCCTGTACGCTCTTTAGCATCCTTAGAAGCTGACGACCAAGAGGCGCATGAAAAAGCACAGGAGGCGCATTTTGCAGAGCGTCTGAGGGCTCTCATGAATGAATACGATCAGTCCGAGCAGGAAGTGAGGGCGCTCATTGAAACGCTGCTGGCTTACGGCTTATGGACAAAGGACCGGTTACCGGTGGTTGCCAACGATCCGCTAGCGGTAGCGATAAACGCGTAAGCTGGGCAAAAAAGCGTCACTTTCTAGCTTTTCATCCCGCCGCTTGGCGCGTGTTCGTTGTGCGGGTGGCTCCATAGGGGGCACTTTGATATGCGGCAAGCGGCCTTCATGCGCGGGTACCACCAGCGGCATGGCAATATTTAACGCTCGCCGTGTCTGGCCATCCATCAGCGGTTCCGTGAAGAATAGGTTGGCGCGCATGAGCGGTGCTTGGTTTTGTACCTGCGCCAATGGTTCGCTGCTGGGTATGCCAGCGAGTTTTCGCAGCTGTATGCGGACATGGGGAGCATCGCTATCCAGCTGTAATAGCTTTTGCTCTGCCTCTTGGACGGTGATGCGTTTGATAGAGCGGCCGCTGCTGTACCACGCGAGCCGCACTCGTGCGACCGGTGCTTCGACGATAGGCAATTGACGCCAGCACTGTTTCAAATGCAGTCGCGCCATTCCCCCGGTGCGGAGCACTTTCTCGACATCAGGATGACGCTGGGGGAGGCGCTGCTTGGCGTCACTGAGTCCGCCCGGCTCGCTCTGCTTGATGCGTTGCAAAAGTGTGCTGATGGCACTTTTGGCAGCGTTGACCTCTTGAAAGGCCTCAATCAGCGGCTCGTCGGCGGCGATGACGGCAATGTAATTACGTGTTTCTCGGCCGTCTTGATGCTGCTGATGCCACATGTCTAGAAGCGCATCCCTCAGCCAAGTGGCATCGCCTGACCCTGACAAACGCCAAGTGGCGGGAGGCGCTGATTCATAGAGCGTCGCTGCACGGTGGATGGCTGCAGTCAGTTGGTCGAAGCGTTCATCCAGCTCATGCAATAACCGATAGTGGGGTCGTAAGGCGTCAGACATCAGTGAGGCATCGTCTCAAGAGAGTGGAGCGTCTTTATCCGCTTGAGCTAGAAGCGTCTCGATATCGGCCTCATCCATGGCGGACTCTCCCGAGATACGGTGAGACTCTTCTGCCCAAGCGCCGAGATCCAGTAACTGGCAACGTTTGCTACAAAAGGGGCGAAAAGGGCTGCTAGGCCCCCAAGTCACCCGTGTTCCACACTGTGGGCAATCCACTTCGAGCGGGGCATCGTTGGCGGGAATCGTCATCGGTGAAAGCTCCTTCACGTTATGCTGTTACGGTACTGTTGGTCGAGTGCGGCCACTTGCCGTTGGGTATGATTTCGCCCTCGGCTATTGTCGATGACATCGTCGGCACGTGAGAGTCGCACATCGCGTGGTAATTGGGCCGCGAGGATAGCACGCACCTGCTGCTCGCTCACGTGATCACGGGCCAACGTTCGCGCGAGCTGCTCTGCTTCGGGAACGTCCACCACCAACGTACGTTTTACCAGCGCATCCTGTCCCGATTCGAAAAGCAGTGGGGAAACCAGCAGTACATAGGGTGATTGGGTGCAAAGCTGTCGCAGATGTTCGAGTAGCCGCTCGCGGATACGCGGGTGGGTAACGGACTCCAGCCAAGCACGCTGACTGGGGTCGGTAAATACAATCTCGCGCAGGGTGGCTCGGTTTAGGCTGCCGTCATTATTCAGCACCTGCATGCCAAACCGCTCAGTGATGGCATCGAGTGCTGGTTCGCCAGGGGCGACAATCTCTCTTGCCACGTCATCGGCATCCACCCAGCCGATACCCAACTCCCCAAATAGACGAGCAACGGTGGATTTTCCTGAGCCAATACCGCCGGTAACACCAATGATCATGTTAACCCTTAAATGACAGAACCGATAAATGATTCAGTATACCAGTGACAGGTAGAGTGCCATGAGGTCATCGCCCATGAGTAACCCCACCCAGCCTGATAATGCCAAAAAGGGGCCAAACGGCATGGCTTGGCCTCGCAGGCGAGGTTGTGTCGCTTGTACCATCAGGCCAATGAGTGCGCCCAATCCGGCAGACACGATCAGCAGTAGCGGAAGCATGCTCCAGCCTAACCAAGCACCTAGCGCTGCAAGTAGTTTGAAATCGCCATAGCCCATGCCCTCCTTTCCCGTGACGAGCTTGAAGAGCCAGTAAAAGCCCCACAAGACGAGATACCCCGCCATGGCCCCTAACACGGCGCTAGATAGCATGACGGGCTGAAACAGAAGCTGGTAGGCCAAACCCGCCCACAGCAGCGGTAGGGTCAGTATGTCCGGTAGAAGGTATGTGCGCAGGTCGATGACGGCTAACACGAGTAGCGTCATGCAGGCGGCATATATCCACAAACTCGAAAGTTGCCAGCCATGCAGCGCCATGACGGCAATCGCCAGTACGCCCCCCATGATTTCCACCACCGGGTACTGAGGGCTGATACGAGTTTGACAATGGGCGCAGCGCCCGCGACGCTTCAACCACCCGAGGACAGGGAGGTTGTCGTGCCAGGCAATGGCGTGCTCGCAGCGAGGGCACATGGACGGTGGATAGGCAAGATTGAAGCGAGGGGTAGGCTCTGTGGGCTGCTCCAACGAAGCGAGAGCTTCGTTACGCCACTGGCGCATCAGCATGACCGGTAGCCGCGTGATCACGACATTGAGAAAGCTGCCCAAACACAGCCCCATGACCCCTGCGAAGACTGACAATAATAGTGGCGGTAAGCCCATGATACTCCTAATGGATTGAGTGGCCTGCTCTATAGCGCCGTGCCAATTTCGAAGATCGGGAGATACATCGACACTACCACGCCTCCCACCAGGGCACCGAGCACGACGATAATGATGGGCTCCATGAGTGATGTCAGCGCATCGACTTTATTGTCGACTTCCTCTTCGTAATAATCCGCCACCCGATTGAGCATGGCATCGAGGGATCCAGCCTCTTCGCCGATGCTCACCATCTGAACGGCCAGCGCAGGAAAGCGGTTTGTCATCCGCATCGCAAAATGAAGCTGCTGCCCAGTGGTGACATCCTGGCGCACTTCATTGATTGCTTTGATATAGACGCGATTGTCGGCGGCACCGGCAGCGGTTTCTAGGC
Organism: Halomonas meridiana; assembly: GCF_009846525.1. NCBI lineage: Bacteria > Pseudomonadati > Pseudomonadota > Gammaproteobacteria > Oceanospirillales > Halomonadaceae > Vreelandella > Vreelandella aquamarina. The sequence goes on along the minus strand of NZ_CP024621.1, from coordinate 2,033,478 downwards.
CTTCTATCAATGGTACCCCGGAGGCAAAGGTCGTCGCGAGGGTTCGAGTGAAGCGGGACACTGCCGATTTATGCATGATGTCGCCAATTACCGGTAACCTGAGCAATAAGCCATCGAGCCGATAGGCGACCTTGGGTGAACGGCGCGCAGCCGTTTTCAGCAGCATCACACTACCGACTAAGAAGCCCAGTGCATGTAGCCAATATTGCTGGGCCATGTCAGAGAGATTGACGGTGAACTGTGTCAATGCGGGCAGCTCGGCGCCAAAGCCTTGAAACATGCTTTCGAACTCAGGTACCACTTTGATGAGCAAAAGCATGGTTACCCCCACACCAATCGCCATAACCGAGGTCGGATACCAAAGCGCTTTTTTGACGCGGTTTTTGAGTGACTCGACTTTTTCTTTGTAACTGGCAATACGTTCGAGCATTTGATCGAGCGCGCCGGCTTGTTCTCCTGCATCCACCAAGTTGACGAATAAACGATCGAACTGACGAGGATGTTTTGCCATGGCACTGGAAAGGCTATCGCCGGACGACACGTCTTCCATGATTTGCTGGGTCAGCGCGACCATGGCGGGTTTCTTCAAGCTTTCCGACACGGCTTGAAGTGCCTGCAAAATAGGGATGCCTGCACGCACCATGGTCGCCATCTGGCGTGCGAACACCATGATATCGACATTGGTCACTTTACCGCGGCCGCTGAAACTGCTGCGTTTTTGAATCTTACTGGCAACGATGCGCTGCTTTGCAAGCTGCTCGACGATATCGGCTTTGGTGCGGCCAATCAGCTCGCCTCGCATGGGGCGATCCTGAGGACCTTTGCCCGCCCATTTCCAGCGGTGCAGCGGGGCGGGCTTGGCGCGGCGAGCCTTGGCTTTGGTCATGGGCGGCGTTACTCCTTACTGATTCGGTTGACTTCTTCCAGGCTGGTGCTGCCATCCAAGACTCGGCTGAGGCAGCTTTGGTAAAGGCTAGGGTAGCCCTCGCGACGCGCTTGCTGGTCGATCTCGATGGCGTTGCCATCGCGCATGATCAGTTGACGCATGTCATCGGTAATCGGCACTACCTCGTACACGCCTAACCGCCCTTTATACCCCTGGGTGCACTGCTTACAACCCACAGCTTTATAGATCGTCGCGTTGCGAATATCCTGCTGGTTGAAACCGGCTTTACGCAGCGCCTCAGCCGGAATGTCGGCCGGTGTTTTACACTGATTGCATAATTTGCGTGCTAATCGCTGTGCAATGATCAGGCTCACCGAACTGGCAATGTTATAAGTCGCCACCCCCATGTTCGCGAGACGGGCGAGCGTTTCTGCCGCCGAATTGGTATGGACGGTGGAGAGCACCAAGTGACCCGTTTGCGCCGCTTTGACCGCAATTTCCGCCGTCTCCAAATCACGAATTTCCCCCACCATGACCACATCGGGGTCTTGGCGAAGAAACGCCCGTAACGCACTAGCAAAGTTAAGCCCAATTTTAGGCAGCACGTTGACTTGGTTGATACCCGATACCTTGATCTCGACCGGATCTTCAGCGGTGCAGATATTGCGCTGCACTTGGTTCAATATGTTGATGCCGGTGTAAAGTGTCACCGTCTTACCGCTGCCCGTTGGCCCGGTCACCAAAATCATTCCTTGGGGTTTTTTCAACGCGTACTCGTAAGCGGCCTGCTGTTCAGGGCTAAAGCCGAGCTGGTCGATTCCAAGCTGGGCGGACGTGGGGTCCAATATCCGCAGCACTACTTTCTCCCCCCATACCGTGGGTAGGGAGTTGACCCGGAAATCGATGGAGCGGGTGCGTGAAAGCTGCAGCTTCAGAGCGCCATCTTGTGGCAAGCGACGCTCTGAAATATCCAGCCGGGACATGATCTTCAAGCGCGCTGCGATGCGGTGACGCAGCGCAAAGGGTGGTCGCGCGATTTCGACCAGCATTCCATCGATACGAAAACGAACCCGGTACTGGGTTTCATAGGGCTCGAAGTGAATGTCCGATGCGCCTCGGCTGATGGCATCGAGCAGGATCTTGTTGACGAATTTAACGACGGGGGCATCGTCACTATTCTGGGAGGCTTTGTCGAGCTCGACCTCATCTCCATCAGCGTGTTGGACGATGTTGAGCGCACTGACGGCATCGTCGATATTGTCTAGCTCATCGAGCATGCTGCGCTCGTTTTGAGCTAAGTACTGGACTAGCGTATTCCGCAACTGGTCAGCCGGTGCCAGTACACCATCGACACTAAGCCCGGTCGCGAACTGCAGCTCATCGAGCTGAGTCAGCGTGGCCGGGTAGGGCACGGCCACGGTCAAACGGTGGCCATGGCGAGCCAGGGGTAAGATATCCAGTCGCTCGAGTATTTTGACGGGATAGTCGCTGGCAGGCGGTAGGGCGCTGACGCGAATGGCCTCGAGATCCACCACCGGTAGGCCGTACTCCCACGCAGCCGCCACGGCCGCAGCATCCGCTTCGACAAGCCCGCTATCGATAACATGCTGTAGGAGAGATATCTCGAGTTCGGCCGCCGTACTCTCTGCCACAGTCGCTTGCGCATCGGTTAACAGGCCATGCTTGACCAGTCGTTTAGCAATGCCGCGTAACCCTCCGTTGAGGGCCGCATGGCTTAGCGTAGACTCCGGGGCGGTTTGGCTCATGGCGTTCTCGAAAGCTGGGTAATTGTGCTGAGAGTTGTACCATATTTGCCTGATGCGAGGTACTGATACAGCGCTTCCAAAGCACCGAAATAGGCTGAAAAAACGTCGTTGAACGGTTGAGAAACCTAGTTGCCAACCCTAGGGCGGTAAGCTACTGTAAGCCGTATGTTAGGCCTTGGTTCACTTACCTTTGGCTTGCTCATGACTCTAACACCGCAAGGGAAACTCGCAATGCAAACAACCCAACCCAACCAACCCCGCCGCTTCAAGAAGCAGCAGGGCTTCACCCTCATCGAACTGCTGATCGTTGTGGCGATTATCGGTGTGCTTGCTGCTGTGGGTGTGCCGCAGTATGGGAATTATCTGGATCGTTCTTCACTGAATGCATGTCAGGGCGAGCTTTCCGCGTTTCGCAGTGCTGTTTTAGCAGAGTCAACGCTCGAAGACAGTACAACAGTTACAATAGGAACAGATCTTGATTTTACTTTCCAGGCTTGTGTACTAGATGCTGGTAGCACGCCCACCGATCAAGAAGTAGCAGACGCCTTCATTTCATCGGGCAGTTTGACAGATCCCATCCAGTCAAACCGGGGGGCAGGTTCAATTGCTATCACAGATGGTTCTATCTTCCCGACTAACCCTTAATCCATAGAGGATAGTTTTTTACAAAGCCGCTGTTTAGCGGCTTTGTTATTAACATCTAAAGCCTGTGAATATAAAATAATTATTTTTTATATTGATTTTACTCACATTAAATTTCTTCTTGTTGTTACCAATGTGACTATCTTAGTGTGCATTAGTTTCCCCGCATTTTTATCCTACCTAGGCCGCTCTGCATTCAGCCTCCACTAGCAGGCTGAGCGCCTTTAAAGTCCAGCGTTTACCAATAGGTTCGTTGCTCACCTTCGTTCTCCTGATCACTGCACTATAGGATAGGAGGGGGCGCTTTAAGGAGCTCAGACTCAAGTTCCTGTAAATGGTACGATTGTATGTTGAGATGCACACTTTTGTTCACACTCCCTGCGCAATTGCCTTATATACTCAAAGCTCTTAGATAGATTAAATGCCTTGAAGGAGCCAGTTATGAGACCCATCGCCTTGGGCGTTTTACTCGCCACTCTGTTTTGGTATACAGCCGCTTCCGCACAGCCTGCCCATGCGCCTGCTCACGGTGCGCGAGACCACGGTAATGCCAAGCATCATCATGAACAGCGCCACCAGTATGAGCGCGACCAACGCTATGTCGATTTGCCGCGTATTAACGAGCGCGACCTTCTCAATTTACTGCGCCAGTACGATGCCCCTCGCGCCGAGCCACTGCCGCCGGGTATTCAGCGCCAATTAGAGCGCGGTAAGCCGCTGCCGCCTGGTATTGCCAAGCGCTTTGACGGCCCAATTGCTAACCAACTGCCCCGTTATCCCGGTTATGAATGGGAGCGTGTGGGGGCAGACGTGGTCTTGATTGAAGCCGCCACCCGCGTGGTCGTTGATGTGCTGGTAGATGCACTGCGCTAGCGCCTAAAAATGGCAGCGTTTATGCTGGGTGAATGATGACGTTAACCCAATGAAACGGAGCACCTATGGCGGCGATTACCCTGGAAGAGCGCTTAGCGTTGGCTGTGCGTATTGCAGAAGAAGCGGGGCAGATGATTCGTGATGCCCGCGAGCAGCAAACCTTTAGCCAGCGACTAAAGGCCGGTATCGAGCTAGTCACCGATGTGGATGTGGCGGTGGACAAGCTAATTAGCCAGCGCTTGGAAGAGCACTTCCCAGGAGAGGCTCGCCTGAGCGAAGAGCTAAACCCCGAAGAAGCGCTTCACAACCCCGCTGAGCAGCTGTGGGTCGTAGACCCCATCGATGGCACGGTGAATTTTGCCCAAGGCTTGCGTCATGTGGCGGTCTCCATCGGTTGGATTGAGCAGGGGGTTGGTAAGGTCGGTGTGGTGCATGCTCCCTTCCTGAACGACACCTTTAGCGCTGCCCAAGGGTTAGGCGCATTTTGTAACCAGCAGCCCATCACGCCAAGTGATGCCGATTCGCTGGAAAGCACGCTAGTGGGCACCGGCTTTCCCTACGACAAGGCGGCTCGTAAACAGTTACTACCCCGCCTTGAAGCAGCGTTAACCCATTGCCAAGATGTACGCCGTAACGGCTCAGCGGCGCTGGACATTTGCGATGTCGCCTGCGGCCGGTTGGACGCCTATTACGAAACTGTCTCCCCTTGGGATTTTGTAGCGGGTTGGGTTATCGCACGCGAAGCCGGTGCGCAAGTAGGACACCTTATTGATGTGCCTGCCAATGTTCCTGCTGATCTCTTTCCAGAGCAGCTCTTGGTCACCACGCCCAAGGTCTATGACGCTATGGCCACTTTGCTAAAAGAGGCAGACCGATAACGCTGCAACGTGCCTAACGGCAAGCATTTGAAAAGAAAGCGCAAAAAGGGCTTTTCATTTGGCTAATAAAGCGATAGTATACGCACCGTCTTGAGGCAAAAGCCATATAGACATCGGAGTGTGGCGCAGCTTGGTAGCGCGTTGCAATGGGGTTGCAAAGGTCGCAGGTTCGAATCCTGTCACTCCGACCAATACTGAAAAGCCGCTTCGTTCATCGAAGCGGCTTTTTTGTGTCGTGTCACGGATAAAAACTGGCCTTTCTCAAGGCCAGACTTATATTAGTTACCGGCGGTGGTCGCGGGAAGAATGGGGGTGTCGTGAAGCATTGCGGCTTGAAGATGGCGACGACGCACCTGAAGGGCGCTTTTGTTGACCGCGTAAGTCGTTCCAGGCAGCTTTGGCCTTTTGACGATTAGCTGGCTTGCGAAGCCAGTTGAAGAGGGCCATCACTACCCATTTTCTCATGTGAACCTCCTTGTTCCATTGCGCCGAATCTGTATTTTTGACTGACCCGCCTGCTTGATGTTCCTTCATCAGCCAAGCGTAACCGCATGCGATGTTAGCCTTGCGCTTTGTGATCGGCGAGCGCTGCTGCAACGGCTTCTTCCCACTGTCCGGCAGTGATGCCCCAGTGCTCCATTTCCGCTTGATCTGGCGCGCCTTCTGCCGCGCTGTTGAGTTCCTCGGGAGAGTAGCGCTCGAAACAGTGCTTGGCGAAAGCTTTGGTTTTGCCATCTTGCAGTTGGTCGATCATTTCCATGTCGTGCTCCTTTCCTTGTCAATACGTGATACGCATCGTCTGCACGCCAATGTCTGCGGCGCGATGTGTCGATTCAGTGTAGCGGTTAATGAGCCATCGTGCAGAGGCCCGGTCGTTGATCATGCCAGCCATGCGTCGACGATGATTTTCACGGCAATGCTGGCTAACAAGCACATGATCATATTGTCGAACCAGCGGTGCGGCAGGCGCTGTCCTAAGCGAGCGCCTAAAGGCATACCGACAAGAATCACCATTAGCGCCCCCAGGCTGTAGACGAAGCGCTCAGCTGTGAGGATGCCTGCGCTGAGAAGAGCGGGAATTTGTACCAGCGTTATCGCGACGAAAAACACCGAAATGGAGCCGATGAAGACGCGGCGCTCCAGCTGCATGGCGTTCAAGAACGTGACCGATGCCGGGGCCGACATGCCGGCAGCGCCCTGTAACACGCCAGCTAACACCCCGACGGGTAGGACGATGCGCTCGGCCATGGATAAAGGCAATGCGGTCGCTCGTCGCGAGAGCTTGACGGCTAGGTACAGCACAATGGCGCCTGCGACCCCCAGCGACAGGTACTCCGGTGCCAGGACGACAAGGCCCCACGTGCCCAAAACGATGCCAGCGCCACCGGCCATGGCAAATGCCATCAAGAAGCGCCAAGGCAACAGATGGGTGCGGTATTGCCATACCTGAAGGGCATTGCTGAACAGATTAGGGGCGACCAAGACTGCAATGGCCAGTTTGACGTCGTAAAGCATGGTCAACACTGGCACGACCACCACCGGCACGCCGGAACCAATCGCGCCTTTGATGATGCCTGCAATGACAAGCGTAAGCAGTGCAATGATCACGGCATGGACTCTCAGGCAGGCACTGAAGTGCCTGCCAGGTGGTTAAGGCTATTTCAGAACGTAGCAGGGCGTATAGGGCTGGCCATCCAGCTTCATGCGGCCTTGGGCAACAAACGAACTCAGCAGAGCATCCAGCCGCTGCATGAGCTCTGGTTCGGCAGTGAGCTCGAAGGGGCCATGCGCTTCGATGGCGCGGATGCCGGGTTCCTTGACGTTACCCGCCACGATGCCCGAGAAGGCGCGGCGCAAATTGGCCGCTAGTTCATGCGTGGGTTGCTGACGGTGCAGCGCTAGACCGCGCATTGCTTCGTGGGTAGGCTCGAAGGGGGCCTGAAATTCGCGAGCAATGGTCAAGCGCCAGTTGTAGTAAAAGGCATCCTGATGCTGGCGGCGGAAATCGGCGATCTGGTCGATACCGTCGCGCATTTTGCGGGCCACGGCCACTGGGTCGCCGGTAATGATGGTGTAGTAGCGGCGAATCTCTTCGCCCAGGGTGTACACCAGAAATTCATCGATTTTCTGGAAGTAGGCGGATGCGCTCGCTGGACCGGTGAAGATGAGAGGGAAGGGAATCTCTTGGTTGCTGGGGTGCAACAGAATACCTAGTAGGTAGAGGATCTCTTCGGCGGTACCCACGCCGCCAGGGAAGACGATGATGCCGTGGCCCAGGCGGACGAACGCTTCCAGACGCTTCTCGATATCCGGCATGACTACGAGTTCGTTGACGATAGGGTTGGGCGCTTCGGCGGCGATGATGCCAGGCTCTGAAATACCCAAGTAGCGGCCATCTTTGCGCCGCTGTTTGGCATGCGCCACGTTGGCGCCCTTCATGGGTCCTTTCATGGCTCCAGGGCCGCAGCCAGTGCAAATGTCCAGATCGCGCAAGCCCAGGTGGTAACCCACATCCTTGGTATATTCGTACTCTTCACGGGAAATGGAGTGACCGCCCCAGCACACCACGAGACTTGGGTCGCGGCCCGGTTTGAGGGTGCCTGCCTTGCGTAAAATGTGAAACACCGCGTTGGTCGTGCCTTCGCCCGTGGTCAGGTCGAAACGGTTGTGGTGTTGAATCTCGTTATAGACATACACGATATCGCGAATGATCGACGAGAGATGTTCACGAATGCCGCGAATCATGCGCCCGTCTACGAAGGCCTCTGCGGGCGCATTGGTGAGCTTCAGCCGAATGCCGCGATCTTGTTGCAGTACCTCGATGTCAAAATCTTTGTAGGCTTCCAGGATGGCTAAGCTGTCATCGGTAGGGCTGCCGCAATTGAGGACGGCAAGCGCGCATCGGCGCAATAAATCGTGCAAACCACTTTTGGACGTGCTCTTGAGCCGGTTGACCTCATGCTGTGAAAGAACTTCGAGGCTGCCTTCAGGAGAAATAATGCTGGAAATCGTGGCACGAGGCGCTGGGGTCTGCGTCATTAGTCTGGCTATCCCTAAGAGTGTTCGTAACGAAACTGCATACTAGCACGCTGCTGGGTGCGGTTCAGCAATGGGGCTAAGCGACCGTCTTGGTAGCGTTTGTGCTACTCTAGGGCCCTGCAAGTGCGCACGGTAGGCGGGTCGGGATGGTGACGTTAGCGACCCATATCAGCGTCTTACGATGATGGATAATGAGGATGTTGCTCAAACCCTATGTTTAATGCCCAATATTTTCGGACGTTTATAACGTTAGTGGAAACCGGCAGTTTCACACGAACGGCGCGTCGTCTAGAGATGACGCAGCCTGGGGTTAGCCAGCATATTCGTAAGTTGGAAAGCTATCTTGGCAAAACGCTGTTAGAGCGCCGTGGCAGAAGTTTTACGCTAACCGAATCGGGGCGCCGTGCTTACGATTACGCGTTGAAGCTATTCGCCGAACATGAGCAGTTTCGCCATGGCTTAGATGACGATTCCCTGGACAGCGGCGAGTGTCGAATCGCCTCTCCCGGTAGCGTCGGGCTGATGTTCTACCCCTACATTTTGGGGCAGCAGCAAATGCACCCTAATCTCACGGTCAACTATAGCTTTGCGTTCAACCATGAGATCGTCAACGACCTGCTAGAAGGCCGCTACGATATCGGTATCGTGACCGAGCAGGTCAATCACCCGGAACTCAACTGTACGGTGTGGCATAAAGAGCCACTCTGCTTAGTCGTGCCTGCCGATTTTGCAGGCAGCACGCTGTCGGAGCTGATGGGCATTGGCTTCATCAATTACTACGATGGCATCAATCACGCCAATGCGCTGTTGCGAGCCAACTATCCCGATGAGTTTCGCTCCATGACGCACTTTCGCCACCAGGGGTTCACCAACGAAGTCAGCATGGTGTTGGATGCCGTGGCGAGGGGGCTGGGCTTTACGGTGGTCTCGCGCTTAGTGCTCGAAACGTCACCCTGGCAGCGGCAGGTAAAGGCGTTGGCGCTTCCGCAAGCGATCAACGAAGTGCTCTATCTTCTTCGCCGCCAAGACTCCGTCTTGCCCAAGCGCTATGAGAAGCTGCTCAACGGTTTTCATGATCAGCGCTTGCAAGAAAAAACGCCCCTGGTCCCCGAATGAGAGAGACCAGAGGCGTTATTTACAGCGCTAACGTCATCGATTAATGGCGATACTCATCGATACTGGGGCAGGAGCAGATCAACTGGCGATCACCAAAGACGTTATCGACCCGGTTGACCGAAGGCCAGTATTTAGAGGCCATCACCGCCTCAGTGGGGAAAGCGCCTAGCTGACGATCATAAGGACGCTCCCACGCGCTATCCATCAGATCGGCTTGGGTGTGGGGCGCATTGACCAGCGGGTTATTATCCAGCGGCCATTCACCGCTCTCTACCCGTGCAATCTCTTCCCGAATGGAAATCATGGCATCGCAGAAACGATCGATTTCGTAAAGCGATTCAGACTCCGTCGGCTCGATCATCAGCGTACCCGGCACCGGGAACGACATGGTCGGCGCGTGGAAGCCGTAATCCATCAAGCGTTTAGCGATATCCTCTTCGCTGATGCCAGATGCGCTCTTCAGCGGGCGGATATCGATGATGCACTCATGGGCAACCGTACCGTTCTGGCCGCGATAGAGAATCGGATAGGACGCTTCTAAACGCTTAGCAATATAGTTGGCGTTCAGAATGGCCAGCTCGGTGGCTTCGCGCAGGCCACGGGCTCCCATCATTTTGATGTACGCCCACGAGATCGGCAGGATGGAGGCGCTGCCAAAGGCTGCTGCCGACACAGCACCGCTCTCAGGGTTGACGCCGTTGATGGGGGTCACCACATGATTGGAAACGAACGGCGCCAAGTGGGCCTTTACGCCGATCGGGCCCATGCCGGGGCCGCCGCCGCCGTGGGGAATGCAGAACGTTTTATGCAGGTTTAGGTGAGACACGTCGCCGCCGAAGTCGCCAGGGCGAGTGAGGCCAACCTGAGCATTCATGTTCGCGCCATCGACGTACACTTGACCACCGTGTTGGTGAACCACTTCACACACTTTCCGAACGTGCGACTCGAATACGCCATGGGTCGACGGGTAGGTAATCATTACCGCTGACAGCCGCTCGCTGTGCTGCTCGGCTTTGCGGGTCAAGTCGTCCAAGTCGATGTTACCGTTCGCGTCACACTCGACGACGACCACGTCCATGCTCAGCATGGCGGCGGAGGCTGGGTTCGTGCCGTGAGCGGAGCTAGGAATCAAGCACACGTCGCGATGAGCTTCACCTTGCGCAGCCTGATAGCGGCGAATCGCCAGCAGACCCGCGTATTCCCCTTGGGCACCCGAGTTGGGCTGCATAGAGATATGGTCATAACCGGTCACTTCGACCAGGAAAGCTGCCAGCTCATCAATCATCTGATGGTAGCCCGCTACTTGGTCGCGAGGCGCAAACGGGTGCAGGTTGGCAAACGCAGGCCAGGAGACAGGAATCATCTCGCTAGTCGCGTTGAGCTTCATGGTGCACGAACCCAGCGGGATCATGGCATGGGCCAGCGACAAATCTTTGTTTTCAAGGCGCTTCAAGTAGCGCAGCATCTCCGTTTCACTGCGGTAGCGCTTGAACGTGGGATGAGTGAGGAAGTCACTGTTCCGCTGGTAAGCCGCTGGAATGCCGCTGAGCTGGTCGGCAATGACCTGCTCGTCCAGCGCGGCCACTGCCAAGCCATGTTCATCGCCCAGCAGCACATCGAATAGCGCGGCGACATCGTGGGCAGTGGTCGTTTCATCCAGGCTAATACCCACATCACCATTGGCGAAGTAGTGCAGGTTGATGTCGTGGGTCATGGCGCGGCCATGAATTTTGCCGGCGTCTACCTGGGTGAGGCGTAGCGTATCGAACCAAGTCTCGTTGGCGAGTTGAACGCCGGCCTGCTGCAGGCCGGTAGCCAGCACGGTGGTCAGGCGGTGAACGCGACCCGCGATCTTGCGTAGCCCTTCAGCGCCATGATACGTGGCATAGAAGCCGGCGATATTGGCTAGCAGCGCTTGCGCGGTACAAATGTTCGAGGTCGCTTTCTCACGGCGAATGTGCTGCTCGCGGGTCTGCATAGCCATGCGCAGTGCCGTTTTGCCTCGGCTGTCTTTGGAGACGCCGATGATTCGCCCGGGAATCGACCGCTTGAGTTTGTCGGAGGTGGCAAAGAAAGCGGCATGGGGCCCACCAAAGCCCATGGGCACGCCAAAGCGCTGGGAGTTACCTACGACGATATCGGCTCCCATCGCGCCAGGCTCTTTCAGCAACACCAGACTGAGCAGATCGGTCGCTACACACGTCATGATGCCGCGCTCTTGGGCCGCCTTGAGCATCGGCGAGAGGTCGGTAATGCGGCCGCTGGCAGACGGGTACTGCACTAAGGCACCAAACACATCGTGCTCGGCAAGACGCTCGGCGGGGCCGGTAATCAGCTCGAAACCAAAGAACTCGGCACGGGTTTTGACGACGTCCAGCGTTTGCGGAAAGAGGTCGTCTGCTACGAAGAAAGCGTTTGACTTGCTCTTTTTATTGCCACGCTTACATAGCGCCATGGCTTCTGCGGCGGCGGTGGCTTCATCCAGCAGAGAAGCATTGGCAAGCTCCATGCCGGTCAGGTCCATGATGACCTGTTGAAAATTCAAAAGGCCTTCCAAACGACCCTGAGAGATTTCGGGTTGATAAGGTGTATAAGCGGTATACCAGCCGGGATTTTCTAGCACGTTGCGCTGAATCACCGCAGGCATATGGGTATTGTAATAGCCCTGACCAATATAACTTTTAGTGACACGATTTTGACGGGCGAGTTGGCTCAGGTACTCCAACGCTTCCGCTTCACTGCGTGGGTCGTCGAGGTCAAGTTCACGGCCAAGGCGAATGTCGCTTGGCACGGTTTGCTCAATCAGGTCTTCCATGCGCTGCATGTTGAGCGCTTTTAACATGGTGGCGACATCGTCGGGGCTAGGCCCGTTATGACGTTTGATAAAAGCATCGTGGTCGGCCAGTTCGGCCAAACGGCGTGATTCAAAAGGCATGGGGAGATTCCGGACGTGATGAAAAAACCGTGCAGAGGCGATCAAGAAGCGCCTGCCAACAGGGCAGGCGCTTCAACGACGTAGTTTAGTCGTCGGCGCTCAGCGTCGCTTGATACGCATCGGCGTCTAATAAACCTTCGAAGGCTTGGTCGTTAACGCGAACCTTCATGATCCAGCCGCCTTCATAAGGGGCTTCGTTGACCGTTTCAGGAGCGTCTTCGAGAGCTTCGTTGACTTCCACCACTTCACCGTCGACGGGGGCATAAAGGTCAGAAGCGGCTTTCACGGACTCGATGACACCGAACTCTTTACCTTTCGTCAAAGCTTGACCCACTTCGGGCAGCTCGACGAAAACCACGTCGCCCAGCGCTTCTTGCGCGTGGTCGGTGATTCCAACGGTCACGGTGCCGTCTTGGTTGTCCAGCACCCACTCGTGGCTGGCGGCGTAACGAAGATTGGCAGGAAGATTGCTCATGGTGATTCCTTTTCAAGTCAGTGGACAGAACAACGGCATACTAGCGTTTGTCGTTCGCCTTGGCGACTGCGGCCCGCGCGACAGCGCGCGTGAATGCGCCTATGGTACCGTGTTTCTTATTGGAAACAAGTTTCTTCATTGTCGCCAAAAGGCGAAGAAGGGCGCTTCTTTTTCCTGGGTTTCAGGCGTCTGGTGAGTTTCATAAAGGGGAGCTTTCTCTGCCATCAAGCGACATTGGCGTGGAAGCGCTCTTATAAAATGGTGTAAAACATACCCATCATGCGTTTTTCCAGCGTGAATTAAGCGCTATGGTAGAGACGCTTGGTGATTTCATCTGCCGGTGAGTGGATGAACAACCTAACCTTCATAACAAATGCATGAATCAATTGGGTAAGGAGAGTCGCGTGGAAACATTAACCAGCCTATTAGGGGCCATTAACGGGATCGTATGGGGCCCGTTAATGCTGATCCTGCTATTGGGGGTCGGTATTTACCTGCAAATTGGCTTGAAACTGATGCCGATCCGCAAACTCGGCATGGGTTTCAAGCTAATGTGGCAAGGCCGAGATGCCAAGCCGTCCGATAAAACCCCGGCTCAGCCAAGCGATGAGGGGGAAATCTCTCCCTTTAACGCGCTGATGACGGCGCTGTCTGCGACGATTGGCACCGGTAACATCGCCGGTGTGGCGACCGCCATCGCGCTCGGTGGCCCTGGAGCCGTGTTCTGGATGTGGATCACCGCGCTGGTGGGTATGGCGACCAAGTTCGCTGAAGCCGTGTTGGCGGTACGCTATCGGGAAACCGACAGTACCGGCTATCACGTGGGCGGGCCGATGTTCTACATCAAGAATGGCTTGGGCCGTAAGTGGCTGTGGCTAGGCGGGCTGTTCTCGTTCTTTGGCGCAGTGGCGGCCTTCGGGATTGGTAATACCGTACAGTCCAACTCCGTGGCGGACGCCATGGATGCCACCTTCGGTGTTCCGCACTGGTTGACCGGTGTCATCATCATGGTGCTTGCTGGGGCGGTAATTCTGGGCGGCATCAAACGTATTGCCAAGGTGGCTGGTAAACTGGTGCCGGTAATGGGCATCGCGTACGTCATTGCCGGCCTGCTGGTGCTGATCGTCAATGCGGGCCAAATTGGTGATGCCTTTGGACTGATCTTCTACTACGCCTTCAATCCCATGGCCGCAGCCGGTGGTTTTGCAGGTGCCGCTGTGATGGCCGCCATTCGCTTCGGTGTAGCGCGCGGTATCTTCTCCAACGAGGCCGGTCTGGGGAGTGCGCCTATTGCTCACGCAGCGGCTCAGACGAAGAATCCGGTCCGCCAGGGCTTGATTGCCATGCTGGGGACGTTCATCGACACTATCATCGTCTGCACCATCACCGCGCTGGTCATTCTGACCTCGACGGTCTGGATGGAAGGTGAAGCGGGCGCTTCGCTCACTGCGCTCTCCTTTGATGCGGCACTGCCTGGTTTTGGTAATCAAATCGTGGCCATTGCGCTGGCGATCTTTGCGTTCACCACGATTCTTGGCTGGTCGTTCTACGGTGAGAAATGTTGCCAGTTCCTGTTTGGCACTCGCTCCATCATGCTTTACCGCGTGTTGTTCGTGCTGGCCATTCCGCTGGGTGCTATTGCACAGCTGGGCTTTATCTGGCTGATGGCGGACACCTTCAATGCCATGATGGCGATTCCCAACCTCATTGCCTTGGCACTGCTGTCCCCCGTTGTCTTTAAGCTGACTCGGGATTATTTTGCAGGTAAGGACGTGCTGCCGGGCGAAGCCCTGGATCATGATAAATAAGGTCTGCTCCTTAGCAGGCGATGCACGATGTATTAGAGCCGGGAAGCCTTGTCAGGCTTCCCGTTTCTCTTTCTTGATAGAGGACATGCCATGACTGATCTGAACCGAACGCCACTTCATGCGCTGCACATTCAGCTCGGTGCCAAGATGGTGCCGTTCGCTGGATACGAGATGCCGGTGCAGTATCCGTTAGGGGTGAAAAAAGAGCACGAGCACACCCGTCAGCGCTGCGGACTCTTTGATGTGTCGCACATGGGGCAGATTTTGGTGTCCGGTGAGCAGGTCGCCGAAGCGCTGGAAAGCCTGATTCCCGCAGATTTGGTGGGATTGGAAAAAGGGCAGCAGCGATATGGTCTCTTTACCAGTACTGACGGCGGTATTCTCGACGACCTGATGGCCGTCAACGCGGGGGATCACTTCTACTTGGTAGTGAACGCGGCGTGTAAAGAGCAGGATATCGCCCATTTACGCGCCAATTTGGGTAGCACCCATCAGATCGACGTACTGGACCGGGGGTTGCTGGCGCTTCAAGGACCCCAAGCGCGTGACGTGATGCAGCGCCTCTGCCCGCAAGCCTGCGAATTGACGTTCATGCAACATGGCCGTTACACGCTGGCGGGTTGTGAGGTGTGGATCAGCCGCAGTGGATACACCGGCGAAGATGGCTTCGAGGTGTCGGTTGCGGCGGAGGAGAGTCAGGCGTTAGCAGAGGCACTATTGGCTGAGCCAGAAGTGGAGGCCATTGGTTTGGGCGCTCGAGATTCACTGCGCCTGGAGGCAGGCCTATGTTTGTATGGTCACGATATGGACCCGCATACCACGCCCGTCGAAGCCAGTTTGATCTGGGCCATTGGTAAACCCCGTCGGCGAGGCGGAGAGCGGTCAGCGGGCTTCCCTGGCGCCGATGTGATTTTGCACCAAGTGGAAGCTAAAGATCACTCACGCAAGCGGGTTGGCTTGCTAGGGGAAGGGCGAGCGCCGGTACGTGAAGGGAGCTTGCTGGTCGACGAAGCTGGGACAGAGATCGGCGTGGTAACGTCCGGTGGTTTCGGGCCTAGCGTCGGCAAGCCTGTGGCCATGGGGTACGTGTCTCGGGAGTGGGAAGCTCCGGGCACGACCGTGTATGCACTGGTGCGTGGCAAGCAACTCCCCATGAGTGTCGCGCCCATGCCGTTTGTGACGCCTGGCTACTATCGAGGTTAAGTCATATTGGAATGAAGCCCTTGCCACGCAAGGGCTTTTTTATGTTCATACCATCACAGGTCTTACAGCTGCCGAAACCAGCCTAAATGGGCTCTCTGTATGTCGGCTTCCTCTTCGAAAGGCAGCGTCTTCGCTGACAGGCATAGTTCACGAACTTGGCGAGGGGGCAAGCCGAACGCTTGCACGAACAGCCGACTAAAGCTCGCGGCCTCCAGGCCACACTGATCGGCGACCTGGGAGATCCGTAAATGGCGATAGCGCGGTTCCAATAGATAGCGACGTGCTCTGATGAGGCGTCGCTTGCGAATGTAGCCAGCCACCCCACCCATTGGCTCGAATAACCGATATAGAGAGGCGCGCGCCAGCCCAAAGCGTTGTGACAAGGCAAGTGGTGAGAGGGAGTGATCGTGCAGATGACGCTCGATATAGAGACACAGCCGGCCCAGTAGCGGGTGTTCCTTTTCATGCTGTGTCCCGCTGCCAAGGGTTTGGGAGAGGGCGCGTACTAAGAGATGCGCACTCTCCTCACCATAGAACGCCACATCGTTGGCATGTAACGTGTCACTGCACGCGATGAGTTCCTTGAGATGAACGCCGAGTAATCGAGCAGCGGGCTGGCGATGATTGATGACTTGGCCGTGCAGGGCCGAAGGCTCTTCGAGCCAGGCTGCACGGGGCAAAATCCAGGAGAGGATCGAGGCGGGCCGCTCGATGCACACAGCGCTCTCTTGCAGTAGGTCGAGTAACAGAATGTCGCCAGAGCGGGCGGTGACTTCGCCGAACGGCGTGACGCAGAGTAGCTCTCCGTTCAGCACTAGATCGACCATCAGATAGTCCATATCCCCCTGACTCAAGCTCGCTGCCTGACGAAGAATGCGCTGGGGCGACAAGTGCATGACGACCCCGATCAAACCAGCAAAATGGTGCGTCGTCACGTCCCAAGCCAAGCGCGCGACCTGCTCTTTGGAGAAGCAGGTCGCGAAGTTGAGGGTGGCTTGCATGCGAAGTTGCCACTCATCCAAACAAGTCATGCCCGGCAATAATTGTTGGGAGGTGGTGCGCACGATACGTTCAGAGATGGTCACTAAGATTCCCCTATCGCTCTCAGATGGCGATGTCGTGGATTGATTATCAGCGAATCCCAGCGTTTTGTGCAAAACGTCTCAATTTGTAAGCAGTGTGTCTCAATGGTAACAAAAGCGGTTGCGAGCAGTGGAGAGATGAACCAACAATTCGCTTACGCGCTAGACACTTACCGACTATTCACCATCAGTTGCCTGCCCTAGCGTCACGTGAAGTTTCTCGTTCATCTCCACTAACGAATGGTTAACGGTCTCATGGCTCACGAAGACACTTCTTATATCGATACGGTGTTTGCTGCAGATGAACACCCAAGTCGACCTTCCCCACTATTCAGAAACGTCAGTCAGTACGGTTTGGGGTGGATGGCGGCGCTCGTGCTGGGCGGCATCGTGTATACACTTTCGGCGCAAGCGCAAATTGCCACAGATAGCGGTGACCTGTACCGCATTGTGCAGGAGGAAGTCTCGTTGACGGTTTTGTCGCTGGATGCCTCTCCTCAGGCTTTCCTTCAAGGCGGAGACCTCCAAACCGTCTTTCAGCGCATCGAAATCGAAGGAGCGAGTCTCATTTCACCCGGAGAGCTGACCCATCATCTGGCGTCTTGGTTAAACCAGCCGTTGGGGCTCGAACAGATACATGCCGCCGCTAAAACACTGGATGGGGTATATCGTAGCCGTGGCTGGCGCGCACGGACCCGTTTGGTCAAACAGGACTTGTATAGCGGCACACTACGGCTACGTATCATCGAAGAGGGCCGTGGCCGACAGCAACTGGCCGTCCTCGATAGTGACGATTCTTCGTATCCGAATACGCCCCTCAAGTAGCGAGACTTTCCCAGCGGCTCGCTTAGAAGTAGCCGCTAGGAAAGTCATAAATAGGTATCGCTGACGCGCCTGGCAGCGCAATACTGAGTTAGCGCAATACTTGGCGTGGATCGATGGGTTTGCCTCCCTGGCGCAAATCGAACAGCAGGTCATAACGCTGTGTCGCGTTACTTTGCCCCACCTCGCAGAGCTCGTCACCCGTACTCACTTGGTCGCCAACACGCACCAGAATTTGCTCGCAAAGCGCGTAGACGGTCTGCAAATTATCCGCGTGATGCACGATGACGACATCGCCCAACTGGCGCATGCTGTCTGCGAAACGCACTTCGCCTGGAGCCACGGCTTTCGCACGTGCGCCTGCCTGTGTGGCGAGTAGCATCGGTTGTAGAGTGCCTCGGCTATCAGCGCCAAAGCGACGCACGACGCGATAATCCTCTAGCGGCCAAGGCCAGCGGCGCGCAGAGGCCGGCAGACTAGCGCTGGGGGTTGGCGCAGAAGTCGACGTGGAAGCGCTCGAAGAACGAGTGTTCCGTGTGGGGCTACTGGAGCTGCTAGACGGGGGCCTAGCCGTGCTGCTGAGCGGGACGCTGATGATTTGACCCACTCGCAGCGCCGTCGGCGAGGTGCCCTGATTGGCACTTTGGATGCGCCCGGAGGTGGTGCCAAAATGGCGAGCGACGCCTGAAAAAGTGTCGCCAGGGCGAATTTGATAGCGGTAAGGGCCACCGGAGGGCGCGCGCTCTTGTTGGGTGGGAATCAGCAGACGCTGGCCCACGGCCAAACGCCGTGGGTCGACGCCAGGGTTGAAGCGCTCGAGCCTTTCGAGTGGCACGTTGGCTCGTGCCGCTAGCTGACCTAACGTATCGCCTCGCCTAACGGCGACCCAGTTGCCGCCTATGGCACTCGCCGTGCTGGCCGCGGGCACGCGTTGGCTAGACGTGGGTGTGGAGCTGGCGCAGCCAGCCAACATGCTTGCCAGTACGCACATCGTCAGCCAGTGGCTTAGTCGTGGTCGCTGAGTCGGTCTAGCAAGGTATCTTTTTCCTGCCAGAGTGAATTGATCCATGCGTGGAAGCGTTCCTTGTGCTGCGGTTCGTCATGGTAGTTAGCAGTCTGCATCCACTCAGGAATGGCGAGCTGCCGAGCTTCAAGCGTAATGGGGGCTTCTTTACCGCATAAAAAGCCCATGAAAGTAGGCGAAGGGTGGGTATAGCTGATGGTGACATCCAAAATACCATCCAATTGATCCCCCAACAGGCTCAGCACTTGGGCAATGCCACCGGCTTTAGGGCGCAGCAAGTGCTGAAAAGGGCTCTGTTGGGCTTCGCGTTTGGCAACGGTGAAGCGGGTGCCCTCGACAAAATTGAAGATCGCAATGGGCGCATGTCGCGCCTGACGACACATCCGTTCGGTGGAGGCGCGGTCGACGGTGGCGAGCTTGGGGTTTCGCGCGATCTGTTCTCGGCTAAACCGACGCATGAAAGGAAAC
Organism: Halomonas meridiana; assembly: GCF_009846525.1. NCBI lineage: Bacteria > Pseudomonadati > Pseudomonadota > Gammaproteobacteria > Oceanospirillales > Halomonadaceae > Vreelandella > Vreelandella aquamarina. Next base: position 2,014,461 of record NZ_CP024621.1, on the reverse strand, counting down.
TCGAGCGCCCAAAAGGCGAGCCCCACGATAGGAATCCAAATGAGCTGATGCTTGAGGAAGAAGCGGGGCATGGGGATCCGACGGTGCAATGCCATGAACAGAATAAAAATGTCCGTCCAGCTCCGGTGGTTAGAGATCACTAACCACCACTGCTCTGGGCTCAAGGTGTCCGGTACCTTGATCGACACGTTAGGTTTCAGCCAGCGTCGCATCCACCACAAGTTAACGCCGATCCAATTGAGCGCCACGGCGCAGAGGCCTTTCAGGAGCCACTCCTTTTGCCGCCGCCCAGGGACGATGACCTTCAGCAGCGTCAACAGAATCAGGGGAACACCCCAAAACAGCGTGTTCAACGTTAGCAGCACGATGCTAACGCCCCCTTTGATGATTGGCATACCACGATCCTCACAGCTATCTGACAGCGTGTTTAGCGTCGCTACGCACGCGCTTGACGACAAATGCTAATAGATCCGCGTCACGCTGCCCAGCATAACTGTATCAATACGTTAGAAGGGCGCAAAGAGCGAGGGTGCTTTGACGTTATCCAGCAAAACGCTGCGCAACGCATGGGCGGCGACGGAGAGTTCTTCCTGAGTGAGGATTCCCACGCGACACGCGATACTGGGCGCCACCAGCGGCACGCAGCGAGCGCCCAGCTCCTGCATTTGTCGAATACACATTGATGGTACCGCGCTGACGCCTAATCCCTCGGCGACCATGCGGCCGACGGTGGAGAGCTGGTGGCTCTCGAAGGCGACTGGAAGCGCCATCTGGCGTTTGCCGAGTGCTTGTTCTAAAAGCCGTCTGACCATGGAGGGTCGTTGCAGCGTCATGAAGTCGTACGCTAGCAGCTGCTCCCAAGAGAGCGTGTCGCACTCGGCCAACGGCGAGTGACGAGGTACCACGGCCACGAAGCGATCTTCAAAAAGAGGGGTGAAGTTCAAACTGCCGACCCCTCCGGCGAGAAAGCGATACCAATTTCCACCTGGCGAGAGCGCACCATCTCCATGACGTCTTCATTGATGACATCATGGACGGTGACATTGATTTTGGGGTACTGCTGACGAAATTTGACGAGCGCGCTAGGAAGCAAATTACTGGCGAAGGAGGGCATGGCCGCTACACTGAGCCGCCCAAGCTGGAGCGTAAAGCGTTGGCGCAGGCGCTCTTCGGTATTGTCCCATTGCGCCAGCAAGTGCTTGGCCAGTGGTAGAAGCGACTCACCCTCCGGGGTCAATCGTACGCTCCGTGTGCTGCGGATGAGCAACTTGCCGCCTAGGGAGTCCTCCAAGCCTTTGATGGCAAGGCTCAGCGCGGGTTGTGAAAGATGCAGGCGCTCGCAGGCCTGGGTAAAACTCAGCGTTTGTGCCACGGCCAAAAAAGCGCGAAGCTGTTTGACGGTCATGGTATCTCTTTATAAGTTATTAAAATGAATTGATAAGAAAAACAAACTTAACAAATATATCATCTAGGACAACACTGGCGATAGCGCGACACGCCAGCAAACGCTGCTTACACTACTTTAACGAGCGTCCAACACCGATACGTTCTCAACAACAACGTGAGGCATAACAATGGCAGGATTCGATAAGCGTGTGGCTTCTTACGAGGAAGCAATGGAAGGCATCGAAAGCGGTATGACCGTGATTGCCGGTGGCTTTGGTCTGTGTGGGATTCCTGAAAACCTGATCGCGGAGATCAAGCGTCGCGGAGTCAAGGACCTTACGGTGGTTTCCAATAACTGTGGTGTAGATGGGTTTGGTTTGGGCGTACTGCTAGAAGACCGCCAAATCAGCAAGATCATCGCCTCTTACGTGGGCGAAAACGCGATGTTTGAACAGCAGATGCTGAACAACGAAATCGAAGTGGTATTGACGCCTCAAGGAACGCTTGCAGAGAAAATGCGCGCAGGCGGTGCAGGTATTCCCGCGTTTTATACCGCGACTGGTTACGGCACGCCCATTGGTGAAGGCAAGGAAGTGCGCGTATTCGATGGTCGTCACTACATTTTGGAAGAGGCCATCAAAGGCGATTTCGCGATCGTCAAAGGTTGGAAGGCCGACCGCTATGGCAACGTCATGTATCGTCATACTGCGCAGAACTTTAATCCCATGGCGGCGACGGCAGGCAAAATTACCGTTGTCGAAGTAGAGGAGATTGTGGAACCCGGAGAGCTGGAGCCAAGCCAGATTCATACGCCGGGTATCTATGTCGATCGCATCATTCAAGGCACGTTCGAAAAGCGTATCGAGAAGCGCACCGTCCGTAGCTGAGCGTATCAACGTCCACAATCAACTCCTTACTAAGACAAGAGGTGGCACCATGGCTTTAACTCGTGAACAAATGGCCCAGCGCGTCGCGCGTGAACTGCAGGACGGCTTCTACGTCAACTTGGGTATCGGTATTCCCACTCTGGTTGCCAACTACATTCCTGATGGCATGGATGTGATGTTGCAGTCTGAAAATGGGCTGCTAGGTATGGGGCGGTTTCCTACCGAGGAGGAAGTCGACCCGGATATGATCAATGCCGGTAAACAGACCGTTACCGCTCGCCCTGGCGCGGCGATTTTCTCCTCCGCTGAGTCGTTTGCCATGATTCGCGGTGGTCATGTGGATTTGACCGTGCTGGGTGCGTTCGAAGTCGACCAAGAAGGTAACATTGCCTCTTGGATGATCCCTGGCAAATTGATCAAAGGCATGGGGGGCGCGATGGATCTCGTCGCCGGGGCCGACAACATCATTTGCACCATGACCCACGCTTCCAAACATGGCGAATCCAAGCTGCTCGAAAAGTGCAACCTGCCGCTGACAGGAGCGGGTTGTATCAATCGGGTCTTGACCGATCTGGCTTACCTGGAGATCAAGGATGGCGCGTTCATCCTTAAAGAGCGTGCGCCAGGGGTGAGCGTCGAAGAGATTGTCGAGAAAACCGCAGGCAAACTCATCGTGCCGGACCACGTCCCCGAAATGACTTTCGATGAATAAGCACGACCGTTAGGCGGAGGGCGTGGGCTGGTGGCTCACGCCATTTCGCAGCGAGTGTGAAAAGGCAGCAAGATCTCCGCCACCCGCTCATGGGCATCGTTGACTTGTTTTTGGGTCAGGGCTAATCCACCCAGGCACAAGCGGTGTTCGTCTCCATCGCGGAAGACCATTTTCTGTGGCGTTGCCGGGTAAAAACGGTGCTCGAGTAAATTGGACACAGAGAAAACGCCATTTTGCTGACCGCTGAGCGGCGGCATACCGGCGTTTTCTAACTGCTCGCTCAGTGTGTCGATCGACGCGTGCATCCGGTAACAATCGAAACCCGCATGATGCAAGCGAGGGCCCATGACGGCAAGCCAGGCGGCCAGTGGGTGCGCGTTTTGTAACTGCTGATAGAGCTCCCAAGAAGGCATCGGCCAAGGGCGGCCACGGCAAAGCAGGTTGTGACCTTTGCAGTCGGCGGGGTGGCTTTGATGCACGAGCGAGGTTAACGCTTCGCGAGGCACTTTTGACAGCGTGCCGATTTGTAGCTCGGCGAGCACCAGCCAACTGCTGTCGTCACTTGGTGCCATCAAGTGGATCAGCAAGCCTTTGTCTGCCATGGCATAGTGCCCGACCGAACGATACCCCATGCGTGATAGCGGCAGGCTCAAGGCATGCATTGCGAACGGGCCGTAATTCAGGGTGACCAGCGTCAGATATTCCGCTGCGGTGTGGAGTGGCCATAGCCGCAGGCCGCCGATGTCGGGGTGGGTATGGACATAGTCCAGCCATAGCTGTTGTACAAACTCCTCGCGTTGCATGGGGGTTCCTCGCCGCCTAAAGACGTCCGTGAGTCAACGGTTAACTGAGTGGTCAGTATAGGCAAGCAAGGAGTTCGTAGGTTCAACGGGCTTTAACGGCGAATTTAACGCCCGCTAAGAGGCCAGCAACTGTTTGTCGCGAACAAATTGATCGAATTCGGTAAAGCCGCCCACGTGCTGCTGGTCGACGAAGATTTGTGGCACGGTGTGGATCGGTTTACCCGCTGTTTTAGCGATATCCTCTTTGGTGACGCCCTCGGAGGGCATGTCGACATAGCGGTAACCCTCGATCTTCCCACTGTTTTCCAAGTGTTCGGCGAGATGCTTGGCGCGAACGCAAAAAGGGCACGACATGCGCCCAAAAATGACCACGAACATAAGGTGGCTCCTTTACGATAGGGGCGAATTGGTAGTTGAGTGAGCAATCAGCGCACATTGTGGCGTAGGGCGCAGGCTTTCGCCAATAGCACCACGCTACGCGTGCCATAAAGCGTCACAATGAGCCATCCATCAAGGAGAATCCATGCAGACGTTGGCGCCGCATGAGTACGGTTATTTAGCCGAGCTGGCCCAGTGCTATCGTGACGAACACTGGACATCACTAAGACAGCAGTCCCATTTCAACCCGAGGTTGGGGGTGGATGCGCTCTGCTTCCAGCATTTGGAGACGCGCATCAGCGGCGCCAGTGTCATGGCGGGAGCTCTGATCACCCCCTGCGAGCTGTGGTTGGTCGCATTGCCTGAACAGGCCACGCTGCAGGCGCCGCTGCCCTCAGAAGGCGTGTTGGTGCTGCCATCCGGCCGCTATGCCTTGGAACTAGAACGCTTGACGTCCGGGATCGAGCTATACAAGAGAAAGATATTGGATGACTTGAGCGACCTAGACTCCTTGCAGGAAACGGCGCGACTTGCGCAGCGTATGATGCAGCAGTTGTTGGCGGAGCCGGACGCGACCTCATTGGCCGAGTAGGCAGAAGCGGTTGGCTGCTCCTATACTCATGAACGTTTATTTCTTCATTCCCATGTACGTCAAAAAAGGAAGCCTGAATGTCATCTTCAACAGCTTCAACACCGCGGGTTGCCGTGGTGACAGGGACGAGCAGCGGTATTGGTGAGGCCGTCGTTCGACATTTTTGTGAGCAGGGGCATCAAGTACTGGCCGTCGACTTCAACCCCGCTGGTAAAGAGATTGCAGAAGCAGCTGGCGCCGCGTTTTATCAAGCGGATCTCACCGGTCCTGACGCGTGTCGAGGCGCGATTGCCGATGCGGTCAAGCGGTTTGGCGGCGTGGACATTCTCGTCAACAACGCCGGTATTCAGCATGTCGCGTCCATCGAGACCTTCCCTGAAGAGAAGTGGCGTCAAATCATCGATTTGATGCTGACGGCCCCTTTCCTGCTCACCCAAGCGGCGTGGCCCTACATGCGCGAGAAAGGCTGGGGTCGCGTGGTCAACATTGCCTCGATCCATGCCCAAGTGGCGTCACCGGGCAAGGCGGCGTACATCAGCGCGAAGCACGGCATGATCGGCTTGACCAAGACAGCCGCACTGGAGGGGGGTGAGCAGGGTATTACGGCCAATGCCATTTGCCCCGCTTACGTGAAAACACCCTTGGTCGACAACCAAATTGCCGATCAGGCCAAGCTGCATGGAATGGACGAGCAAGAAGTCATCGAGAAGATCATGCTCAAGAATGCGGCGGTCAAGCGGCTAATCGAGCCTTCCGAAGTGGCTCAACTAGTGGCTTACCTCACGTCGGATGCGGCGGGCGCAGTCACCGGTGCGAGCTGGAACATCGATCTTGGTTGGACCGCTCACTGAGCCAGCCGACTCGCCTGCCACCAAAGGTGGCAGGCGATGTTGCTTAGCGACGTACCGGTCGTTTTTGTAGCTTTCTCTGAAGGGTGCGTCGGTGCATGCCCAGCGCGCGGGCGGTGGCCGAGATATTGCCATCGTGTTCCTGCAGCACTTTTTGAATATGCTCCCAGGTGATTCGGTTGATGGAGGGTGGATTATCTGCCAGCTCGACGTTGGGGTCGGCGTCGGGGTGTTCGAAGGCCGCCATCACATCATCCGCATCCGCTGGTTTGCATAGATAATTGATGGCGCCCAGCTTGATGGCTTCGACTGCCGTGGCAATGCTCGAGTAGCCGGTCAGCACCACGATACGACAGCCAGGCACAGTGGAGAGGAGGTCGGGTAACAGCTTGAGTCCAGAGCTATGTTCTAGCTTCAAATCCAGTGTAGCCATGGTGGGCATGAAGTGCGACGCGATGCTCAGCGCTTGATCGGCATCGTGTGCCACCTTGACGTCAAAGCCTCGCCGGGCCAGGGCACGGCTCAATACGTGACAAAACATTTCATCGTCATCGACGATTAGCAGACGCTGCTCTTGGTTCTGCATACTACCCTCGTTAGTCTGAATCGCTGCTGTCTCAGCTTAACTGGGTGCTGAGCAGCGCGGCAGGGTGACCTCGGTCAACGTTCCACCCTCGGGATGGTTATAGAGGCTCACGCCTCCGCCGAAGCGGTTGATCGTGGCGTGCGTGAGGAACAGGCCGATGCCCATTCCTTTACTTTTGGTCGAGACGAACGTGTCGCCTAGCTGGTCCGCAATCGACATGGCCACCCCTGGGCCGTGGTCACGGATATCGATAATGACGCTCTCATCTTGCCAATCCAAGCGTATGGCGATGTGTTCTGGATTGGCGTCTGCAGCATTGTTCAATAAATTGGTCAGCGCTTGGTCGAGCGTCGCATCCACGGCGAGCCAGGGGCGGCCGCGCCGTTCGGCCACATCGAAGCGATGGCTCACGTCGGGTCGAATCACCAGCCAACGCTGCACCACCCCAGCAAGCCACACTTCGGCATCCAGCACTTCTGGTTCGGCCATGCGGCGACGATCGGCATTGGTGACAAGGTGCTGCAAACGCGATTTGCAGATATCGACCTGCTGTCGCAAGAGCGCGATATCCTCCTCCAGCGCGCTGCCTTTTGCTGCGTCGGCCTGCATCTCTTTGAGCAGCACCGCCATCGTCGACAGCGGGGTGCCAAGTTCGTGGGCCGTGCCCGCCGCTTGTGTGGCAACGGCCAGCACTTGTTCGTTACGCAGAGCGGCTTCCCGCGTGCGGGAGAGGGCTTTATCGCGGCTGCGCAGCGCGTGAGCCATTTTATAGATAAAAAACGTGACAAGCCCAGCCGACAGCCCGAAGTTGAGCCACATGCCCAGGATGTGCAGGCTGAGCGGACCTTCGCTACTGATATGACCCAGCTGTGGAATGGGGTGGTAGTCAAACATCAAGAAGCTGTAACCACCCATGGCGCAGGCCGCAATGATCCAGGCGTGGCGCCAGGGCAGCGTTGCGGCTGCAATGGTCACGGGCACCAAGTAGTACGTAATGAACGGATTCGTAGAACCGCCCGAAAAGTAAAACAGCAGGGTGAGCCCGGCAATATCGGCCAGCAAGTGAGACAAGTACTCACCGTGGCCAACGGCTTTGGGGCGCCCCAAACGCCACCATGTGGCAATGTTCAGCAGCCCCATTGCGATCACGACGCTCACAACGGCGGTGACGGGAAGGTCGAAAGCGAGTAGCTCGATGCCGACAATGATCGCCATCAAAAAACCCGTCCAGGTAATTCCCCTAACGATGGTGAGCCGAACCAGGTTTCGATTGGGTGTAGAGAGCGGTAAGGGTAGGGCAGTGGGCATGGGTTGGCTTATTTGCTCGATGTTTTGACACTATGAATGACGAATTTGATGAAGAGGGTCATGACAAAGGTCATCCAGCCGGCAGACGCTAATAGATTGAACAGCAGCATTTTGGGAGGCAGCCAAGCCGAACCTAGTAGCGCCTCCAGCATGATATGAAAAAACATGGCCAGCAAAAGCGGCAGAGCGAGCGTGTGGATCCACATATCGGTTCGGCGCTTGCGAATGTGATAGCGTCGCAGCAAGTAGCGCATCGGGCGATGTGCCCAGCTAAAGAGTACCAGCGTAGCCACGATGAACAGCACCGCAAGCGTTGGCTCGGTGCTTTGTCGATGCATCGAAAAGGAGATGGACCATGCGAGTCCCAGCCACGCCAAACCTTCCAAGCTGGCGATGAAATCCGCATAGCGACGTACGTTCTGCATAAACAACCGAATCCTTGATCTTACAGCGTGCCGCCATGATACGACACTTGCGCGGACCTGTGGGGGTCACGCACGGATTTATCCGATCGGCGTATTGGGTATACTGTGGCAGCTCGCAGCCCCCTTCACCCAAGACCAATAGGATTTGCCGTGGACGCTATTACCCTGACCCGCCCTGATGACTGGCACCTGCATTTACGTGATGACGAGGCGCTCAATGCCGTGGTGGGACATACCGCTGCGCAAATGGGTCGTGCGATCATCATGCCGAACCTAAAGCCACCGGTGACCACGACAGAGCAGGCAGTAGCTTACCGCGAACGCATCTTGGCCGCGCTACCCGAAGGCAGTACTTTTGAGCCGCTGATGGTGCTCTACCTCACGGATACGACACCGCCCGAGGAGATAGAGCGTGCCGTCGAGAGTGGCATCGTCAAAGCCGTGAAGCTTTATCCGGCAGGGGCCACGACCAACTCTGCCTCGGGAGTGACGGACATTGCCCACTGCGATGCCACCATTGCCATGATGGCAAAGCTGGGTATGCCGCTACTGGTACATGGCGAGGTCACCGACCACGAGATCGATATCTTCGATCGGGAAGCGGTGTTCATCGAGCGTGTCATGAAGCCGTTGCTGGCGCGACACCCCGAACTGAAAGTGGTGTTCGAGCACATCACCACGCAGCAGGCTGCGGAGTTCGTCGCCAGCGCGTCTGACAACGTAGCCGCCACGATTACTGCCCACCACTTGCTCTTCAATCGCAATAAAATGCTGGCAGGCGGTATTCGCCCTCACTATTACTGCCTTCCCATCCTCAAGCGCGAACAGCATCGACAGGCTTTGTTGAAAGCCGCCACCAGCGGTAGCCCCAAATTCTTCCTGGGCACCGATAGTGCTCCCCATGCAAAGGGTGACAAAGAGTCGAGCTGCGGCTGTGCCGGTGCTTATACGGCGCCTGCCGCCATCGAGCTTTATGCGACGGCCTTCGAGGAGATGCAGGCGCTGGATAAGCTGGAGGCCTTTGCGAGTCTTAACGGCCCGCGTTTTTATGGCCTTTCGCCGAACGCAGACGCCATTACGCTTGAGCGGCGCGAGTGGACACTGCCGGCGAGCTATCCCTATGCGTCTGGTCAAACCATCGTGCCGTTACTGGCAGGTGAAACACTTGCCTGGGCGATGAAAAAGTAACCATAAGCGTGTGAGTTCGTCATAAAAAACGGAGCCAATGAGGCTCCGTTTTTTTGATCGTGGCGGTGACTCCACGAGCGCGTAGGATTTACTGACCGCCTAATGCCAGCAACATGTGATCTACCATGCGGGAAGAGTGGTCGGCGGCCATATCGAGGAACTGCTCGAAAGAGAGGTGGTTATCGCCGCTTCCGGGAATGTCGGAAAGGGCGCGAATGACCACGAACGGGCAGTCGTAGAGATAGCACGTCTGGGCAATGGCGGCGCCCTCCATTTCGACGGCGAGCATGGTAGGGAACTGCGCGCGCGTGGCGGCCACCCGCTCAGGGTCGGCCATAAACGCATCGCCCGTCGCAATCATGCCCTCGCGCACGTTGACTTCTCCCAGGGCGGCAATGGCACCACGAGCGATGTCACGCAGGCGCTTGTCGGCATGGTACGCCGGTGGCATGCCCGGCACCTGGCCAATTTCGTAGCCAAAGACCACTGCATCCACATCGTGATGGCGGACTTCATCGGAAATGATGACATCGCCAATGGCTAGGTCGGTGGCAAAACCGCCTGCCGAGCCGGTGTTGATGATGGCGTCCGGTTGATGACGCTCCAACAGAATCGCCGTGCCGACGGCGGCGTTCACTTTGCCGATACCCGACTGCAGAATGACGATGTCGAGGCCATGTCGCGTGCCGGTATGAAAGACGAACCCGGCATGTTCGTAGCGTTCTGCGTTCTCGAGCTGTCCCGCTAGAAGCTTCACTTCTTGCGCCATAGCGCCAATAATTCCAATGCGTTGCACGGGCTTCTCCATCATGGTGCGAATGAGTATTCGGTGAGGGGCGTTCTTCAAGACGCCTGATCGTGATGCTCGGCGGCTTCCAGCGTATTCTCAAGCAGGGTGGCGACCGTCATCGGGCCAACGCCTCCCGGCACCGGCGTAATGTGGCTGGCGCGCTCGGCCGCCGCCGTAAAATCGACATCACCCACCAGTGTGCCATCTTCCTGACGATTGATACCTACATCGATGACTACGGCGCCGGGTTTGATCCATTCACCCTTGACGATCCCCGGTTTGCCCACCGCCACCACGACCAAGTCGGCGCGACTGACATGGCTGGCCAAGTCTTGGGTAAAGCGGTGGCATACTGTCGTAGTGCAGCCCGCTAGCATCAGTTCCAACGCCATTGGCCGCCCGACGATGTTTGAAGCGCCTACGATGGTGGCATCCATGCCGCGCACGGCGATGCCACTTTGCGCCAGCATGGTCATGATGCCCTTGGGCGTGCAGGGGCGCAGAGAAGGAAGGCGCTGCGCCAGCCTGCCCAAGTTATAGGGATGAAAACCATCGACGTCTTTATCCGGACGGATACGCTCGAGAATGGGGCGAGCATCCAAATGGTCTGGCAAGGGGAGCTGTACCAGAATGCCATCTACCGTGGCGTCTGCATTGAGCTGATCAACCAGCGCTTCTAATGCCTCTTGCGTCGTATCGGCAGGAAGAGCGTGTTGAAAAGAGAGGATACCCGCCTGTTCGCAAGCACGATGCTTGTTGTTGACATACACATGTGAGGCGGGGTCTTCACCGACCACAACAACGGCTAGTCCGGGGGCGCGAGCGCCGGTTTGCTGGCGTGCCGCAATTTTCTCGGCCACGCGTTGACGGACATTAGCGGCGATGGCTTTACCATCGATGAGTTGGGCGGTCATGTAGTGAAATCCCTATGAGGTTGGAAAGCGAAGCAAACGACACGCGCAGTCACAGGACGCGCTTTAAAGTGGGAGTAATTTTCGCATGGTAGGGCGACAAGGCAAAGCGCCTATCGAATCAATCACTTTAAGTGTTGACTTTAAAATTAGAAATAGTAATATATGCCTCGCTTGAGACGGGACACGCAGCAACGTCTAAGGTAAGTAATCGGGATGTAGCGCAGTCTGGTAGCGCGCCTGCTTTGGGAGCAGGATGTCGGGGGTTCGAATCCCTCCATCCCGACCATGTACCTAGCACGGAAGGTGTTAATCTGCTTCTCCAAACTTTGGTTGTGGTCAAGTGCTCATCCGTATTCTCTGGATACATCATGTGCGCCCATAGCTCAACCGGATAGAGCAACGGCCTTCTAAGCCGTAGGTTGCGGGTTCGAGTCCTGCTGGGCGTGCCAATCAAATACTTCTCTGTGTTTGTTTCCAGTTGGATATTTTCAAGCTTGCTTTTGTCAGTGGTGGATGTAGCTCAGTGGTAGAGCCCCGGATTGTGGCTCCGGTGGTCGTGGGTTCGATCCCCATCATCCACCCCATTGGCAATTAGCGAACGGTTTACAGGTTGTGGTGGATGTAGCTCAGTGGTAGAGCCCCGGATTGTGGCTCCGGTGGTCGTGGGTTCGATCCCCATCATCCACCCCATTAACCTGACTTTTCTTTTATTCTTTTTTTGTTTAATCCCTCCCTAAGTTGTTTTATTTTCTTATTATCTCTTACCCCGTTTTCTTATCGCGGCATGACTTTAATACGTCCATTGGCGGCAGCGGTGATGGGCTCTGGTTTTCCCAATAAGTATCCCTGCGCATAATCGATCCCCAGCGAATGCAACATGTCTAACGTCGATGGATTCTCGACGTATTCGGCGACCGTATCGATATGCAGGGCTTTGCCGACGGCATGAATCGCTTCTACCATCGCGCGGTCGATGGGATCATGGTGAATGTTACGAATGAAGTTGCCATCGATTTTGAGATAGTCGACGGAAAGCTGCTTCAAGTAGCTAAACGATGATAGCCCGGTGCCGAAGTCATCGAGGGCAAAACGGCAGCCCAACGATTTCAGTGACTGAATTAATTCGCTTACTTTCGAGAGCTGCGCAATCGCAGCGCTTTCGGTGATCTCAAAACACAGCGTGCCTTCAGGAAGATTGGCCCGGCGCACTTGCTGAATCAGCTCTTGGCAAAAATCGCTGTCCGATAGAGAGTCTCCCGATACGTTGATTCCCCAGTGGCCCACGCTTTGGCCATCTGCGCAGCGATGACGATCGCCGAGCCAGGCAAGCGTATTGCGAATCACCCAGCGATCGATACGCGGCATGAAATGGTAGCGCTCTGCCGCCGGCAGGAAACTGCCGGGAGCAATGAGAGTACCGCTTTCCTCCAGGCGTAGCAGAATCTCTCGATAACCTGGGCCTTGGCCGCATACCGCGCTGATGGGTTGTGCGAATAGCCGAAACGTGTCGTTATCCAGGGCATTTTGCAGACGTTGAACCCACTGCAGTTCGCCATGGCGCTCTAATAGTGCATGGTCGTCGGGTTGATAGCAGTGAAGGCGGTTTCGGCCCGCCTCTTTGGCGGTATAGCAGGCGGCGTCTGCTGCGTGCAGCGTGTCCGACAAGCGCATGGGATTTTCCGAGGTGATCGTGACCAAGCCGATGCTCACGCCAATACCGAAGGTATGTCCTTGCCATGCAAAGCGAAAGTGCTCGATATCTCGGCGAACCGCCTCACCAATGATCTTGGCTTTGTCCAGTGGGCAGTGGGGCAACACCAGGGCAAATTCATCCCCGCCCAATCGAGCCACGGTATCACTGTGGCGCACGTGGGCTTTCAGCTTCATGGAGACCTGACGAAGTAGTTCATCGCCTGCCAAATGGCCGCAGGTGTCGTTGACGATCTTGAATTGGTCCAGGTCCAAGTAGCAGAGCACATGATGGTACTCCTCTTCCTGGGCGAGCAATTTGGTCAGCAGTGCCTCAAAGGCTCGCCGGTTCATTAGCCCCGTGAGGTTGTCGTGGGTTGCTTGATAATTGAGCTGCTCCGAGAGTTGCCGTGTCACACTGACGTCTTGAAACACCACTACTGCGCCCAGCGTGATGCCGCCTCGAGAACGAATGGGCGCGGCGCTATGCTGTATGGGAAAACGTTTGCCGTTGCGGTGCAGCAGCTGGCAGTGTTCACTGAAGTGCACGGCCCGATGCTGGGTGAGTACCTGCCGCGCCGGATTGCTGATGGGCTCGTCGCTTAGCTCATCACGAAGTGAGTAGATTGTCTGAATCGGTTTGTTGGTGGCGTCAGCAAGTGTCCACCCCGTGAGCCGTTCTGCCTCGGCATTAAGAAAAGTCACACTGCCGCTGGCATCGCACGTGATGACACCATCGCCTATAGACGCTAGCGTGGTGCGTGCCAAATCTCGCTCCCGGTTCAACTGTTCTTGAAGCTGTTTACGCTCGGTGATGTCCCGGACCATGCCCGAGCACTCAGAAACAGAGCCCGCAGCGCCTTCACTTACTTGGATCTCTAAATAGCGGACTTGCTGGTCATGCAGACGCAGTTTGATTTCATGCTTTGCGCCAGGCGTGAGCAGCTTATTGGGCAGTAGCGTGTTGACAGGACGCCCGACCCACTGCTTCGCCTCCACGCCAAACAGTGCTTCTGCGCCTGGGTTCAGTCCCGTCAGCGTGCCGTCGGCTTGCCAGGTAACGACGCCATCACGAAGGTTACGCAGCATGACCTGGGTGTGTCCGACTGCACGTTCCAGCGCTGCCGAGACGCGATTATAACTAGCGGCGATTTCACCTACCTCGGTGAACGGGTCTGCCTCGATGCGCTGGTGCATGTCCCCCTGCCGTTCATGTTGACGCATGTGCTCGAGCAGCTGATGCAGCTCGTTTTTGGCGCCATGCTCTGCAAGGTTGAGCCCCATTTTTTCCGCGTTTTTCGAGACACGCAAAGGCAGGAAGCGGCGAGTGATGCTAAACAGCAGCCATGCAATCCCAAAACTCCACACACCGCAGGCCGCCACACCCAATAGCTGAATACCGAACTGATCGGCGCGACCGAGGGGGTGATCGAGGAGAGAGAGGTCAGCCAGCCATGGTAGGGCAAGCGTGCCCCAGATGCCGCTGACCAAATGCGCAGGAATCGCGCCCACCGCGTCATCGATCTGCTTCTTCAACAGCCATTCGTTGGCCAGCACCATGAGCACACCGCTCACGCCGCCCATGAGAAATGCCGTGGTCAATGAGAGCACATGGGCACCTGCCGTGACTGCCACCAAGCCAGCAATGGCGCCATTGATAGCGTACATCACATCGGCATAGCGCCGAACCCGCCAGCCCACTAGCATGGCCGATAAAATGCCCCCCACGGCGCCCAGCACGGTATTGGCAATAATTCCAGGCACCGAGCCATCCAGAGCGAGCGTGCTTCCACCATTGAAGCCAAACCAGCCAAGTACCATGAACAGCGCCCCAAGCATTGCCAGTGGCAAATTACCTGCTGGAAATGCAGTGGGTGGCTTATCGACTTGAAAACGTCCCCGGCGGGGGCCGATGACCAGTACCGCCGCGAGTGCCACCCAGCCGCCAACGCTGTGAACCACGGTCGCACCGGCAAAATCGATGAATCCAAGCGACGCCAGCCATCCCGGCGCGCCTCCTAACAAGCCGCCCCAGGCCCAGTGGCCAAAAACGGGGTAAATCAAGAGCGCAATCCAAAACGCGGTCCATAAATAGCCGAGGAACGGCATTCGTTCAGCGACGGCGCCGGCCACGATGGTCGCGGCGGTGGCACAAAACATCGCTTGGAAGATGAAAACGGTCATTAGCCAGGTGTCGGTCGATTCGAGCTGCCAACCAAACAGCGAGCTGCCCAACCATCCCGCTTGAGAGGCGCCAAACATCATGCCAAAGCCGGCTAGCCAGAAAACGCTGACGGCAATGGCAAAATCCGCTAGGTTTTTCATAGCGACGTTGATGGCGTTTTTCGTTCGTGTGGTGCCTGCCTCCAGGCAGAGAAACCCGGCTTGCATCACGAATACCAACGCGGCCGCCCAAAGCACCCAAAGCGTGTCGATCAGAGTGGTGTCAAAGCTATCGATCATGGGTGTGTTCCTTGTGTTGATTGGGTGCAATGCAGGCACTTAATTGGTGCAGGGAATCGCGAGATGCTGCCTGTAAATGCAGCGTTCGGCCTGCTGCGCAGCGAAACGTTGGATCTAACAAAACGGGCCTAATGATCATTAAGCAAATGTTATGCCGTGGCTAGCAAAGTCATCCTTTATTACGCTTTATGCGAGATAAAAAACTAAAAAAATGAGTTAAAACAGTGTTTGTGACTATGCAAAAGCGCTTTGATTGGTGATATTTTTCAATACGTTATCCGTGCTGCTGGCGGCATGAGGCGAATTGATTTTTAGAGCGATAGGAGTGCATCAAAATGGCGCGTCAAACGGTGGTGTTGGGGGCAGGTATGGTGGGTGTCAGTGTTGCTTGGCAGCTACAAAAACGTGGCTATCAAGTAACGCTGGTGGACCGTCGTCAGCCTGGACGAGAAACCTCGTTTGGCAACGCCGGTATCATTCAGCGTGAAGCGGTGAGGCCTTACCCCTTTCCTCGTGATATGAAGACTATCTTGAGCGTACTGCCAAACCGCCGTGTCGATATCCGTTATCGTCCCGCTGGAATGGTCAATGCGGCGTCACCGCTATTGAGCTATTGGCACCACTCCTCATCACGGCTGTATAAAAAAATCGTGCCTGAGTACGCCTCGTTGATTCAGCTCTGTTTAGAGGCGCATGGACCCATGATCGAAGCATCGGGGGCAGAGCATTTGGTGCGCAAAGAGGGTTGGCTGGAGATCTATCGTACCCAGGATAAGCTTGCCAAACGCGTCAAGGAGGCCGAGGAAGCGCGCGAGCTTTATGGCGTCGAATTCAGCGTGCTCGATCGCGCTGCGTTGAGTGAAAAGGAGCCCCAACTGGGCGATAAGATCATTGGTGCTATTCATTGGCTCGACCCATGGACGGTCGCCGATCCGGGTGGATTGGTGGCCGCCTATGCCGCCTCTTTTGAGGCCATGGGCGGAAACTTAGTGCAGGCGGATATTACGGGCGTCACTCAAATCGATGAGCGCTGGCGCGTGACGACCCAGGAATCGACGTTCGAAGCCGATGAAGTGGTCATGGCGCTCGGGCCTTGGGCGGGGCAATGGATGAAGCCGCTGGGTTATCACTTCCCGACGTTTGTGAAGCGCGGCTATCACATGCACTACGCGACCCAGCCAGGGGCGACATTGAATTATTGGCTGATGGATGCCGAGATTGGCTATTTGCTGGCACCCATGAATGCAGGCGTACGGCTGACCACCGGGGCTGAATTGGATCGCTTAGAATCGCCGGCCGATGAAGAGCAGCTGGGTGCCGCTGAAAACGTTGCGCGGACGATTTTTCCATTAGGTGAGCGCAAGGACAGTGCCGCCTGGAAAGGCGCACGCCCGTGTTTGCCAGACATGAAGCCGGTGATTGGCCCAGCGCCGCGTCATCCCGGCCTCTGGCTCGCGTTCGGCCACGGTCACCAGGGCTTTACACTAGGCCCTGCGACCGGTCAGCTGCTTGCCGACATGATGGAACAGAAGCCAACCGCCATCGACATGACGCCGTTCCGTGCAGATCGATTTTAAACGGCTTGTCTCATTTCGTAACACAATGACAAGCGACAAACGTGGCCCCAGTGGTGTGGGTTTGCTACGCTAAGAGTGTCATTCAATAGACTGAGGTGCAGTATGGATGTAGCTGCAAGCAATGCAGTCAGTACGGCGCTGTATATGAATCAGGCGCAAACCGCTGAGCAAGCGCAGATGCAAATGTTCCGCGAAGCGCTGGACGTTCAAGCCGAGCAAATCACCGAAGTATTGGCATCTGCTGACACCGGCGCTCAGCCAAGCCTGGCACAAGAGGGCAGCGTCGGCACGCAGGTCAACACCTACGCCTGAGGCTCGTTCTTGGCTTGTATTGAGTCGCCCTCAAACGCCGACACTGTCGGCGTTTTTTTATGCGCGGAATAAGCCAATGGATGATTGCGTAGCACTGGCCTGACAACGCAGCGGCATGCACGCGGTGGTATGCCGTCGCAGCCGAGTTGCGTTACCATAGGCATACGACGCCGAGGGTTTGGCGCTACGTTTTAAGTCACCACGTTGTACCATCTTAGAGAACTCCATGTCTGACGCCCAAATAGCGCGCGAAGCCGAGCTGCGCCGTACTTTTGCGATTATTTCGCACCCTGACGCCGGTAAGACCACGATCACGGAAAAGATGCTGTTGTTCGGAAATGCCATCCAGTTGGCGGGGTCGGTGAAAAGCAAACGTAATGATCGCCATGCTACGTCTGACTGGATGAAGATGGAGCAGGAGCGGGGCATCTCGGTCACAACCTCCGTCATGCAGTTCCCCTACGGCGGTCGGATCGTCAACCTGCTGGATACGCCAGGTCACGAGGACTTCTCCGAGGATACGTATCGCACCCTGACGGCCGTGGATTCTGCGCTGATGGTCATCGATGGCGCAAAAGGCGTCGAAGATCGCACCATCAAGCTAATGGAAGTGTGTCGTTTACGTACCACGCCCATTCTGACGTTCATCAACAAGATGGATCGCGACATCCGCGATCCGATCGAAGTCATGGATGAAGTCGAGACGGTGCTCAATATCCAGTGCGCACCGATGACCTGGCCAATCGGGATGGGGCGCCACTTCAAAGGGGTGTATCACCTCTACAACGACGTGATCCATCTATATACCCAAGGTCAAGGCAGCCGGATACCGGATGACAAGCGCATCGAGGGGCTGGATAACCCGGAAGTGGATGCCATCCTGGGCGAGGAGCAGGCGGAAGAGCTTCGTATGGAGGTCGACCTGGTGCGCGGCGCGTCTCATGAATTCGACCTAGAGGCCTATCGCCGTGGCGAGCTGACGCCAGTCTATTTTGGGACTGCGATGGGTAACTTCGGCGTGCGTGAAATGCTGGATGGCTTCGTCGAGCATGCGCCCGCCCCGCAGCCTCGTGAGACCGATACCCGTGAAGTCACTGCGAAGGATGAGCGCTTTACCGGTTTCGTTTTCAAGATCCAGGCGAACATGGATCCGAATCACCGGGACCGAATCGCTTTTCTACGTGTCTGTTCGGGCAAGTACGAAAAGAACATGAAAATGCGCCACGTACGCATCGGCAAAGACGTCAAGATTGCCGATGCCCTGACGTTCATGGCCTCGGACCGCTCACAAGTGGAGGAGGCTTGGCCGGGTGATATCATCGGCCTGCATAACCATGGCACGATTCAGATTGGCGATACGTTTACCGTGGGTGAAGATATGCGCTTTACCGGCATTCCTCACTTTGCCCCTGAACTCTTCAAACGAGTGCGCTTGAAAGATCCGCTCAAAATGAAAGCGCTGCAAAAAGGCCTGCAGCAGCTTTCGGAGGAGGGTGCCACGCAGGTCTTCATGCCGATGGATAACAACGACCTGATTTTGGGGGCCGTAGGTACACTGCAGTTTGACGTAGTCGCTCACCGTTTGAAGGAAGAGTATAAAGTCGACTGCCTCTATGAAGGCGTCAACGTGCAAACTGCCCGCTGGGTGTACTGCGACGATGCAAAAATGCTCGAAGAGTTCAAGCGGAAGGCAAGTGCCAACCTGGCTATCGATGGTGGTGGCTACTTGACCTACATCGCGCCGACGCGGGTCAACCTGCAAATGACCCAAGAGCGTTGGCCAGACATTCGCTTCCAGCCAACGCGCGAGCATTAATACCCGCAAGGGGGATTAGATGCTGATAGACGCCCACTGCCATCTAGACGCCGTGGCATTCGAAACGGATCGTGACGCCGTCATCGATGCAGCCAAGGCGGTGGGCGTCTCCCGTTTCATCGTGCCAGCGACGGTACGCAAGCGTTGGCCGCATGTGCTGGCGCTTGGCGAGCGCGACGAGGTCCGTATCTGTCTAGGGCTTCACCCCTATTTCACTGAGCAGCATCACTTGGATGACTTGACGGCTCTCGAAACGCTGGTCAATCAGCGGCTCTATGACGCACCTCAGACCCGCCCGGTGGCGATTGGTGAATGCGGTATCGATGGTCGTTTCACGGACAGTCTTGACGCTCAGTGGCACTATTTCGATGCCCAGCTCTCCATCGCCAAGCGCTGTCGTTTGCCCGTTGTGGTTCACTGCGTCAAAGCCAACGACAAAGTCAGCCAGCGGTTACGCCAGCAAGCGTTACCTCGAGCGGGACTCGTTCATGCCTTTGCTGGCTCTTACGCACAGGCCGCCAAGTTTTTGGATGCGGGCTATATATTGGGACTAGGTGGTGCGGTGACCTATGAGCGCGCTCAGAAGTTGCGCCGTGTAGTAGCAGCCTTGCCTGATGATGGGTTCGTGCTGGAAACCGACAGCCCCGATATGCCGCTATGTGGCTATCAAGGACAGCGCAACGAACCTTCACGCGTGGCGCAAGTGGCCAAGGTAGTGGCCGAACTGAGAGGGCAGTGCTTATCGACCGTGGCGGCATCGAGCCGTGACAACGCCGCCCGGGTATTTGGGCTAAACGATCACTCCTGAGCAAGCTGAGCGGCTAACTGCTCTGGGTCCAAGCGCTCGATAGGATAAGGAAGCGTCTGCAGGGTAAGAGGCGTTTCCTGCCAATATACGTTCAGTGCTTCTTCCATCACCTTGGTGTTCATCACGGCCAGAAGCTCGATGTGCTGATCGTCGCTGGATGCGCTGCTGACGACTTCGCCTAACGATTTACCGCTCTCGTCCACCAGTGAGGCACCCAGCTCAGGCAATGAGGCGGTGTTGGCGCGGGCATGGACGAGGCGCTTCTTGACTTGCCCGCGGAAATGGGCGCGAGCTACGACCTCTTGGCCGGTGTAGCACCCTTTTTTGAAACTAATTCCGCCCAGGGCTTCCCAATTCAGCATTTGGGGCAGGAACTGATCCTGCTGGGCGGCCGTGAGCCAAGCTAGTCCGCTACGAATATCTGCCAGCTTCCAGGCGTTGAGCAATGCCTCGCTGTCTATCACCACGTCTTGAGGCTCGTCTTCGAACATGAATAGCCAACGGGGAGACCCAGGGAGGCGTAAGGCCGTGCCTGACGCGCTAGTGGCGTGGGTGTATGGCTGCTCGGGCAGCGTCACGTTCAGATGATGGGCCAGGTCGTCGGATGGCTCGTTGGCGCCTGCGAAAACGACGTGTTCAGCGACTGTTAATTCTGCTTTGTAGAAAGCGGCGAATTTTTTCAGATGTTGAACCAGATCGTTGGCCAGCGAGGCATCAAGAACCAGTCGAAAATGATCCGTCGCGAGCCGATATAGCTGTCCATTGGCCAACATGCGGCCTTTGGGAGTACAAAAACAGGTGAGTGGCGCAAACGTACCGTTCGCCAATCCCACTTGCGCACTGGTTTGACCTTGCAAGAATGTCTCCGCATCGGCCCCTTTGATATCCAGCGCAGCATACTGATTCAAACGTACGGCGCTGGAGGGCGGCGTCTTCTCCATGGTCATGGTCGCTCCTGAGCATTGTGGGTAAGCATCGTAGATAAGAGTCGTCGATGAGAGTGGCCAGTAAAACAGCTCATTCATTCGTTCAGTAAAAGTGCGGGCAGACTCGTTGGATTGCAAGGGCTTGACAGCATGCTAGACTCTTCATTTTGTATCAGGTTTGCATAGGTAATGGTCGTTGTCGGTTGCCGCGACGCTATGTAGGCAAACCCTTTTCTTCGTAAGGATGGTCCATGGCAGTTCAATCATTGAGTTTTCAGGGTGTTACCACCGCCGAACAAGTCAACAAAATCACTACCGCCCTAATGATGCTGGATGGCGTCGATAGTGCTGAAGTAGGTCGCTACGGCGCGGAAGTGGAGGGGCGCGCGAAACGTGACGTCCTGATCAAGGCCATTGAAAAACTTAACCTGCGCATCAAGGTATCGTAAATGCATCCGCCTATCGTGGTGATCAGTGAACGAAATAGCGCCTTTCGTCAGCGCGTCGAGGTCAACGGCATGGATGACCTCTTCGCGGATGTACCCACGGTGGTAGGAGGAGACGAAAGCGCTCCAGACCCCCATGACTATTTTGATATTGCGCTGGGAACCTGCAAGGCGATCACGGTCCAAATGTACGCCAAGCGCAAGCAGTGGCCGTTGGAAGGAATCACCGTCAAAGTGCAGCGCGATGACAGCGGCGAACGCCAAGGCCTCTACAAGCTGGACGTGACGTTAGAGCTTCATGGCATCAGCGATCCAGAGCAGCGCGCTAAGCTGGAAGAGATCAGCCATCGCTGCCCGATCCAACGCCTGATGACTCAGGCTACGATCGAGATAGCCACCCATACCGTGTAGGTCCACCTGCCAATAGGAGCAACGATGAGCAAGGAATTTCGTCTGCAGTCAAAATTTCAGCCTGCGGGCGACCAGCCTGCAGCCATTCGCGGGTTGATCAGCGGTTTGGAATCAGGTCTTGCCCATCAGACGCTGCTTGGGGTCACTGGTTCGGGTAAAACCTTCACCATGGCCAACGTGGTACAGCAACTGCAACGGCCTACCATCGTCATGGCGCCCAACAAAACCCTGGCGGCGCAGCTGTATGGTGAATTCAAATCGTTCTTTCCGGATAACGCGGTCGAGTACTTCGTTTCCTATTACGACTACTACCAGCCTGAGGCCTACGTTCCCTCGTCGGATACGTTCATCGAGAAAGATGCCTCGATCAATGACCATATCGAGCAGATGCGTCTTTCCGCCACCAAAGCGCTCTTGGAACGCCGTGATGCGCTGATCGTCGTCTCTGTATCGGCGATCTATGGTTTGGGTGACCCTGACCAATACCTCAAGATGCGTCTTCACTTCACACGTGGAGAAATGATCGACCAGCGCGCGTTTCTGCGCCGGTTGGCCGAGCTTCAGTATACCCGTAATGATATGGACTTCCGTCGCGGGACTTATCGCGTGCGGGGCGACGTCATTGATATTTTTCCTGCGGATTCGGATGAAGAGGCGGTGCGCGTCGAGCTGTTCGACGACGAAATCGACTCCATTCGCTTGTTCGACCCGCTGACCGGCGACGTACGTGGGCAAGTACCGCGCATGACGATTTACCCGAAGTCTCACTACGTGACCCCCCGTGACACCATTTTAGAAGCCATCGATGCCATCAAAGCAGAGCTCAAAGAGCGCTTGGAGTGGCTGCGTAAGCACGAGCGGTTGGTAGAGGCTCAGCGGCTCGAGCAGCGGACGCTTTACGATATCGAAATGATGCTCGAGTTGGGGTACTGCAACGGTATCGAAAACTACTCGCGCTATCTCTCTGGCCGTGCTCCTGGCGAGCCGCCGCCCACGTTTTTCGACTACCTGCCGGATGATGCGCTGCTGTTCATCGACGAGTCACACGTGAGCGTGCCCCAAGTAGGTGGGATGTACAAAGGCGACCGTTCGCGCAAAGAGACGCTAGTAGAGTATGGGTTTCGTTTGCCGTCCGCATTGGATAACCGCCCGATGAAGTTCGAGGAGTGGGAAGCGATCTCACCTCAAACGATTTTCGTGTCTGCGACGCCAGGACCTTACGAGGCCGAGCACGCTGGCCAAATCGTCGAGCAGGTGGTGCGGCCAACGGGGCTCTTGGATCCGCAGATCGAAGTACGACCGGCCAGTTCGCAGGTAGACGATCTATTGTCAGAGATTGGGTTGCGCACGGCGGTGGGTGAACGGGTGCTGGTGACGACCCTGACCAAGCGGATGGCAGAAGATCTGACCGACTACCTCGATGAGCATGATATCCGAGTGCGCTACCTGCACTCCGATATCGATACGGTCGAGCGCGTCGAGATCATCCGAGACCTGCGGCTGGGTAAGTTCGATGTGCTGGTGGGAATCAACCTGTTGCGGGAAGGATTGGATATTCCCGAGGTGTCGCTGGTTGCCATTTTGGATGCAGACAAAGAAGGGTTCCTGCGCGCCGAACGCTCGCTGATCCAAACCATTGGCCGTGCCGCGCGTAATGCCAACGGTAAGGCGATTCTATACGGTGATCGAATCACCGATTCCATGCGCAAAGCAATCGACGAGACCGAGCGCCGTCGTGCCAAACAGATGGCGCATAACGAAAAGCATGGTATTACGCCCACGACGGTCACACGCTCCGTGGCGGACATTCTCGAAGCGGCCCAAACGCCGGGTAAGAAAGGCAATCGCCGTAAGGGAAGTGAGCGAAAAGTGGCCGAGCCAGAGGGCGGATACGATGTGGCGTCCATGGGCCAGCAGGATCTTCTGGCTGCCATCAGCAAACTCGAAGATGCCATGTTCGAAGCGGCGCAAAACCTGGAATTTGAAGAAGCCGCACGGTTACGTGACCAGCTTCATCAAATGAAAGAAAAACAGCTGGCGCTAGGATAACCGATGCCTGAAGGTCCTGAGATCCGCCGAGCGGCGGATCGCATTGAAAAGCAGATTGGTGGAAAAATTCTCGAGGATGTCTGGTTTGCCTTTCCCGAGCTTGCTAGCCAAGCCAGCTCGCTGATCGGTGTCAACGTCTCGGCGGTGGATACGTGGGGCAAGGCCATGCTGATTCGTTTTACGGATCATCGGGTGCTTTATTCCCATAACCAGCTTTACGGCGTGTGGAAGCTGCACGCCGCCGACAAGCCTCCTAACACGTCGCGCTCCTTACGGGTTCGTTTGGTAGCAGATGGGCGTGCCGCCAGTCTGTACAGCGCGTCTGATGTGTCGCTGTGGGAAGAGGAGAGGCTGGCGCATCATCCGTTTTTATCCCGTTTAGGACCTGACTTGCTGAGCCAGCAGGTCAGTGCTGCCGACGTACAGCAACGTCTTTTATTACCGGCGTTTAGGCGCAGGAGTCTAGGGGCACTGCTGCTCGACCAAGGGCTGGTTGCCGGCCTAGGTAACTATTTGCGTTCTGAAATTCTGTTCTTTTCCCAGTTGCATCCCAAGCAGCGTCCGAGTGACCTCACGAGTGAGCAGCTATCGGTGTTGTCCTCCCATATCATCGATATTACCCGTAAGGCTTACCGGACAGCAGGCGTCACCAATCAGGACGCGTGGATCGAACAAGCCATTGCCTCTGGTGAGCCTCGCCGCCAATGGCGGTTCAGCGTGTTCGAGCGCGCTGGATTATCGTGCCATCGCTGTGGCAGTGTGATCGAGCGCATGACGGTAGGGTCCCGCCGACTCTATTGGTGC
Source organism: Halomonas meridiana (assembly GCF_009846525.1). Taxonomy (NCBI): domain Bacteria; kingdom Pseudomonadati; phylum Pseudomonadota; class Gammaproteobacteria; order Oceanospirillales; family Halomonadaceae; genus Vreelandella; species Vreelandella aquamarina. The sequence goes on along the minus strand of NZ_CP024621.1, from coordinate 1,990,343 downwards.
CCTCGGTGTCAGCAATCTCCTTCGTTATAAAGTTTATACCGTTATCTTGTCTGTTTTACGCGATGTTCCAACCAAAGAGTTAAACGAACCAAGCGGGTAGGCCACTGGATTGGCTGCCGCCTTGGGCCTCGATACGGTATACTTCCCGCACACTTAGACGGCCGTTAAGGCTGCAGCCTAGACGTTAACCGAGGAGCTGTTAATCCATGACCGTGATTCGCCAGGACGACGTGATTCAAAGCGTTGCCGATGCTCTGCAGTACATCTCTTACTACCATCCCAAAGATTTCATTGACGCCATGGCTGCGGCCTACGAGCGGGAAGAGAACCCGGCAGCCAAAGACGCCATTGCGCAGATTTTGATCAATTCGCGCATGTGCGCTACGGGGCACCGCCCGATTTGCCAAGACACCGGCATCGTGACGGTCTTCGTGCATGTGGGTATGAACGTCACGTGGGACGCCGAAATGAGCCTCGACGACATGGTCAACGAAGGCGTGCGTCGTGCGTATCAGTTGCCGGATAACGTATTGCGGGCCTCGGTTCTGGCCGATCCTGACGGCAAACGTCAGAACACCAAAGACAACACACCCGCCATCATCCACCATAAAATCGTGCCGGGCGATAAAGTCGATATCCATGTGGCAGCGAAGGGAGGCGGTAGCGAAGCAAAATCGAAGTTCGCCATGCTCAACCCCTCCGATAGCGTGGTCGATTGGGTGATGGAACAGCTCCCCAAAATGGGCGCGGGCTGGTGCCCACCGGGCATGCTGGGGATTGGTATTGGCGGTACCGCTGAAAAGGCAATGGAGATTGCCAAAGAAGCACTGCTCGATCCCATCGATATTCAGGAACTGCAAGCCCGTGGTGCCAGTAACCGTGCCGAAGAGCTGCGTCTCGAGCTGTTCGACAAGGTCAACAAAAGCGGCATTGGCGCACAGGGGCTGGGCGGCTTGACCACCGTGCTGGATATCAAAGTCAAAGATTATCCGACGCATGCAGCGAACAAACCCGTTGCGATCATTCCTAACTGTGCTGCTACCCGCCACGCGCATTTTACGCTGGATGGGTCGGGCCCTGTGGCCCTGCCAGCGCCGAAGCTGGAAGATTGGCCAGAAATCACCCGGGAAACGGGTGATAACGTCAAGCGTGTCCACTTGGATACCGTCACGCCGGAAGAGGTGAAAACCTGGCAGCCAGGCGATACCCTGTTGCTAAACGGCAAACTGCTGACCGGACGCGATGCTGCCCACAAACGCATGGTGGATATGATCGCCAAAGGGGAGCCGTTGCCGGTCGACATGAAAGGGCGATTCATTTATTACGTGGGTCCGGTCGATCCGGTTGGCAACGAAGTGGTAGGTCCGGCGGGGCCCACGACAGCGACCCGCATGGACAAGTTCACCCGTACGATGTTGGAAGAGACGGGACTATTGGGTATGGTCGGTAAAGCTGAGCGTGGCCAAGCCGCCATCGAAGCGATTCGTGATAATCAAGCCGTGTATCTCATGGCGGTAGGTGGCTCGGCTTACCTGGTTGCTCAGGCCATCAAGAAGTCGCGAGTCGTAGGGTTCGAGGATCTCGGGATGGAAGCCATCTACGAATTCGAAGTGGAAGACATGCCCGTCACCGTTGCAGTCGATAGCCAAGGCACGTCGGTTCACCAAACCGGCCCGGCCAAGTGGAAAGAAATCATTGCCGAAAAAGCGTGATACGCTGGTGAAATAGGCGTGGTATGACGACAGGAGCCCCGTTCTAGCGGGGCTCCTGTGTATGAGACATAAGAAGTCACTCCGAAGGGTGGGCGAGGAATAGCGAATGACCTCTTGGTTGTTAGGGACAGGGATTATGTTGATTCACGTGCTGGGATTGATCTCGGCCGTGATGGCATTGATGTCGAGTCGAACGTCGCAAGGAGCGGTAGCCTGGATCATTTCCCTGCTGACCTTTCCTTATGCGGCAGTGCCTGCGTACTGGCTCTTCGGTCGGCCGCGTTTTTATGGCTACGTCACCGCTAGAGGCGCTAGAGACTCAGTGCTGCGTCGGGTGCTCGTCCGCTATCGCCATAACGTGAAACCTCACGTGGCCTATTCGGAGAACACCGATATTCAAGCCGTCGAGCAGTTAGCCATGATGCCGCTGACGAAAGGCAATAGCTCCGAGCTGCTGGTCAATGGCCAGGCGACTTTCGACAGTTTGTTCGCCGGTATCGAGCAAGCGCAGGATTATCTGCTCATTCAGTTTTTCATCGTACGTGACGACGAGCTAGGTAGGCAGCTTCATCGATATTTGATCGCGGCCGTCGAGCGTGGCGTGCGCGTCTACTTTCTTTATGACGAAATTGGTAGTCGCAAACTCAATGACGGCTATTTGAACGAGCTGAGTGAGCGTGGTGTCGAAGTAACCCCGTTCCGCTCGTCACGCGGACTCAAACACCGCTTCCAGCTCAATTTCCGGAATCATCGCAAAATTGCGGTGGTGGACGGTAAGCAGGGGTGGGTTGGCGGCCTTAACGTCGGTAATGAGTACCTTGGCAAAAGTGCCAAGCATGGTCCTTGGCGAGATACCCATCTATACGTTCAAGGCCCCTGCGTCTTAGGGCTGCAAGAAGCCTTTTGGGAGGATTGGCACTGGGCTACGGGGGACGTAATCACGCTGAACTGGCATGCTGAAAGCCATCCACAGCAAAATCAGCAGGTGGTCATTGTTCCCTCCGGACCTGCCGATAAGCAGGACACCGCAGGTTTGCTCGTCCAGCAATTGATCCATAGTGCTAACCAGCGCTTTTGGGTCACCAGCCCTTATTTCGTACCTGATCAGGGAGTGCAGGACTCTCTGCGGTTAGCCGCCATGCGCGGTGTCGATGTACGCGTCATGATTCCTGAGCGGCCTGATCATTTGCTGGTGTTTCTCTCGGCGTTCTCCTTTTTGCCGGACATGCTCAAAGCAGGCGTTAAAATATACCGTTATCAACCTGGCTTTTTACACCAAAAAGTCATGCTCATCGATAACTCGTCTGCCACGGTGGGCACAGTGAACCTGGATAACCGATCGTTTCGACTGAACTTTGAAATCACGGCCTTCATTCCCAGCGCAGACTTTGCCCGCGACGTAGCCACCATGCTGGAAAACGATTTTGCGCAATGTCGGCGAGTGACCCTCGATGAAGTCAGCCAGCGCCCTATGTGGAAAAAGGTCGTGTCCCGTGCTGCTTATTTAATGGCACCCGTACAGTAAACGTCTCTCCCAGCCAAATAACCTAACCCCAGGCGTTCAAACAATAGGAGTCATGGGTGAATCTAGAAACAAAATGGCTTGAAGACTTCGTTGCTCTTGCTAACACACGAAGTTTTTCTGCCTCTGCTCGCCAGCGCCATGTCACCCAGCCCGCTTTCAGTCGGCGTATTCGGGCCTTGGAGCAGGCCGTTGGCGTCACCCTGGTCGACCGATCCACTACCCCTATTGGGTTGACCTCAGAAGGGCAGCTTTTTTTAGTGACTGCCCGCAACTTAGTCGAGCAACTGAACGAGTCACTCAGCCACTTGCGCGGTTTGTCGATTGCCAATGAAGCGCTGGATATCGTCGCGGCGCACTCGCTCGCGCTGAGTTTCTATCCCCCGTGGATCTCTAGACTGCAAAAAGGTCTGGGGGAGTTGCCGACGCGCTTGGTCGCCATGAACGTCGGCGAGGCCATTCATGTACTCCGCGAGGGTAACTGCGATCTGATGCTGGCGTACTACGATCCCTTCGCCACCATGCAGTTGGATGCAGAAGTGTTTCCTTCGTTTTCCATCGGCAAAGTCAAAATGTTGCCGGTCTCGCTACCCGACGAGCATGGCCAACCACAGTTCTCTCTACAGCGTGATAGCTCGATACCTTATCTCGCCTACACCCAAGGCGCCTTCCTAGGCCGCAGTGTAAGGATGCTGCTAAAAAACGATCCGCTCCGTATGAAGCTGAGAACCGTCTATGAAACGGCGATGGCCGAAGGTTTGAAAGGCATGGTGCTGCAGGGCGTGGGCGTTGCGTGGATTCCGGACTTCTGCATTCGCGAGGAGCTAAAGACGGGCAGACTCGTGCGGGCAGGCGATGAGAGTTGGGACATTCCACTGGAAATTCGCCTCTATCGCTGTTCGCTGGTTCATAAACCAGGGGTAGAGAGGCTGTGGAGGCAGATGATGAAACTGCCGCGAGACTTTTTGCAAGCCTGAGCGCAGCCCTAAAGAGAGCCGAAATCGGCCGGTAGTCCGAGAAAGTTTTGAATAATGAAGAAGTGATCTTCGAACAAACTTTCTGGTTCTAGGTCGGCCAGCGCAACCCAGCGCGCATGGTCGCCGCCCTTGACGGGTTTCAGGCGAGGCAACTGTTGATCGGGCCGCAGGGCAAAATAGAACGCTTCGGCCAGTGTACGGCCTCGCCAGCTTCGGTGCGGTTCATCGAACAAGCGCTGGCCCTTCAGGGAGCCTTTCAATACCGGCTCTGGAACTTTCAGACGCAGTCGTTCCCGCAGCTCTCTTAGGCAAGCGTCTAGCAGGCGCTCATGGGGATTGATGAACCCACCTGGGAGAGCAAACAACCCCTTGCCGGGCGCTGCTGTGCGCTTGACCAGTAGTACATGACCCGACTGGACGACCACGGCGTTCACCGTGACAAAGATGGGCGGGTAGGGGGCTTGTGCCCAGGCTTGTCGATACTGATCTAAGAGCTGCTGCTCTTCTAAAAGCCGATGGTAGGCAGTGCCTTTACAAAAATCGCCAACGCTCTTTACGACGCCGGGGGGCAGGTCGTGGTAGGCACCGGTGCTCAAGTAGTCATCGGTAGCGCCAGGGGAGCGAAACAATCGCTCTCGGATTTGGCTGGCTGAAATCCCCTCGACCAAGGGCACGCTGACCGATTCCCACTGGGGGAAAAGCGATAAATAGTAGCTAGATTGTCCACGGCTTGCGCCAATCAGCCCAATACGCGGTAGCCGTGCATTGGTCGGGGCGGCTAAGTCGCGTACTTTTCGCTGTACGTCTCTCACCCAGACATCGTCGTTATACAGCGCATCCAGCAGGGGCGTAATTTCAAGCCGCTGATTGTCTGCATCGTCAAACCCTGATCGAATCATCGCCTGACGCTCATCGAAATGCCAGGGGTTGCGCAATGAGCGTGCTTGCCAGGAGGAGCCGACCATGACGATGACTTGTCGCGCTTGTTTGAGAGCCTCACGAATAATGGCCAAATGTCCCAGGTGGGGTGGCTGAAAACGACCAATGAACACCAGGCAATCGAAGTCGTACGACGTCATAGCTCGAGCGGCATCTGAGTTCATTGGGTGTCCTTGAAAGCTGAAGCAAGTGGGCGAAGCGTCGCCATTATGGTGGGCGTCATACATCCCTGCAATGCTATCGTGCCTGCGCTCAACGCTTTGATTGGGTATGCTTATTCATGAGTCATCATATAAGCGTTGCAAAAGGACGCTGTGCACTGCGTGAAAGGGAAACATCATGATGAAAAAAACGCTCACGTTTTGGTGGAACGTGGTTCAAGATGCAACGTCACTATGGCTCGAACGCAATGCGTTCAGCTACGCCGGTTCGCTGGCCTTCTACACGCTGTTTTCATTGGCGCCGACCGTCATCATTGCGGTCACCGTCATTGGTGTCGTGTTGGGAGAAGAGGCCGCCCAGGGGCAGATCGTTGCGCAGCTGCAGGGTACCTTGGGAGCGGATGCGGCGCTTGCCATCGAAGAGGCGGTCGCACAGTCGCGTATCGAAGAGTCGGGGGTGTTACCTACGCTGCTTGGCTTTATCGCATTGCTTGTCGGGGCCACGACCGTGTTTGCTCAAATGCAGTTTTCACTCAATACGATTTGGGGAGTAACTGCTAAACCTAACAGCAATAGCGCACTCATTTTCGTTAAAAATCGCCTGCTCTCTTTGACCGTGGTTCTTTCTATTGGCTTTATTCTGCTCGTGTCATTAGTGCTTGGTGTCATGTTGAGAGGGATGCTGCATGCCGCCAACGATCTACTCCCTTTTGCGAGTCTGCTGACGACAACGGCCGAGTCGCTGATCTCTTTAGCCATGGTGGCTCTGCTATTTGCCACGATCTTCAAAGTACTGCCGGATGTCGTGCTACGCTGGCAGGATGTCTTGATTGGCGCCGTAGTCACGGCGGTGCTGTTTACGATTGGGCGGAGCGTGATCGCGATCTATCTGGCCTATACCGCAACGGCTTCGACGTATGGGGCTGCGGGGTCCGTGGTCATGATTCTGCTCTGGGTTTACTACAGTTCTCTCATCCTGCTGTTTGGTGCAGCGTTCACGCGCTCGTTATTACTACGACGAGGTCGCCCGTTGGTGCCACGCAATAGCGCTGTGCTGGTCAAGCGAGAGCTGCTTTGAAGATAGAGGAGTCAGCCATGTCACAATGCTGCGTACGCGCTTTCGTCACTGGGAAAGTGCAGGGTGTGTGGTATCGGCGCGCCACGCAGGAGCAAGCGCTGTTGAGGGGGATTACCGGATACGCTAAGAACTTGCCCGATGGCAGAGTCGAAGTGCTCATGTGCGGACAGTCAGCGATGGTATCTGAGCTTGCTCAATGGCTATGGCAAGGTCCTGAAGGGGCGCAGGCTACGCACGTTACGCTTGAAACGCTGGCTGACCATCACGCCCCTGACCATTTTTCGACGTACTAGGCACACGCCGGGTGTGCCTAGACATCGAATCAATGGTTTTCCGTTTGCCATGCACGAATGTTGTCAGCGGTTAAAGCGACGATATTTTGACGTGCTTCGGGGTTATCCATGCGTTGTGCGGCGTCACGATGAGATTGAGGGGTTCTGCGTTCGCCAGGGCATCCAGTAGCGGGTGTCCATCTCTTGGTGGCTCGGCAGGCAGTACATCGACTGCGAGCCCGCCAATGTCTCCGTTGCGCAGAGCTTCCAACGCCGCCACTTCGTCGATGATCCCGCCACGGGCACAGTTGACGATCAAGAGCGACGATTTGGCCTTTGCGAGACGCGCTTTGTCGAGAAGGTGTTTCGTTGCTTCGTTCAGCGGACAGTGAAGGCTGATGACGTCGGCGGTAGGTAGCAGTTCGTCCAAGGATGGGCGCTGATCGTTCTGCTCGTTGCCTGGGCGGGCGGCAAACGTGACCTGCATGCCAAAGGCTTCGGCTAGACGCGCCACTTCAGACCCCAGCTCCCCTTGGCCCACCATCACCAGTTGCTTGCCGGACAGCTGCAGCGTGGGATGATCCTGCAAGCAGAAAAAGTCGCTGTTCTGCCATTTTCCATCGGCAATGTCCGCTTGGTAGCGGGGTAGGCGGTTGGCCAGTGACAGCATGAGCATGAGCGTATGTTGCGAGACGCTGGCCGTGCCGTAAGCCGAGACGTTCTTGACGACGATGCCATGCGCTTTGGCGGCCTCTAAATCGATGTTGTTCAGCCCAGTAGCCAGCACACAGATGAGTCGCAACGAGGGTAGCTGGGCGAGCGTTTCGGCGTCGAGCTTTACCTTATTGACGATGGCGATATCGGCCTTGGCCAAACGTTCACAGGCCTGCGCCGTGGTGCTTTGTTGATGGATCTCTAAGTGCGTGACGGCATTGCGAATCGCCGTCAAATCGATATCGGGGCCAAGGCTTTGGGCATCCAGTATGACCGCTTGGGACATATTATTCTCTCCATTAACTGCCGAAAGCCGCTTGGCCTTGCTCGGCAGGGGGCACAAAAGGGTATAATGAGCGCTCTATCGACCGCAGTCTTGGAATTTATCCTGACAGGCCACATATTGTCAGCCTGGTAACGTTGGGTTAACCACGATACTGACAAGACGAAACCTGTTGGAGTTGAGCTTTTTCAGGAGCCATCAACATGCCCATCTATGAGTACGAGTGCAAGGCCTGCGGCCATCGCATGGAAAAACTTCAGAAAATTAGCGCAGATCCGTTAAAAAGCTGCCCTGCATGTCAGCAAGATGATCTGGAGCGCTTGGTCTCTGCAGCCGGGTTCCGCTTAGCGGGTGGCGGTTGGTACGAAACTGATTTCAAAACAGGCAGCAAAAAGAACCTTGCTGCCGATGGACAGGCTGCCGGTAGTGCGAAAAGCGATACCAGCAGTACGTCAACGAACAAAGGCGCCGCGGCGTAGCCGCGGCTGTCAGGGCCATGGCCCAAGACAACTTAATTGCCACGAAACAGAACAGGATGTGACATGCGCAGCCATTATTGCGGCCAGCTTAACGAAACATTGGTGGATCAAACGGTCACCGTTTGCGGCTGGGTTCACCGCCGCCGTGACCACGGTGGGGTTATCTTTCTCGACATGCGCGACCGTGATGGTATCGCCCAGTTCGTCGTAGACCCCGATACCGCCGAGGCGTTTGCTAATGCCGACCGTGCACGCAGCGAGTATGTTCTGCGTATTACTGGCCGTGTTCGGCTGCGCCCCGAAGGCACGCAAAACCCCAACATGCCTACCGGCATGATCGAAGTGCTGGCAAAAGAAGTCGAGGTGCTCAATACCGCCGCAACGCCGCCTTTCCAACTGGATGAGCATGGCAAAGTCGGTGAAGAAGTGCGTTTGAAGCATCGCTATATCGATTTGCGTCGGCCCGACATGATCGAGAAACTGCGTCTGCGCTCACGCATTTCGCACAGCGTTCGTGCCTACCTGGAAAACCAGGGTTTCCTGGACATCGAAACGCCGGTACTGACTCGCGCCACACCCGAAGGTGCACGGGACTACTTGGTACCTAGCCGCACCCATGCGGGCAGTTTCTTTGCACTGCCGCAGTCTCCCCAGCTGTTCAAGCAGCTGTTGATGGTGGCGGGATTTGACCGCTACTACCAAATCGCCAAGTGCTTCCGTGACGAGGACCTGCGCGCTGACCGTCAGCCTGAGTTCACACAGATCGATATCGAAGCCTCTTTCGTGGAAGAGAATGACATCATGGGCATTACCGAAGCCATGATTCGTCAGTTGTTCCAAGAAGTGTTGAGCGTCGAACTTCCTGAGTTCCCCCGCATGACCTGGCAAGAAGCCATGGATCGCTTCGGCTCCGACAAGCCCGACCTGCGTATTCCGCTGGAGCTGACGGATGTCGATGACCTCATGCAGCAGGTGGATTTCAAGGTCTTCTCCGGTCCTGCCAGCGCAGACGACGGTCGTGTGGCGGCGCTCAAAGTGCCGGGCGGTGCCAAGCTCTCCCGTAAAGAGATCGACGAATACACCAAGTTCGTAGGCATCTACGGCGCTAAAGGCCTTGCCTGGATCAAAGTCAACGAGCGTGCCAAAGGTCTAGATGGCCTGCAGTCGCCGATCGTCAAGTTCATGGAGAACGTTGTCGAAGAGCTGTTGGACCGTGTGGGTGCCGAGGATGGCGACATCATCTTCTTTGGTGCCGACAAAGCGCGTATCGTCAACGAAGCCATTGGCGCATTACGCGTCAAGCTGGGGGCCGATCTCGACCTCTACACCCAAGCCTGGGCGCCATTGTGGGTCGTTGACTTCCCCATGTTCGAAGCCGATGACAATGGGCGCCTAAGCCCGCTCCACCACCCGTTCACGGCACCGTCTTGTTCGCCGGAAGAGTTGAAGGCCGACCCGGCCAAAGCACTCTCCCGCGCTTACGACATGGTGCTCAACGGCACGGAGCTTGGCGGCGGTTCTATTCGTATTCACGATCAAACCATGCAAAGCACCGTGTTCGAAATTTTGGGCATCGGCCAAGAAGAAGCGCAAGAGAAGTTCGGCTTCTTGCTGGATGCGCTGCAGTACGGCGCGCCGCCCCACGGTGGCCTTGCCTTTGGTTTGGACCGCTTGGTCATGCTCATGGCGGGTGCAAAAACCATTCGTGAAGTCATTGCATTCCCGAAAACGCAAAGTGCGGCTTGCTTGATGACCGATGCACCGGGTGAGGTCAGTGCCGATCAGCTAAAAGAGCTGAACATCCGTTTATGTCAAAAAGCCAAGGCAGATACGGCGGGCGAATAAGACCGCTGTGACGCTTTGACGAGTCAAACACCGACGCCTAGCGTCGGTGTTTTTGTTTGAGGCATTACCAAGAGAAGCGTCCATGGATGAGAGACAGCCGCCCACTGCGATCAGGATTTTGGGCATCGACCCGGGATCACGTATCACAGGGTATGGGGTGATTGACTTGGTGGGAATAAAGCCACGCTACGTGGCCAGTGGCTGTATTCGCACGGCGGAGGGTGCGTTGGAGCAGCGTCTTGCACAAATTTACGCAGGCATTAGCGAGGTGGTCGGACTGCACCGGCCGGATGCCGTTGCCGTCGAGCGCGTGTTCATGGCGAAGAACGCAGATTCTGCGCTAAAACTCGGTCAAGCGCGCGGGGCGGCGTTGGTCTGTCTGGCGAACCATGGGCTGAGTATTGCCGAATACGCGGCACGACAGATTAAACAAGCGGTGACCGGGCAGGGAGGTGCCGATAAAAGCCAGGTACAGCACATGGTCACGACGCTGCTTGGCCTGTCGGCAACGCCCCAGGCGGATGCCGCTGATGCATTGGCCATTGCGCTCACACACGCCTTCGCAGGGAGCGCGCTTGTCGCGGCAACCCCATCACGCAGCAAACGGCGTTCCACGGGACGCTGGCGGCTCTAGGCCTTACTGGTCATCTGTACAGAGTGGCTTTATAGTGGCGGCTGTTTTGATTGGCTGGGAGGCATCACATGATTGGACGGTTAACGGGCCTATTGCTGGAAAAACAGCCGCCGTGGATGGTGGTGGACGTTCACGGAGTGGGCTACGAACTCGAAGCGTCGATGAACACGTTCGTGGCGCTACCTGCCCCTGGCGAGCAAGTAACGCTTTATACCCATCTCACCATCCGGGACGATGCACACCTGCTCTATGGCTTTGGGCGAGACCATGAGCGGGCGCTGTTTCGCGCGTTGATCAAAGTCAACGGTGTTGGTCCGAAGCTCGCCTTGGCGATTCTGTCCGGCATGGATGAAGACGCCTTCATGCGCTGTGTGCGAGACGATGACAGCAAAGCGCTGACCAAGCTTCCGGGGGTGGGCAAAAAAACGGCGGAACGCTTGATTATCGAAATGCGTGATCGTTTCCCCGAATGGGAGCAGGGCGGCGACGCGCCGTTGGCGATGGAAGCCACGAGTGGGCACGCCCCGCCCAGAGACCAGTTGGCAGACGCAGAGGCCGCCCTCGTCAGCCTGGGGTATAAGCTGACCGAAGCGGCCAAAATGCTCGCTGATGTTGATCCGAATCAGAGCACCGAAGCGCTCATCAAAGCCGCATTGACCAAGCGAATGTCCGGTTGATCTGTGGGGACATCATGAGTCTGCATTGGCAAGCACTTTAAAAGAGCCACTATGTTAGAACACGACCGATTAATTGCCGCTGAGCCAGAACAGGGCGAAGTACGCATCGATCATGCGATTCGTCCCAAACACCTCAAAGACTATATTGGGCAACCGCGGGTTCGCGAGCAGCTAGAGATTTTCATTGGCGCGGCGCGGCTCCGCGAAGAGAGCCTGGACCACACGCTAGTGTTCGGCCCGCCAGGTTTAGGTAAAACGACGCTGGCGAATATCATCGCCACCGAAATGGGCGTCGGGTTGAAATCGACATCCGGCCCGGTGCTGGAGCGCGCTGGTGACCTTGCTGCGATGCTCACGAACCTTGAACCCGGCGATGTGCTGTTCATCGATGAAATCCACCGCCTCTCTCCAGTGGTGGAAGAAGTGCTGTATCCAGCGATGGAGGATTTTCAGCTCGATATCATGATCGGTGAGGGGCCAGCGGCACGCTCCATCAAGCTGGATCTTCCTCGTTTTACTCTGGTAGGGGCCACGACAAGGGCGGGGTTGCTTACGTCGCCGCTGCGTGATCGCTTTGGCATCGTGCAGCGCCTCGAATTTTACAACCTCGAAGAGCTGACGGAAATCGTCGCGCGTTCCGCCCGCTTGCTTGGCGTGGAAACCAGCCGTGAAGGAGCCATCGAAGTCGCCCGGCGCTCTCGTGGAACGCCTCGTATTGCCAATCGTCTGCTGCGCAGGGTGCGTGACTACGCCGAGATCAAAGGGAACGGCGTGGTCGATGTCTCGTTGGCCGATGCCGCGCTCAACATGCTGAATGTCGATCATCACGGACTGGATCACATGGACCGCCGTTTACTGCTGGCGATGATCGACAAATTCGATGGTGGCCCGGTGGGCGTTGACTCACTCTCTGCGGCCATCGGCGAAGAGCGCGATACCATCGAAGACGTCATCGAACCTTACTTGATTCAGCAAGGCCTAATGATGCGTACCCCTAGGGGGCGCGTGGTCACCCGTCAAGCTTGGCTACACTTCGACCGGACGCCCCACGAACAATCGATCGATGTCGAAGGAGAGCGTCGGCCATGAACGACGAGTTTCGCCTCCCCGTCCGGGTTTATATGGAAGATACTGACGCGGGAGGAATTGTCTACTACGTTAACTACCTGAAGTTTATGGAACGGGCGCGCAGCGAATGGTTACGTGATTTAGGGCTTGATCAGCAAACGCTGCTAGACGAAGGTACACAGCTAGTGGTATACCGCATGGCCTGTCACTACGCCAAACCCGCTCGGCTGGATGAGGCGCTCACGGTGACGGCAAAAATTACGCAACAAGGGCGCTGTCGCATGACGTTCGAGCAGCAAGTGCGCCGTGACGAGGAACTCTTGTGTTCCGCAACAGTCGAGATAGCCTGCCTAAACGCAGCCACTCTGCGTCCGAAAGCGTGGCCATCATCGCTTAACACCACACCTTCGTCGATAACGACATCAATTGATTGAAGAGGGCAACTGTGAACGATAACACCATGTCCATTCCCCACTTAATAATGAGTGCCAGCACGGTCGTCCAGCTGGTCATGTTGCTGCTAGTGGTGGGGTCGATCCTCTCATGGGTGGTGATCTTTCAGCGCAGCATTGCGCTTCGCCGAGCCAAGCAAGAGTACAACCAGTTCGAAGAGTCGTTTTGGTCGGGCGTCGATCTGAACGAGCTATATCGCGAAATTCCGGCGGACGATCCACGGCACGGCGCAGAGCATATTTTTCAGGCAGGTTTTCGTGAATTCAATCGGCTCATGCCCAAGACCCGCAGCGCAGATACGGTGCTGGAAGGCGTTCAACGCAGCATGCGCGTGGCATGGTCGCGCGAAGAGGATCGTTTGACCCAGCATCTCGTATTTTTGGCAACGGTCGCCTCAGCCAGCCCCTACATCGGCTTATTTGGCACGGTTTGGGGCATCATGGGATCGTTCCAGTCACTTTCTATGACGCAGCAGGCGACGCTGGCCACGGTAGCCCCCTGGATTGCCGAGGCACTGATTGCCACCGCCATGGGGCTCTTCGCTGCGATTCCCGCCGTTATTTTTTATAACCGCTTATCCAATAACGCATCCCGCCTGTTGGGCAAATACGAAGACTTTGCTGAAGAGTTTCACGCGATTTTGCATCGTAATCTGCAAGGGCGTGACGGCAAACCTAGCGCCGGTTAAGGGAGTCTGCCATGCAAGGTCCGTTCAATCGTAGCGGCAAGAGCAAGCCGATGGGGGAGATCAACGTCGTTCCCTTCATCGATGTCATGCTGGTTCTGCTGGTCATCTTCATGATCACCGCCCCCATGCTGACGCAAGGGGTACAGGTCGACCTGCCTCAAGTCACCTCTGAGCCTATCGAAACACCGGAAGACAATGACCCCATCATTATTTCGGTAGACCGCGAAGGCGGCTACTTCATTACTTTGGGTGAGGACTCGACCTCCGTGACGCTCGAAGAGATGTCGGAACGGGTCATGGCCATCCTACAACGCCGACCGGGAACACCGGTCATGGTGCGGGGAGACCGCAACGTCCCCTATGGGCAGATCGTCCTGCTCATGAGCACGCTACAGCGCTCGGGTGTCGCCAATGTGGGGCTGCTCTCCGAGCCGCCGCAAGATGGTTAAGGGCGAGTCGCACATGGCTGTGAAACCACCGCGTGACCCTCAAGATGTTGGTTATACGTGGCCAACGGTGTTGGCCGTTGCCGTGCACCTGCTGGTCATTGTGTTTAGCTTGGTCAAGCTACCCAGCATGACGGCCGAGCCTGACTCCTCCTCGATCGTGCAGGCCACGTTTGTGAGCACGGAAACGTTCACTGATCAGGCCCAGCAAGTCACCGAGCAGCAGGCGGCCATGAACAATGCCCCTGAGCCAGAAACGCCCGACCCAGAACCGCCCAGCGACGAGCCTTCCGCAGAGGATCAGGCAGCCGCCGCAGCGGCGCAACGCGAAGCGGAGGCCGAAGCGGCTGAACAAGCCCGTGCACTCGAGCAGGCGCAAGCAGAGGCGGAAGCTGAGGCTCAGCGCCGCGCTGAAGAAGCGGAGCGGTTAGCCGAACAGCAGGCAGCCGAAGCCCAAGCCCGTGAAGCCGAGGAGCAGCGCGCTCGCGAAGAGGCTGAGGCTCAGCGCCAGCGTGAAGCCGAAGCAGAGCGTGCCCGAGCAGAAGCGGAAGCCCAGCGCCAGCGTGAAGCTGAGGAGCAGCGCCAACGCGAGGAAGAAGCTCAACGTCAGCGCGAAGCGGAAGAGCAGCGTGCTCGCGAAGAGGAGGCTAGACGTCAGCGCGAAGCCGAAGAGCAGCGAGCACGTGAAGAAGCCGAAGCGCAACGTGCGCGGGAGGCCGAGGCGGAGCGTCAGCGCGAAGAGGAGGCTCGTCGCCAACGAGAAGCAGAGGAGCAGCGCGCTCGTGAAGCGGAAGAGCGTCGCGCAGCAGAAGCGGCGGAAGCCGCCATGCAACGCCAGCTCGCGGGAGAAGCAGAAGCGGCCGCCAATGCTCAACAGGCACAGCAAGCAGCCAATAGCTTCATCAATATCGTGCGCCGTGCCGTTGAGCAGGCCTGGCTGATCCCGCCAGCAGCGAGTGACTCGATGAGTGCTACGATACAGGTACGGCTTGGACCATCGGGTGAGCTATTAGCGACGTCCGTGGCCTCTTCAAGCGGCGACAGTGCTTTTGATCGTTCAGCCATGCAAGCGGTTGAACATGCGGCTCCGTTCAGCGAGTTACGTGACTTGCCAGCGGAACAGCAGCGTACTTTACGTCAATTTAATCTGCGATTTACCCCGGGGGATGTTCGCTGATGCAAACGTTAAGCAAAGTGTGGCTTTTTTGCGTACTGCTACTGATCAGCAGCGTAGCAAGCGCTAATCTAACCATTGAAATCACCCGTGGCAGCGATCAGGCGCTGCCCATCGGTGTCGTTCCGTTCGCAGGTAACGAGGGCCTGCCTGAGGACGTTGCGCAAATCGTACAGGATGACCTTGAACGCAGCGGATTTTTCGCGCCGTTAGAGCGCAGCGCCATGTTCGACCGTCCAAGCCAAGCGGCGGATGTCGAGTTCGGCACCTGGCGTTCGTTGGATGTGCGCTATCTAGTGGTAGGGCGTGCCCAGCAGACGGGCAGCGGATATGAGCTGCAGTTCGATTTGGTCGACATCAGCGGTCAGCGTCCCATGATCAGTGAGACGGTGACGGCCAGCAGCAACGATCTGCGAGGCGCGGCACACTACATCAGTGATCAAATCTTCGAAGCCATCACCGATATTCGCGGTGCCTTCTCGACGCGCATCGCGTACGTAACGGCACAGGGGTTGGGTGACAACATGCAGTTTGGCCTGTACGTAGCCGATGCCGATGGACGTCGCAGCCAACAGGTACTGACGTCCGATCAGCCGATCATGTCGCCCGCCTGGTCGCCGGATGGCCGTAAATTGGCCTACGTCTCTTTCGAGACGGGCAAAGCGTCCATTTACATCCAAGACGTCAATACGGGACAGCGCGTTCAAGCTACGTCGTTCGATGGCATCAATGGTGCCCCGACGTGGTCACCCGATGGCCGCCGCATCGCCATGTCACTCTCCAAGGACGGTCAGCCGGAAATTTACGTGCTGGACGTAGCCAACCGTTCGCTGGACCGTATTACTAACAGCAACAGTATCGATACCGAACCCGCGTGGTCTCCGGATGGTCGCAGCTTGATTTTTACGTCGGATCGCAGCGGCGGCCCGCAGATTTATCAAACTTCGTTAGGCGGTGGAGAGGCCAACCGACTGACCTTTACAGGCAACTACAACGCCCGTGCACGTTTCTCGCCAGACGGTGAAGAGATCTTTTTGATTCACCGTTCGAGCCGCGGTTTCCAAGTGGCGAAGCAGGATCTTGATGGCGGACGCTTAGTCGTGTTGAGCGAATCCACCAGAGATGAATCTCCTAGTGTTGCACCGAACGGGACCATGGTAATCTTCGCTACCCAACAGGGTAATAGCGGAGTACTAAGTGCCGTTTCAGCCGATGGCCGCTCGTCATTTAGGTTGCCCGCAGCACAAGGTGATGTACGTGACCCCGCGTGGTCACCTTTCTTAAATTAATAGATGAACAGCACTAATTTCTGTTTTCAGGCAAGGAGTCTGATTATGCAACTTAAGCCGTTGGCTCGCTCATTGGCAGTCGCGTTATCTATCGTAGTTATCGCTGGCTGTTCCAGCACCGGCGGAACCCAAGACGGTGACTCGTACGGAAGCCAGGATGGCAGCAGTATGGGTGCTAACACGTCGGGTGTGGGCACTAGTGGCCAGTATGGTTCAACGTCCGGTTCGGGCGCTGGCCAGCAGGCTGACTCACGTATTCCCGAAGTGCGTACGATCTACTTCGATTATGATCGTGACACCATCAAGAGCGACTATGAGTCGGTCGTCATGGCTCATGCGCGCTACCTGCGTGCCAACCCGAATGCCCGTGTGGTTCTGCACGGCCATACCGATGAGCGCGGCACACGCGAATACAACATGGCGCTGGGTGAGCGTCGTGCCGGAGCCGTACAGCGTTTTCTGAACATTCAGGGCGTTTCTCCGTCACAAATGAGCGTGGTTAGCTACGGTGAAGAGCGTCCGGCAGCGAGTGGCCAAAACGAAAATGCCTACTCGCAAAACCGTCGCGTCGTCTTTAACTACTGATAGCATTGGCGTGCGCAAGCACGACATTCGCATCATTCGGAGCTATCATGAATCACAGTCTCAAACGCTATTTTGAGAGGCTGTGCGGTGCGGGAGCCTTAGTGCTCCCGCTGTCCGTATTGCCCTTATCACTTTTGTCCAGTGCCGCCTTGGCGCAGCAACCCCTGGTACAAGATCTCTCTTCCAGTTCATCCAGCGGCTTTTACCAGCAGACTCAGCGGCAAGAGTCGTCAGGTGGCAACTTGGTGCTGTTCAACCAAGTGCAAGAGCATCAGCAGGAAATCCAGCAGTTGCGTGGTCAAATCGAAGAGCTGCGTCATCAGTTGGAGCAGCTGCGCAACCAAACACAGCAGCAGTATCTAGACATCGAAGATCGCTTGATGAGCAGCGCGCCTAGCCAAATCGAGCAGGCAACTCCGGCGGTAGAGCCTGAAGCGGCAGAGCAGGTCGTTAAAGCCCCCTCCACGCGTAACGTCAGTGAGGATGCTCAGGCAGATTACCAAGCGGCCTTTGCCCATGTGCAGGCCCGGCAATTTGGTGATGCGATTGCCGCGTTCGAAGCTTTCGTGGCCGACCATCCTGATAGCAGCCTGACGGCAAACGGCCACTACTGGCTAGGCGAACTTTACGCCGCCGAAGGTGAGCTGGACGCCGCAGATCAAGCCTTTACTCGCGTCATCGAAGAGTACAGCGGTAGTTCGAAAGTTCCCGATGCGCTCTACAAGCTGGGCTTGGTGAAAGCGCGCAAAGGAGAAGCTGAGCGTAGCCGTGAGCTTCTAGAGCAGGTACGCGACGACTATCCGCAGAGCAGTGCCGCAGGGTTGGCGAATGACTTTTTGCGCCAGTCGGCAGGTTAAATAGATTGACTAGAAACGCCTCAAGGAAACCTCATGAGCTGTAAAATCGACTATCAACCAACGCCCAATCTGTTGGAAAACCGCGTCGTGTTGGTAACCGGTGCGGGAGATGGGATTGGTCGCGCGGCGGCATTAACCTATGCCCGCCATGGGGCTACCGTAGTGCTATTAGGGCGCACGATTGCCAAGCTTGAACGCGTTTACGATGAGATTGAGGCAGCGGGCGGCCCACAGCCCGCCATTTTTCCGCTCAATTTCGAAGGGGCGACGCTCAAAGATTTTCACGATATGGCAGAAACGCTGGACAAAGAGTTCGGTCGTTTAGACGGCTTGTTGCATAACGCAGGATTACTAGGCCGAATCACACCTTTCGATCAATACAATCCGGAGCTGTGGGAGCAGGTGATGCAGGTCAATATCAATGGCCCCATCTGGATGACCCAGGCACTGCTGCCGCTCCTGCAAGCCTCCGACGATGCTTCGGTGGTGTTCACGTCATCCAGCGTAGGGCGTAAAGGGCGCGCTTACTGGGGAGCCTATTCGGTGTCGAAGTTTGCAACGGAAGGCTTTGTGGAAGTGCTGGCCGACGAATTGGACAATCAGCCCAACGTGCGGGTCAATACGCTGAACCCAGGGGCAACGCGGACACAAATGCGCCGTACCGCTTACCCTGGGGAAGACCCCTTCACGCTGCGAACACCCGAAGAGATCATGCCGACATACCTATGGCTCATGGGGCCCGATAGCAAAGGCGTCAGCGGCCAGAAGTTTGATGCCCAGCCGCCTCGCGCTTGATCGTTTCTCTCTTTTATCTCTTTTATCTCTTTTATCTCTTTTAAGCCGTTCGGTGGTCGTGCAAAGCGGCCACCAGCTCAGCGCAGGTCGCAAACCATAGGTCGGCTGGCCACTGCTGATAGTCGTCTTCTTCGCTGATATAGCCATAGCCCACCGCCACGGCCGTCATTCCTGCGGCTTTGGCTGCCTCCATGTCTCTTACATGATCGCCGATGTACCAACACGCTTCGGGCGAAACGCCGAGGCGTTTTGCCGCTTCCCAAAGCGGTTCAGGGGCTGGCTTCTTGACACTCAAATCGTCAGCACACAGTAGGGCGCCCGGGGTCAGCGCCAACGCTTCGATCAGCGGTTCCGTATAGCGCCGTGGTTTATTGGTGACGATGCCCCACAATCGCGCTTCCCCCTGCCACGCGAGCAGCCACTCATCCAGCGGTGCGAACAGTTGGCTATGGACGGCCACGGCCTGCTCATAAGCATCCAGCAAAAACTGCCGGGCTTTATCGTGCGCGTCGCTACCCGATTCCAACCCTAATGCCAGTGTAACGAGGGCGCTGCCGCCATTCGAGACTTGCCCGCGTATCTTTTGAAAGGGCAGCGGGGCCAACCCGTGGTGCGCTCGTAGCGCGTTCGTGGCTGCCGCCAGGTCAGGTGCGGTGTCGACCAGCGTGCCATCTAGATCAAATAGAATCGCTTGGGGAGAGGGCATCCGCATCACTCGCTCTCTCTACGGCAGTACATCATGTAATTGACGGATACATCATGAGCCACTAGACGATAATGGCGTGTCACGGGGTTGTACGTTAAGCCGGTCTGCTCACGTACCTCAAGCGCCGATGAGCGCGCCCAGTGAGCCATTTCTGAAGGGCGAATGAATTTTGCGTAGTCGTGGGTGCCGCGAGGGAGAAGCTTGAGCACGTACTCTGCGCCCAATATGGCAAATGCATAGGATTTCGGCGTACGGTTCAGCGTAGAAAAAAATACATAGCCGCCAGGGCGCACCAAGGCGCTGCAGGCACGAATGACCGAGGCAGGGTCGGGTACGTGTTCCAGCATCTCCATGCAAGTCACCACATCGTAATGGCCCGGCTGCTCGGCTGCTAAGCCTTCGACGCTGATATGGCGGTAATCGATCTCGACACCGCTCTCGTCGGCGTGCAAGCGAGCAACCCCAAGCGGTGCTTCCCCCAAGTCGATGCCTGTTACATGGGCGCCGCGATGGGCCATCGATTCACTCAGAATGCCGCCACCGCAGCCAACGTCCAGGACCTTTTTCCCGGCCAGCCCCGCCCGTGCGTCGATGAAGTCAAGGCGCAGCGGGTTGATGTCGTGCAGCGGCTTGAACTCACTGTTCGGATCCCACCAGCGGCTGGCAAGTGCTTCAAATTTCGCAACTTCTGCCGCATCGACGTTGTCTTGGTAGCGCTTAGAAGTGCTATCCTGAAGTGTCTCTGGCATGGTGTAGCCCCCATTAGCAGTGGGTGATGAGTGGTCCGTGCGCCCGACAGCAGTGTGCGTGGCAAGGTGGCATCCACTCTAACGTTGAGTATTATGGTTATTCTAACCACTCCTGACGCCAAACGCATGGAAAGGAACGCTTCATGACGCCTAACACTTTATTTTATCGGCGCTTATCGGATAGGGAGAGCCTCTGATGCGTGTGCTGCTGCATGGAAGTGAACTTAGCGCCGCGACGGCAGCGGCGGCGTTGGCATGGGTGGGGCATCGAGTGGACTGGCTGCTCCACGATAGCGTTCCATGGCCCACGCTGGTCAATGCGGACTGGCTGCGACGCGAACCCTCACTCATGACGCACATCGAGCAGGCCATGGCCACTGGCAACTTACGGGTGATCGATAGCCCCGAGGCGTGCGAAACACCCGATATCGTGTGGCTAGGGCTCTCCCCAAGCCAGCGGCAAGCGGCCAGTTCCCTGCTACAGCACCCTATGTTCGATGCTTACAGTGGTGCGGTATTGGTCAATAACTCGACATTCCCAGTCGGAGAGACTGAGCGCTTGCACTCTCTCATGGGGCATCAGCACAGCCGCGTGGCGCTGCCAGACACATTGGAAGAAGGGCGGGCGTGGCTATCGTTTACACGGCCTGTCCGCTGGTTGTTGGGCTGCGACGATGCCAAAGGCGAACAGATGGCCCGAGAGCTGCTCCGCGCCTTCAATCGGCGAAGCGAAGTATTTCAATGCATGCCTAGCCGAGCGGCCGAACTGACCAAGCTGGCGATCAATGGTATGTTGGCGACTCGCATTAGTTACATGAATGAGATTGCCGGGTTGGCCGATACGCTGGGCGTGGATGTCGAGCATGTCCGCCAAGGAATGGGGGCCGATACGCGAATCGGTTTTGAATATCTCTATCCCGGCTGTGGTTTTGGCGGTCCCAATTTTTCAAGGGATCTAATGCGGTTAGCCGACGTGCAGTCGGCTAGCGGGCGCTACTCTGCGCTGCTCGAGCAAGTCATGGACATCAATGAGCAGAAAAAAGAGACGCTATTCAGGAAACTATGGGCATTTTTCGAGGGCGATTTAGCCGGTAAAACCGTGGCGGTATGGGGGGCTGCGTTCAAGCCGGGGACTGCTCGTATCGATCATGCGCCAGTCTTGACGCTGCTTGAAGCGTTATGGGCCCAGGGCGTGACGGTCAAGCTCCACGATCCTGCTGCCATTCCGGCGCTGCATGCGGCGGTTGGGCAGCGAAAGGACCTGCTGACCTTCGAAGAAGACCCTTACTTGGCATGCCAAGATGCGGATGCGTTGATGTTGGTAACCGAATGGAAAGCCTACTGGAACCCCGACTGGCACCGTCTGGCTACCCTGATCAACGCACGACTGGTCTTGGATGGCCGAAACATTTACGACCCTGCTTTCGTGGCGAGCTGTGGCTTGCATTACCGAGGGATTGGGCGACGCGCCGATCCAACGACGCTTTAAGGAAACATCATGTCTGACGCGACTTCATCCCAGCGCATCATTCCCGACGTGGATCAGAGCCTAACGGCGCATCATCTACGCCATCGCCGTGGCCCAACGCTTTGGCCCATTTGGTTCGTTTTAGTGTTGATCCTCCTTCTCCTGGGGGCTGCGACGGCTGGCTTATGGTATGAAAGAGAGCGTTTGCTTGGCGAAGTGCATCGTGTCAGCGGCGAAGTCTCCAACCTACATGCCAGGCTGGACTCGGGTGACACTGATACGCAGGATGCGATAACCTTTGTACAAGCTCAGATGACAACGCTGTTTCAAGAGCAGGAACAGCTCTCCGTTGCACTCACCAATACCCGTGAAGAGCTCTATGGGCTGTTGACCGACAACGAGGAGCTCATCTCCGATGAAGCGCTGGAGCCACTCGCTCAACAGTTGGCGCAAGTGCAAGAGCAAGCCGAGCTGCGCGACCGCCAGCTAGCGTCGATCCGCGCATCCTTGGATGCGTTGGAGCAGGCAGGTACGTCAGGGCGGCAAAATCTGGTCGAAGAGGTCACGCACCTGGAGAACGTTTTGGGGCAGCGTCTTTCCACCATGGAGCGCCAAGTATCCAGTGACCGAGAATCGCTGGAAGCACAGTTTCAAAATTGGCAGGCAGAGGTCGAGCAACAGCTCACACAGCTATCTGCCGACGTGTCGGCCGTTGCGACCGCCGAGGAGCCCGCCACTCAGGCGGAACTTTCTGCACTGGAAACGCAGTGGTCTCAACGTTTGAGCACACTGGAAAGCGACATCAGACAGGTTCGTCAAGCGCAGCTTGCCTTTAGCGCGCAGATGGAGATGCTGAGAAATTAAGCATCCATTTATGCGGTCAAGTGTCGTAGCCACTAAGCCGGTCATGGGGTTAGGGATATCACGGTATGGGAAGACAACGGCGATGGCCGACGGCCAAACAAGTGGCCTGTGTATTGGCATTACCACTTGTATCAGCAGCCAGTACCTCCGCCTGGGCGCTCGAAGCGGCCATTAGCGGCGTCAGCGAGCAAGTTGCAGCGAATATCGATGCGTACTTGGAAAACATCGACGCGGATCAATATACCGAGTCGCGTTTAGAGGGCGAAATTCGTCAGCGCACTCAAGAAGCCATGCGTGTGTATGGCTACTATGAGCCTGATGTGACGGTGGAGTTGAACACATCGCCGATCAACGTGCAGATTGAGCCGGGCCCTCAAGTTACGATCGAAGTCCTCGACATCGCTCTCAATGGAGATGCTAGTAACGATCCCCCGTTTCAAGACGCGTTAGACGACTTTCCGCTAAAAGAGGGCGACCCTTTACGTCACGCTCCTTGGGACAGCCTGCGCTCGCAATTTGCCGGTCTTGCTATTGAACGCGGCTATTTTGACTGGGGGTTTTCCGACCGCCGGATGGAAGTGCGCCCGTATCTTGAAAGCGCCCGCCTGTACATGACCTTCGATAGCGGACCGCGCTATCGATTCGGTGACACCCTCATCACCGGCAGCCATATCGAACCCGAGCGGCTGCGCGAAATGCAAACCTTCGAAGCGGGTGACCCCTATCTAGCCGAGTCGCTGGCTCGCTATAACCAGCGGCTGGCAGAAACCGGCTGGTTCAGTTCTGTCTCGGTGCGGCCACGCTTGGAGACGGCGCAAGAGCTGACCATTGCGCCTCCCCGTAGTGGCGATCCTTGGTGGAATGAAGCGACGGCCTCACAGCCGGAGCGTCCGCGGTTGAGCAGTGCGGCGTTGGCCAGTGCGCTCAGCATTCATAGCCGAGACGACACTCGGCTTCCCATCGATATTAACGTCGAGCCCGCCGATCGGCACCAGTTTGAAGTGGGCGTAGGTTTTGCCACCGATGTCGGCCCGCGCCTTCGCTTTGGGTGGCAGCAACCGTGGATTAATCGTTTTGGTCACAGTCTAGATCATGACCTTTACCTCTCGGCCCCCGAGCAGCGCTTTACCGGCGTATATAACATTCCGCTCGAAGACCCGCTTCGCGACAACTACCGTCTGCAATACGGTGTCCGCAACATCGACGATAGCGACACACAGTCGCTAGAGGGCACGGTGGAAATCGCGCGGCGCTGGGAATTCGACAATCGCTGGGTGCAAACACTCTATTTCAGAACGACTTACGAAGACTTTACCCAGGGTGGGCAGTCTGACGAAGTGTGGTTGTTCTACCCCGGTATTCAGTGGTCGAGAACCCGCACGCGACCTCAGCGCTTCCCTTTATGGGGAGATCGGCAGCAGCTCTCGATCGAGTACTCCGACCGGGCGTGGGGATCCGATGCTCGGTTTACGCGACTCACGGGAGACACCGAGTGGATTCGTACGGTTGGTAACGATAATCGCTTCTCAGCGCGACTGAGCATTGGCGCGATCGAAACCGATGACTTCGATCAATTACCACCTTCGCTACGTTTTTTTGCGGGGGGCGATCGCAGCGTGCGAGGCTACTCCTACGAAAGCTTGTCCCCCCGCAATCAAGAAGGCCTTTTACGTGGCGGCCAGCAAATGCTGACATCCACGCTGGAGTATCAACGCCGCGTAACCGGCGATTGGTGGGGAGCGACGTTCATCGATACCGGTGATGCCTTCGATAACTGGGGCCCCAATGGGCTAAAAACCGGTGCCGGCGTGGGGGTGCGTTGGATATCCCCGGTGGGCCCCATTCGTTTCGATATTGCCCATCCCTTTGATATTGACGACGCTTTCCGCGTGCACTTCTCTATCGGTCCGGAATTCTAGGAGAGCGCTTTGGCTCAGGTTGATAAAAAAGCATCCAAACATCGTCAGCAGCTCTCCGCCAAACGCCGTCTCTGGTTAGCGCTATGGAGTCTGCTACGACTCGTCGTCGTGTTGCCACTCTGGCTGTTCGGCGTGGTGGCTGTCGTATTAGGCGTGGCCTTGTCGCCATGGGGAACGGAACAGCTATTTTCTCAGGGTGAGCAGCGCGGTTTTTTTACCTATGAGCAGCAGGAGGGCGCGCTGCTGGACCGCTTTCGCCTTCAAGGGTTTCAAATGGCCATCGCGGGCACGCGCGTCGATATTGGTGATGTAGCGCTTGCGTGGTCAGACGATTGCGTGCTCTCCGGTAAGCTTTGTCTGGCCGAGCTGCGCATAGAAGAGGCCGACATTCGTCTCTCCAGCGGGTCGAAAACAGAAGAACCGCCTCAAGAAGAGCAGGGCCCTTTTAGCCTCACACTGCCGTTTCCCATTGAACTGCGCGACATCGCACTGAATGACGTGCGGCTCACCCTGGGTGACGGTACTAGTATTGAATGGGCCGCATTTGCCACCTCGATAGCCGCTGAACAGCAGCAAGTCACCATTGCGCCCACGACGCTCGAATCACCGTCGATCTACTTGCCACCATCCCCAGGCGTACAGCTGACGCAAGAGACGAGTACGCCGTTGAGCGCTACTGCCATTGACGCTGCTATCCAGGCCGATCAACCCGTCGAGCCGAACGATGAAGCGTCCACACTTGCACTGAGCGACCGGGAGCGACTGTCGCTACCCGAGATCGAGATGCCCATCGACGTTGCCCTGGAATCATTACTGGTGACGGACGTAAACGTGAGCGGTGCCTTTGAGTACAGCGTGGAACGGCTGCTGCTGGAAGCGACGGCATCGGGCAGCGACGTCACGCTCAGCACGTTGGAGCTTGACACCCCAGACGCAGACGCCAGTTTAACCGCCAACGTCAGCCTAAAAGGCGACTATCCCCTCAACGCGGCGCTTCGCGCAGAGCTATGGCTGCCTGAGATACTGCCTGCCCTGAGTGGAGAACGGATCGCTTTGGATCTCTCAGGCAGTCTGGCGGATTTGACGGCGAGCCTGAACACGTCAGGGCCGGTGGAGGTTTCACTCACCGCCCAGGCTGATGTGCTCGCGCCCACCTTGCCATTCGAGGCTCGGCTTGAGAGCGAGCGTCTGCAGTGGCCGTTGGAGCAGCGTGACGGCTCTGAGCGCCCAACGGCCTCCAACGACACCACGACTGCCGCTGAGAGCGATGCCTCAGACCGTTCAGCCGTCGAGCCCCAGGTACAAGACGTTAATGAAGCCGAAGAAACGTCCACGGCGCCCTACATGCTCGACGATCTCGCGCTGACCATTAACGGCAGTTTGGAGGCGTATCAGGTCACCTTGGCCACTCGTGCCCAAGGCCCGCAGGTGCCAGCAACCGCCATTCGGTTAGAGGGCGACGGTGATTTGTCTTCTTTCCGCTGGTCCCCTCTTTCACTCACTATCGACGAGAGCGTTGTGAGCAGCGAGGGAGAAGTGAACTGGTCTGAGGCCATCGCCGTTGACGCGCAAGTGCGCTTAGATGCGCTGGACCCGTCCCTATTTGTACCTCAACTGGAGGGCAACCTCAGCGGAGATATCGTCGCGAGCGTGCGCCAGCGAGGCGAACGGTGGGACATTCGTTTGCCGGAACTCGACATCCAGGGCCAGCTGCAGGAGTATCCATTAACGCTTCAAGCCGCGATCGATGCGAACAGCGATCTAGAAATCGATATTCAAGAGCTGCTCTTTACGCAAGGCAACAACCGCTTGACCGCAGCAGGCCAGGTGAGCCAAGAAGCGATGTCGTTGAACGCCAATATCGCTCTCACCCAACTGCAAAGCCTCCATCCTGATCTAGCCGGAGAGCTGACCGGTACCCTTGAGGCCCAAGGCAGCTTCTCGCAACCTGAGATCGTGA
Organism: Halomonas meridiana; assembly: GCF_009846525.1. Taxonomy (NCBI): domain Bacteria; kingdom Pseudomonadati; phylum Pseudomonadota; class Gammaproteobacteria; order Oceanospirillales; family Halomonadaceae; genus Vreelandella; species Vreelandella aquamarina. The sequence goes on along the minus strand of NZ_CP024621.1, from coordinate 1,964,029 downwards.
CGAATCTCAATGGGCGCAGCTTGCGTTTTGCCGAGAATCGGCTGGCATCGCTTTCGCTATCGGGCAGCGTGGAAGGCCTGGAGGATCCTGACTTTCGTATCGGTCTGGATGCCGAGGGAGTGAACGCGGGCGGGCAGTCGTGGGCCTCGGTGGCGTTAGATCTGACCGGACGGCTTTCCGACCATGCCTTGCAGCTCAGCGTCACTGGTGACGCCGGCAATGTGCTCAGCCGTGCGAACTTAGCCCTCAGCGGACGCTTGAATCAGCAGGCTCAGCGGTATCAGGCCCGATTGACGCCGCTGGAAGTCGACTCCGAGGCGGGAGATATTCGTTTAGAAGAGCCACTGGATATTACCTACAACCTTGCCAACGGACAGGCGAATCTGACCCCGTTCTGTCTACGCCGCCTGCAAGGCGGACTGGTCTGCTCGGAAGAGTCCATAACGGCCTCGGCCGATCAAGGTCGCGCCGTACTCAGCGTGCGTGAGGTTCCAATGGAGATGCTGGAGCCATTTCTACCCGAAGAGTGGAGTTTTGAAGGGGATACCACGGCTGATTTAGTCGCTAGCTGGCGTCAAGGCGGCGCTCAGTGGCAGGCCAATCTTCAATTATTGAGTGAATTGGCCATTACGGCGGTGAATGATTACGGTCAACCGGTCGAGCTTCCCAGAATCAACTTGGATGCTCAAATCGACGCTAATCAAACGCAAGCGGAGGCCGACGTGTCGCTGTCCCTGTCCGAAGCAGGTGAGCTGACGCTCGATCTAGCGGTCAATGATCCTCTTGGACAGGGCTCTTTGGAGGGCCAATTACGCGCCAATAACATCACTCTGGCGCCATATCGCCCCATGGTGGTGGGTATGGAGGAGCTAGAAGGGGGGTTGAACGGCACCGTCACCATTGGCGGCTCGACTAGTCAGCCTGACCTGCAGGGTGAGCTGGCATTGCGTCGCTTACGGGTGAGTGGTCCCGATATCCCAATAACGATCGTGGATGGTGAGCTGGCCGTCGCCTTCGATGGTGAAGAGGGTGACATCGAGGGGTTCGTCGCTGCCGAACGCGGACGGCTGAACATCAGCGGTAATGCCTACTGGCCCACAGGTGACGCTTGGCGCATTGGCGTGGATATCGACGCCACCCAAGAGCCTTTGCTGGTCGTTTTACCGCAGTTCGGTCGCTTGGAAGCCGCGCCGGACATTCGTATTCGTGTTACGCCCGAGCGCCTACAGGTGCGGGGTGACGTTGACCTTCCTTGGGCGCGATTGGAAGTGGGCGATCTGCCAGCGTCAGCAACGTCACCTAGCCCGGATGAGATCATCATCACCGAGCGCGATGACCGAGAGGCCGAGCGTCAAGCGCGCCTTGCCGCAGAGGCGGGCGATGACCCGAGTGCCGCTGACGAGCTGGCATCCACTGGCATGGCGCTCGATGTGTTGATCACCCTCAATCTTGGGCGAGATATGCAAATTTCTGCCTATGGGTTGGAATCTGGGTTAGGGGGCAGCCTTGAAATTCGACAGGACAGCGGGGCGCTGCAGCTCTTTGGCGACGTCAATCTCGTCAATGGGCGTTTTCAAGCCTTTGGGCAAGATCTGTTGATTCGTCGTGGGCAACTCATTTTCAGCGGCCCTCCCGGCTTGCCGGTCTTGGATTTTGAGGCCATTCGTAACCCAGAAGTGACCGAAGATGACGTGATTGCCGGCCTGCGTGTCACCGGCAACGCCGAGCAGCCCAATGTGATGATCTTCTCGGAGCCTGCGATGGACGAAACCCGTTCGCTGTCGTACTTGCTGCGAGGCCGTGCGCCAGATGCGTCAGGAGGCGGTGTCGACAGTGCGCTGACAACGGCTCTCATCGGTATGTCGCTGGGCCGGACCGGCGGTGCCGTGGGCTCCATCGGCGAAGCATTCGGGATCAATGATCTCACGTTGGATACCACCGGTGCCGGTGACGACAGTCAGGTTGCGGTGAGTGGTCAGCTCACCGACGATCTGCGAATCAGTTACGGTGTGGGTATTTTTTCGCCCATTGCAGAACTCACGCTACGCTACACGCTGTGGCGGAACCTGTATGTTCAGGCAGTGTCTGGTGCTAACCAGGCAGTGGATTTAATTTATCGATTCACTCGCTCAGGCGATCCTTATATTTATCCCCAGCAATAGAGAGGGTGTTATGACGCTATTTACGAAAACGACAGCACCAGAAGGGCGCGATACACCCATCGAGACCAGCGACCTTCACACCATCACCGGGCACTCCATTCACCCCCCATTTCCAGAGGGGTATGAAGAAATCGTGCTGGGTATGGGATGTTTTTGGGGAGTAGAGCGCCTTTTCTGGCAACAGCCCGGTGTGTATGTCACTGCGGCTGGCTATGCGGGTGGCACAACGCCCAACCCAACGTACAAAGAGACCTGCACTGGCCTGACGGGGCACACCGAAGTGGTGCGCGTTGTCTTCGACCCGAACCAGGTCACATTAGAGACGCTGCTGCAAATTTTCTGGGAGCAGCATGATCCTACGCAGGGAAATCGCCAGGGCAACGATATCGGCAGCCAGTACCGCTCGGCGATTTTCACCACGACGGACGCACAGCTTGCCGCTGCTCAGAAAAGTGCCGAGGCCTTTCAGCAGGCGCTCACCCAGGCGGGCAAAGGACGCATCACGACCGAAATCAAACCGCTGGACGTTTTCTACTATGCCGAGGCGTACCACCAGCAGTATCTCGATAAGAACCCGGGCGGATACTGCGGATTGAAAGGCACCGGCGTGACCTGCGCCATTGGCTGAAGGACGAACAGGATGCAACAACCATCTTCAAAGGGGCGTCGAGCCCCTCATTGGGCTCTCTCAGTGGCGCTGTTGGGGCTCTTCAGCACTGGCGTGAATGCAGAGCAACCAACGACACCGGCCATGCCGCAAAGCGCGGCCGACACACCGTTTGCGAGTGACCGTGAGGCCGTCATTTGGCGTCAGGACGAGCTGAAAGATCTAGAGCGGCTGCTACGCCAACTACGTTTCGACCTGGTCAACAACCAGGATGCGCGAGGCGCCGCACCGCGTTTGGCGGAGTTACAAGAGAAGGCGACCCAGGCCCACTTTCTTCCTGCCTTCATTGCAGGTACGCATGGACCTGGCTCCGATGCCAAGCCCGACATTTGGGAAGAGTGGGATGAGTTTTCAGCGGGGTTCACCGACTTGGAGGAGAAGGTGAGCATCCTGATCGAAGCGGCGGAGCAAGAGGATTATCGGGCAGCCACGCGCGCATTTTCTGACGTGGGGCTCAGCTGCCGCAGTTGTCATCGTGCCTACCGCTACGATTAATGGGCAGCGATAGGCGGTTAAAAGATCAATCGCTAGGCTGCACGCGGTCGATGCGATAAAGCGTTTCTACCTGATCAAGGCCGCGGATGGTACAGTTCAAATCTTTCACGCGGCCATCGCTTAACCCATAGACCCAGCCATGCACCGAGATCGATTGGCCACGCTGCCAAGCACGCTGCAGAATCTTCGTGCGGCAAAGACTATTGACCTGGGCTTTGACGTTCAGCTCACACATGCGGTCAATTTGATCTGCCAGTGGCAGGTGTTCCAAGGTGTCGCGATGACGGTTGTACTGCTCGCGTACTGAGTGGAGCCAATAGTCCACCACGCCACACTCACCACCGGTCACGGCTGCTTTGATGCCACCACAGCCGTAGTGTCCCACGATCATGATATGACTCACGTTGAGCACATCCACCGCGTACTGCACCACCGAAAGCGCGTTCATATCGGTATGGTGGAGCAGGTTGGCGACGTTACGGTGAACGAACACTTCGCCTGGGGGAAGAGCAATGATTTGGTTAGCCGGGACGCGACTGTCTGAGCAACCGATCCATAAATAGTCTGGAGATTGTTGATTCGCCAAGCGCTTGAAAAAGTCCGGATCCTCTTCACACATACGTTCTGCCCATGCGCGATTGTTATCTAGCAGCGTTGCAATTTGGTCAGACATCGAGTCTCCAGAGAGTACATTGAGGTGGGGCTTGCTCAAGGGCGCGCAATAGCGTTTTAAACACAAGGTAGGCGTTTTTAACCTCCCTTGCTTAGAAGGTCAATCTTAGCGCTTACCCAGCCGAGGTAAGTACGGCACTGGATAGGAGATAACCATGTCAGCAGAAGCTGCATATGACTTCGATTTATTCGTCATTGGCGCCGGTTCCGGTGGCGTGCGCGCTGCACGTATGGCCGCCGCCGCCGGTGCTCGGGTAGCGATCGCAGAAGATCGCTACCTGGGCGGCACCTGCGTCAACGTGGGCTGTGTGCCCAAAAAACTCTATTCGTATGCGGCACATTTTCATGACAGCTTCGATGATGCGGCTGGTTTTGGCTGGCAATTGGCGTCGCCAGCACTTTTTGATTGGCCGACGTTGAGGGATAACAAAACCAGCGAGATCAAACGGCTCAACGGTATCTACCAGCGCATGCTAGAAGGCGCAGGCGTCACGCTTTTCAATGCACGCGCCCGCGTGACTAATCCACACACCGTCGCCCTGACCAATGCCGAAGGCGAGGTGAGCGTGAGTGCCGATAAAATCCTGCTGGCCACGGGCGGTTGGCCCTGGGTGCCTGAATTCCCCGGTAGCGACCTTGCCTTGACCTCGAACCAAGTGTTTGACTTGGAAACGTTCCCCAAACGCTTCCTAGTGTTGGGCGGTGGCTATATAGCGGTCGAGTTTGCCAGCATCTTCAACGGTTTAGGCAGTGAGACCCATCTCATCTACCGTGGGGATCTATTTTTGAAAGGCTTCGATCAGGAGGTGCGTGAGTTCACTCGAGATGAGATGGCTAAAAAAGGTGTCCATTTACATTTCTCTGCCAACATCGCCCGCATCGAACAGGTGGGCGACGCGCTCCAGGTAGAGCTCACCACAGGCGAGACACTCGACGTCGATGCCGTCTTGGCGGCCACCGGCCGTCGAGCCAACGTCAGCGGGCTTGGCGTAGACTCCTTAGGCATCACGTTGAACAGCGACGGCAAAGTGCCGATTAATGACCGTTATGAAACCGCTGTGCCGTCGATTTTAGCCTTGGGAGATCTGATCGAAGGGCCTGAGTTAACCCCGGTGGCTCTGGCAGAAGCCATGCAGCTGGTGGATATTCACTTCCACCAAAAAACGCCAAGACCGCTAGATTACGACACCATTCCTACGGCTGTTTTTTGCCACCCTAACATTGGCACGGTCGGGCTGTCGGAAGAGGCTGCGAGAGAGAAATTCGATCGCATACGGGTCTACCGGACCGACTTCAGGGCCATGAAACATACGCTTTCTGGGAGCCGAGAGCGCATGTTGATGAAACTCATCGTCGATGATGCCAGCGATGTGGTGGTGGGCGCTCATATGGTGGGCGAAGAGGCTGGTGAACTAATTCAGGGCATCGCTATCGCGGTGCGCGCGGGGCTGACGAAAGAAGATTTCGATCGTACCGTGGGCATTCACCCAACCGGAGCGGAAGAGTTCGTGACCATGAGAACCCCATCACGCTACTAAGAAATTCTATCGATATTCAAGGCGAGCTTCGGCTCGCCTTTTTTGTCTCGCGCAGCGGGCAGCCTGATCTAAACTCAGTGAGTGACGTCATGAAACGCCAGCCCAGCGGGGGCCTCGGCTCGTTGATGATCCGATTTTATAACTAGAATTTATGGAAAACAGGGAGATGAATAATATGGCTTTTGAATTGCTAATAATCAGCTGTTATAATGAAACTCAAATTCGCTACAGCGAAGCATAACCATGAGTACGCCGATCAAGCCGTTTACACCCTCTGCCGAGCTGGCACGTCCCACCGTCGCCGATGCCGTAGTAGGCCACGCCGAAACGCCACTGTTCATCCGTAAGCCCAATGCCGATGATGGCTGGGGCATCTACGAGCTGATCAAAGCGTGCCCGCCGCTAGACGTAAATTCCGCCTACGCCTATTTATTATTGGCGACTCAGTTCCGCGATACCTGTGCCGTCGCCACTAATGAAGAAGGGGAGGTCGTTGGATTCGTCTCGGGTTATGTCAAAGACAACGCACCGGATACCTATTTTTTATGGCAGGTCGCCGTGGGTGAAAAAGCCCGGGGAACGGGCCTTGCGCGCCGCTTGGTAGAGGCGATCATGTCGCGTCCCGAACTGGACGACGTCCACCACCTCGAAACCACCATCACACCCGATAACCAGGCTTCCTGGGGATTGTTCCGCCGCTTGGCAGCACGCTGGCAGGCACCCCTCAACAGCCGGGAATACTTCTCTACCGAGCAGTTAGGGGGAGAGCACGACCCGGAAAACCTCGTCCGCATCGGGCCGTTTCAGACGAACCATCTCTAACGGGGCATCTTGAGCGAGCGTTTTCCCGCTCGTGTTGACCTAGCTGCTTTTCTTGCTTGGCTCATAACACTGATAAGGAGGTCGCATATGCAGACCCAGACACTCGAACGCATGGAATCCAATGTTCGTACCTATTCACGTTCGTTCCCTGTTGTCTTTACGAAAGCACAGAACGCACGTTTGACCGATGAGAATGGTCGCGAATATATCGATTTTCTCGCCGGTGCCGGCACGCTGAACTACGGCCACAACAATCCGCACTTGAAGGACGCCATGATTGACTACCTGTCTAGCGACGGTGTCGTTCACGGCCTGGATATGTGGACCAGTGCCAAACGTGACTATTTAGAAACACTGGAAAATGTCATCCTCAAGCCCCGTGGGCTCGATTACAAAGTGCATCTGCCGGGTCCGACGGGAACGAACGCCGTCGAGGCAGCCATCCGTTTGGCGCGTGTTGCTAAAGGTCGCCATAATATTGTGACCTTCACCAACGGCTTCCACGGAGTGACCATGGGCGCACTGGCTACCACGGGCAACCGCAAGTTCCGTGAAGCCACCGGGGGCATTCCCACGCAAGGTGCCAGCTTCCTGCCGTTCGACGGTTACATGGGTGAGCACGCAGACACGCTGGACTACTTTGAAAAACTGCTGAATGACAAGTCAGGCGGTTTGGACATTCCCGCAGGCGTGATCGTCGAAACCGTGCAAGGCGAGGGCGGTATCAACGTCGCAGGACTGGAGTGGCTCAAGCGCTTAGAAAGCATTTGCCGCGCCCATGACATCCTGCTGATCGTCGATGATATCCAGGCAGGCTGTGGCCGTACGGGGAAATTCTTTAGCTTTGAGCATGCGGGCATCACACCGGACATCGTCACAAACTCGAAATCGCTGTCAGGCTTTGGGCTGCCATTTGCTCATGTATTGATGCGCCCGGAGTTGGATAAGTGGAAGCCCGGTCAGTACAACGGTACGTTCCGCGGTTTTAACTTAGCCATGGTGACAGCGACGGCAGCCCTGAAAAAGTATTGGTCGAACGACACCTTTGCTCGCGACGTGCAGCGCAAGGCGCGAATCGTCGAAGAGCGTTTTCAGAAGCTGGCGGCACTGCTCACCGAACATGGCATGCCAGCAACGGAGCGCGGTCGCGGTTTGATGCGCGGTATCGACGTCGTATCTGGTGATATTGCCGATAAGATCACCAGCACGGCCTTCGAGCATGGTCTTATCATCGAAACCAGCGGTCAGGACGGGGAAGTGGTGAAATGTTTGTGCCCTCTGACCATTCCGGATGCGGATCTGCTGGAAGCGCTGGATATTCTGGAAGCGTCAGTTAAGTCTGTTATAAACGAGTAGTTTAGCGTTAGTCTAAGTGGCCTAGCGCCATTACGTCCCTCACAGGAACAGGCAGCCAGTGTGTGGCTGCCATGCAACGGAGCACGTTATATGATCGTTCGTAATATTGAAGAAGCTCGTCAAACTGACCGTCTCGTTACCGCTGAAAATGGCAATTGGGACAGCACTCGCTTGGTGTTGGCCAACGATGGTGGCAACTTCTCGTTCCACATTACGCGCATCTTTGAAGGCACCGAGACGCATATCCACTACAAGCACCACTATGAGTCCGTTTACTGCATCGAAGGGGAAGGTGAGGTTGAAACCCTGGCAGATGGCAAAATTTGGCCCATCAAACCAGGCGATATCTATATCTTAGACCAGCACGATGAGCATCTGCTGCGCGCCCATAAAACGATGCACCTTGCGTGTGTCTTCACGCCGCCGATCACTGGCAACGAAGTTCACCGTGAAGATGGTTCTTACGCACCGGCCGATGAATAAGCGCTTGCGCTAACTGAGTGCGGATAAAAGCAGCCTAGCATCGTCGCTAGGCTGCTTTTTTTGATAGCGAGACGGGCTGCCTAGCGGCCAACTTGTTCGAATACCAGCGTTATTTCACCCAGCGTCAGGCCAAATTTCCGCATGGCGGTGCGGTTAATGAGCCGACCGTCCGGCTGAAGGTACATCCAGTCGTCCATGGTAAAGCTTAACGTGCGTCCGCCCACATCGATGTCGAGGGGATAGCGCATGTGAAACGCGTGGCCATATTGCCGAGCATCGACTTGGCCGTCGACGTCATTGGCTGTGCCAATCCAGTGGTGTTCGTCGACACGCTCGAACTCCCAAACGCGCTGGTCGGTTTCACCATCGGCAAACACGAACGACTCATCCAGCGTCAACGTATCGCCCTCGAATGTGCCTGTAATATCTACCGTAAAACGTCGCTGTACTTCACCCGAGTAGTCCTGCACCATTCCCCAGGCGCGAGTTTGGCCAGTGAAATACTCTGCAATATCCAAGCGGGGCGTGGTATTGGCATACTCCTCGACCTTGACGCTGGCACAGCCAGCGAGCAAGAAAAAGCTCGAAACGAGCGATAGGGCCAAAAGACGCTTGCGAAGGGTATTCATTGAGTCATTCCTTTATCATTCAGATAAGCCGTATAGCTATTGTAGGAGAAGCGTGACTGTTTCAGTAGCCATGGCTCAAAAATAACCAGCCCTTTAGTGCGCATAATATTTATTATGTTAAATCAGATAAACGGGGCCGATGAAAAACCGCTACCATGTTGGACAAGCGGTCTCCCTTCTCCTTATCATTCGTGCTCTTATTGTCCAAGGATATCCCTCGTTATGCGCTCAGGTGTTTTATGGCTAATGGCCGGTTTGTCGATGTCGTTTGCAGGCTGCGCGGTGACACAGCCAGAGTCAAATGAGCCGCCGCCGCTAAGCGAGGCTTCATTTAATACCCGTATCCTTGAACTAGAGTCCTCCCTTGCCCAACGATGCGAGGCCTCTACTAGCATGAACGAGCAGCAGCTCAACCAGCAGCAAGTGCTGACCGCAGATGTTCGTGAAGTCGGCAGTCTGCTGCGCCAACTGCGTCAAGACATGGCTAGCCTGGAAGCGCGTGGCGAAGAACCGGTCATCATTCGTGAAGAGTGCCGTGTCGAGGAGCCGGAAGATAACAAGACGTTGCTAGGCCGTAGCGAATGGGTGGGATTACCCAGCATTGGCACCTATTTAAAGGCGCGGGTGGACTCAGGCGCCAACACCTCGTCGCTCTCTGCTGCCGAGATCACTCGTTTCGAGCGTGATGGTGAGGACTGGGTGCGCTTCAAATTGGCGCTCAATGACGACGATATCGTCGTCGAGCAAGTGCGCGACGAGTGGATCGAAGCCCCTATCGAGCGCCGCGTCAAAATCGTCCAGGCCTCTGGCGAAGAGTCACGCCCGGTCATTTCATTACTGATGACGCTGGGCCCCATTCGTGAAAACGTCGAATTCACCCTAAACGATCGCACGCACCTAGATTATCCCGTGCTGCTAGGACGTCGCTTCATGATGGACATTGCCACCATCGATGTAGCTGAGACGTACCTGCATGACCGCCCTGAATTCCCGGGTGGCGCGCCCTCTGAAGACGCGGCTGACGATGAAGCGGCCGATCAAGACGATACCGAAGAGTAATATCACTCCCCTGCCGCTTTACGCTGAAAGGAATCACCATGTCACGGTTGCCATTTTATTTTATCGTTGGGTTGCTGCTGCTGGTTGGCATCGTTGCCAGCGTGCATCGCCATTTGCAGTTTGAGATCCCCTGGTTTCCAGGCGAGCAGCGCCAAGTATGGGAAATCGAAGCCGTCATTAACTTCAACGCCCAAAATGGCCCGGTGCAAGTCGATTTAGCCTTGCCGTCTCACCAAGCAGGGTTCCGTGTGTTAACCGAAAATACGGCGTCCTCTGGCTACGGGCTGGCTTATCAAGCCGATGAGCTTGGCCGCCAAGCCCAGTGGACCATTCGTGACGCTGCGGGCAGCCAGCAGCTTTACTACTCGGTCCAAATGCTGGTATCACCTGATTCTCGTTCGCCGGTGCAAACACCGCCGGGTATTCCGTCGGTGACTCCTTGGGAAAGCCCCTATGATACGGCGGCTACCCAGTTGATCGACCGCGCCTGGGATCGCAGCGCTAATAACGCTACCTTCGCTCGAGAGCTGATCCTCGATATCAACGGCGAGCGGCAAGGTGAAAACGCACGCTTGTTACTGACGCAAATGCAGCCTTCCGCATTGATCGTTCGCCTATTGAACCAGGCAGGCGTGCAAGCTAGAGAAGTCAGCGGCCTGCTGCTCGAGGACGGTCGCCGTCGTCAAACGTTGAGCAGTTGGATCCAAGTATTCGATCAAGACGCTGAAGAATGGACGCTGTTCAACCCCGCCACGGGCGAGCAGGGTCAGCCCGATAACCTGCTGCTATGGGAAACCGGCGGCCGCGCGGTACTCGAAGTGCAAGGCGGCACCAACTCTCGCGTCTCGTTCTCGATGCTAACCCATTACCAGCCGGCGTCAGCGGCGGTCCGTAACCACTACTCGGACGACACGCTGCTGAACTTCTCGATTCACAGCCTGCCACTAGAAGAGCAAGCACTGTTCCAAACGATTCTCTTGATTCCGATTGGCGCGCTGGTCGTGGTGTTCCTACGTGTGCTAGTGGGTGTGAAGACATCAGGGACGTTCATGCCGGTATTGATTGCACTGGCCTTCATCCAAACCACCCTGTTGACCGGTTTGATTGGCTTCCTGCTGATCGTTGCTGTTGGCTTGATCATTCGTAACTACCTCTCTTATTTGAATTTGCTGTTGGTGGCGAGGGTGTCGGCGGTCATCATTACGGTCATCGCCATCATCTCCATCTTTACCGTGCTGGCCTACCGTATGGGCTTGAGCGCCGGATTGACGGTCACGTTCTTCCCAATGATCATCTTGGCGTGGACCATCGAACGGATGTCGATCCTGTGGGAAGAGGAAGGCCCGAAACAGGTACTCATCCAAGGGGGCGGCAGCCTGTTGACCGCCGTACTGGCGTTTCTGGCGATGAATAACCCGTGGGTACGCCATATCACGTTCAACTTCTTGGGTGTGCAGCTCATTTTGATGGCGTTCATCCTGCTCCTGGGGAACTACACGGGCTACCGCTTGCTGGAGCTGCGTCGTTTCAAACCCATCACCGAAGATGAGAAGCCGTCATGAGTTGGCTGAAAAATTGGACGTGGCCTACCCGTCTTCGGGATAAAGGCATCGTGGGTATGAACCGGCGCAACATTCGCTACATCGGGCGGTATAACGCGCGCCGGCTCTATCCACTCGTGGACGACAAACTAAAGACGAAGCTACTGGCTCAGCAGTACGGCATCACCACCCCTGAACTGATTGGCACGGTCACGACGCAGTTTGGCGTTCAACATATCAGTGACATGCTGGAAGGCCATTCGGGATTCGTGATCAAACCCGCCAAAGGCAGCGGTGGTAAAGGGATTTTGGTCATTGAAAAGGTAGAGAATGGCCTTTTCTACAAGCCCAGCGGTGCTAGCCTGACGATCAGCGATATAGAACGCCACGTTTCCAACCTCCTCTCGGGGCTCTACTCCCTCGGTGGCTCCCCCGACGTGGCCGTGATCGAAACGCTGATCAATTTTGATGAGAGCCTGCTTGAGTACACCTACGAAGGCGTGCCTGATATTCGCGTCATCGTCTTCAAAGGGTATCCGGTCATGGCGATGATGCGCCTCTCCACGGCGGCCTCCGATGGCAAGGCGAACCTTCACCAAGGAGCCGTTGGAGTGGGGTTGAACATTGCCACCGGTGCAGCGCTGCGTGGCGTGCAGTTTGACCGCCCCTGCTACAGTCACCCCGATACGGGGCACGACTTGGCCAGTCTGGTCGTACCCCAGTGGGAAACGCTGCTGCACCTGGCGGCGGGCTGCTACGAGATGACCGGACTTGGCTACCTGGGCACCGACATGGTGTTGGACCGTAAACACGGGCCAATGCTACTGGAGCTCAACGCCCGCCCCGGTTTGGCGATTCAGATGACTAACGGCGAAGGCTTACGGCGTCGGTTGGACTTGATTGAGCGTCAGCCTGATAACGTACCAGTGGCGAAGCGTGTTGCTTTTGCTCAACACCACTTTGCGCGCAAGAGTGAGCTGGTCGAGACCCCTGACACACCTTCGGCAACGGCGTAGACTACACCCGTGACGTTCAACGAGTTATCTAATGACTGAAGCCAATACGCTATTGCAGCAAGCAGAATCTCAGTGCCACACGCGCGGCGTTCGGTTTACTCCGATACGCCGCCGGGTGCTCGAGCTTATCGCAGAAAATGGCGGAGGGCTCAAAGCATACGACTTGCTGGATCAGCTCTCTACCGAGCACGCCGCTGCTCGTCCGCCCACCGTTTACCGTGCGCTGGAGTTTCTCATCGAGCAGGGGCTGGTGCACCGTATCGAGTCGCAGAATGCCTACGTGGCCTGCGCGTGCCCGGAGCACACCCATGGCTTCCAGCTGCTCATCTGTCGCCAGTGTGGCTACGTCGAAGAATTGCACTTGGATGAAATTAGCGATCAGCTGGCCGCGCTTGCGAAACGTCAAGGTTTCAATGTCGAGCGCCAAACCATCGAGCTTCAGGGCTTATGCCAAGCGTGCCGACCCACGAGTAATGCCTAATGTCTCACTTTGACCAACTGGCGCCTCAGCAGCTTTTCAAAGCGCTGGAGTCTGCTTCCCCCCAAGACACCCTGCCCTCAATGGACGTGCTCTTGAATGCCGTTCGTTTCAATGACGACGGCCTGATTCCCGCCATCGCCCAACAGCACGATACCGGTGAGGTATTGATGATGGCGTGGATGAATCGAGAAGCCCTGGAAGAGACGTTATCCACCCAGCGAGTGTGCTACTTCTCCCGCTCTCGCCAAACGCTCTGGCGTAAAGGGGAAACGTCCGGTCAGCAGCAGCACCTAGTGAGCGCCGCCCTGGATTGTGATGGCGATACTCTGCTCGTGCAGGTCGATCAAACAGGGCCTGCCTGCCACACCGGCCGCCGCAGCTGTTTCTATGTCGCACTAGGGGTAGAAAGCGCAGAAATCACCAGTGAGCCGATGATCGACCCGGCAACGCTATATGGTCCAAAAACGTCGTGAAAAACGGATGGCAGGCCCTGCAGCGAGGCGGTCGCAGGCTGCTGACCGCACTGATGGTGGGCTGCATTCGCGTCTATCAATACACCATTAGCCCCTTGTTGGGTCCGCGCTGTCGTTTCTGGCCAAGCTGCTCTTCCTATACCATCGAGGCCATCCAAGTGCATGGCCCTCTCAAAGGCGGCTGGATGGCCGCCAAGCGCATCGTGAAATGCCACCCCGGCCATCCGGGGGGCATGGACCCGGTGCCTGGCGGGCGCAGCGAAACGCTATGCCAAGATGATGACGACTGCCCTGCGAACCGCTGCGGTTCGTCCTCCTGCCGCCACTAATGCTTACCCCTGCTTAGCCACCTGATAAATACGCTCTAACATCGCATGCAGGCCATTACTGCGCGTAGGCGATAGGTGTTTGTCCAGCCCGAGATCTTTCAAGAAGTGCGGTTCGGTCTGATTGATCTCTTCGGCTGTGCGCTCACTGTAGATACGCAGCAGCACGGCAATCAACCCTGATACGATAGCCGCATCCGACGTAGCCTTGAACACCAGCTTGTCGCCTGCCTGTTCATGGCACATCCACACGTTGGATTGGCAGCCTTGGATTTTAAACTCGTCGGTACGACGCTCTTCCGGAAAGTCAGGCAGCTGCTTGCCCATATCAATAATGTATTGATAACGATCCATCCAGTTATCAAACATCTCAAACTCTTCGACTAGCTCCTGTTGGGCTAGCTCTGCGCCTGAAGTTGCCATGACGTATCCTTTGGGTTAATGAATCACAGTCGGGGCTATTATAACGTTTCAGCCCCTGTTTTTGGCGGCGTTTTCAAGCGGTGGCGCTGCTGCTCTCGATGCCACTCATCGGCTTCGGTATGTAAGTAGCGGCTGGTGGTATCTAGCTTGGCATGGCGAGCACTTTCCGCTAAGTAGCGTAGGCTAACGCCGGACTGGGCCTGATGAGTGATCGCTGTATGTCTCAGCCAGTGAGGCGTTGCCCGTCGAAGTGCTTCGATATAGGCAGGCTGGCCATCCTGCATTTCGAGCGCATCCGCGGCGTTGGCAAAGGTGTCTTTCATCAATCGATAGAGCTGGTTATCGCTAATGCCTCTGCGCTTATCCAGCGCACGAATCACCGGGGTTGGCTCGTCGTAGCCTGGCTCTGCCTTGAGCTCTAGCGCCACTCGCCATGCTTGCAGGCTCTCCAGCATGTCCGCAGGCACGGGTATGCGGGCCTGCTTACTGCCCTTGCCGACTACCCTCCACCACCAGCGCCCTTCTATCCGATGAAAGTCATCCATGCGGGCGTTGGCCATCTCGCTAATGCGTGGTGCCAAAAGATAGGCAAAGCTAAAGATGAAGCGTCTTCGTGAACTCTCGTAAACGAGCCGCGCGTCATCGCTCTGCGGAGGCTGGTTCAGCCACTGCCAAAACCAGGCCCACAGCGGTTGCTCCAGGTAGCGCTCTATGCCCTGCGACTGATTGTTCATGCGCCGCGCTTTGTCACGCATCAGCACGAAAGGGTTGTGCCCTACCCAGCCAGCCTCCACCAGCCAGCTAAACAAGCCCTGCAGAATGATCAGGCTTTGCCGACGACTCGCGGGCGACAGACCGCTTCTGAAGGGGCGCCATTCAGGATGCTCACGAGGTTTTGACGGCCCTACCCACGCTGCCCGTGGCTGAGGGTCTTCTAGAAAAGCTTCGAACTGGCGCAGCGCCTCACGGTTCATATCACGCAACCCTTTACCTTGGCTGCCTAGCCAAAGCAGCAGTCGCTCGGCCTCTCGCCGATAACTTTTGAGCGTTTGCGGGCTGTCACGATACTCCGTAAGCCAAAGCAACACGGCCTGATGGTCGTTTTCTGCCTCGATACGTGGGGGCTGGGTAGGCGCTGAGACAGATTGGCTTGTCAGCCAGTGCCCCTCCTCCCTCATTGGCATTGCAGAGGAGAGATCGAGGCTATGCCCATTCTTTGTCGTTTCTAATGACATCTCAGCGCCCTTTTAGTCGTTATCCATTCAATGGTTAAGTGTGACGCTACAACTCTATAAATTCAAGATAATGAGCGTAATCTTGAATTTTACTTCCGTTAAATAAATAATATTACGTTTTATGTAATATGTAATAATTGTGTTTTGCTCGTAAAGTCAGGACAATACCGTTCAAGCAATGTCACTCAACGCATAAGGATCACGCCATGGCGCGCAGCGGAATTCAGTACAGTGATGTTCAACAAGCTATCGATACGCTACTGGCACGTGGCGATACCCCCAGCGTGCAGCGTATTCGGGAGGTGCTCGGCACCGGCAGCTTTACCACCATCAGCGAACACTTCCGGCTATGGCGAACTGAGCGCGAGCAGAATCGCGACGTACCGCCACCCAAAGGCGTGCCGGAAGTCGTGGTCAATGTAGCCAGCGAGCTATGGCGCGAAGCGCAAGAAGTAGCCAACCAAGCACTCGCGCACTACCGAGAAGATGCCAATCGTCAGGTGGAGAGCGCACAGCAAGAAGCTGCCGACGCGCTTCAACAGGCCGCCAATGCCGATCAGCGTGAAAGCGCCCTGGCCGAGCACCTTCGCCACACCGAACAGCGCCTAGAGGCGCTGCATCGCGAGCTTGGCGAGAGCCAGACCCATGAGCGTCATTGGCAGCAGCAGGCAGAAAAAGCGGCTCAGGAAGTCATCCACTACCGCGAGCAGCTCGATCAAGCACAGCGCGCGCTCAAAGCGGATCAACAACGCTTTAGTGAGCAACAGGCCGCACAGCAAACGGCTTGGGAGCAGCGTCTGGCCCAAGAGGAGCAGCGCAACGAAGCGTCGGAAGGTAAATTGATGGCGCTGCTGGACACGCTGCGACAAGAGCGCGCCCAAGAAGAGAAAGCGCTACAAAAGCGCTTACAGCAATGGGAGCAGCGTGCAGAGACACTCACCAAGGAGTTGCAGCAAAAAAACGATGCGATTCATCACTACCAGCAAGAAAACAACGCTCATCAGCAGCGCCTGACAGAGCTGGAACGCCACAATGCAGAGCTACTAACACAGCGCAACGAGCTGCAGGCGAGCCTGAACAAAGCCACGCAGGCGCTGGAAACACATCAGCAACAGGCGCGAGACAGTGACCATTGGCAAGAGCAGTTATGGCAGCGCATGGCGTCACTGCAAGCACAGCTAGCGGATCTGCCTAACACGTTGATCAGTAGCAGCGATGATACGCCAGACACAAAAAAGCCATCCCGATAAGCGGGATGGCCAAGCATGACTCGAGGATGGGAGCGACGAGGGTCCGTAGCACTGTTAAGACTGGCTCGGCTCGCCGCTCTGTTCCTCAGGTAGTTCCCACGTACCCTTCTCCGTCCAGGGGTCGTTTTCTGGAAACTCTTCGATGTTGATCTCGGGGTCATCGTAATCGGGCTGATAACGCAGATCGTAATGCGCTGCGCGCACCATGGAGATCATCAACAGCACGGCAATCAACAGTAGCGGTACGCCGCTAACGATACTGGCGGTCTGCAGCGTTTGCAGTCCGCCCAAGAACAGCAGTGACATCGGCAGTAGCGATAGCGTAAAGGCCCAAAACAGACGATGCCAGCGCGCAGGCTCTTTATCGAGTTTCTTCTCGGCCGCGGACGAAAGAATGTAGGCAATGGAATCGAACGTGGTGGCGGTAAAAATCGACAGCAGTATCACCACCGCGAGCGTGACGAGCCAAGACAGCGGCAACTGGCTAAGCACGGCATAGAAGGCTGCATTCGCCGACTGTTCGTTCATCACTTGAATGACGTCCAGCGTGCCGGATAGCTGCAGATAAAGGCCGTAGTTGCCGAGGATGATGAAAAATAGCGCACAACCCAGCGAACCAAAGAAAATCGATCCCGCCACCATGGTCTTGATACGGCGCCCTTTCGAAATGCGCGCAATGAATAGCCCCACGGTCGGCGCGAACACCAGCCACCACGCCCAGTAGAAAATCGTCCATGACTGATGGAAACCAGTGTCCTCGAATCCACCCAACGCGCCAAACGGCTCGGTCCATGTCGCCATTTCGATCAGGTTGCTGAGCATTAAGCCGATGGAATTCAGGCCCGTATCCAGGATGAACACCGTTGGTCCCATTACCAGTACGAACAGCAGTACGGCGAGGCCCAGCCACATATTGATGTCCGACAGCATTTCGATGCCGCCCTTCAGGCCACGCCAGGCACTCACGGCAAAGATGGCTGTCGTGCCCACTAACACGGCAATTTGGCTGCTGGCATTGGGCGTGAAAGCGAATAGATTGCCAAGCCCTTCATTGATGAGAGGCACCAAAATACCCAGCGACGTCGCGCCGCCACCCAGCATGCCGAAAATAAACAGAATATCGATAATGTTACCCAACCAGCTTCGAGCCAGCTTTTCACCCAGCACGGGGCGAATGGCTTCACTGATACGCAGCACTTTGTGTTTACGCACGTGAAGAAAGTACGCCATGGGCAATGCCGGCACGAGGTAGATCGACCATGCAATCGGCCCCCAGTGGAACATGCCATACGTAGCCGCCCAGGCGGTTGCCTCTTCGGAAAAAGGCGCGACATGGAAAGGCGGGTTTTGCAGGTAATACATCCACTCCACCATGCCCCAGAAGACGACCGCCCCACCAATGCCTGCAGCAAACAGCATCGCGCCCCACGATAGCAGCGAAAACTCTGGTTCGGCATCGACATCGCCTAACTTGATCTGTCCTATGTCGCTAAACACGATGTAGAACATAAAGCCCAGTGATGCGACGCCCATGGCGAGATAGAGCACGCCGAAGTTGGTGGTCACGAAGCTTTGCGCCGCCATCACCCACACCCGCCCCATCTCTGGAAACAGAATGAGCGGCAGCGTCACCGCCAGCAGCAGGCCTAGCGATCCGAAAAAGATAGGTTTATGAATATTAGAAAACACAGATGAGCGTTTAATGGCCGTCTCTCCATGGCACTTTGTAGGAACCCGCTAGGCATCATCGCCCAGGGAATAGCTTTACAATAGTTTTACATGGAATCATCGTTGATCGCTAGACGGCGCTTTAGTGGCTCGAATGATGAAACGCTAACGATAAAAAAGCCCAGCAGTGCTCTGCTGGGCTTTGTACCGACGCTCTGCTGCCTTTAGCTCAGTGTCTACCAAGCCAATGGGCAGCCATAGGCTTAGCGATAATAGGCGTTCGTGGTATCCGTGTGGTCGGTCACGTCGCGGATACCGGCAAGCTCGGGAATACGGTCCATCAACGTTTTCTCGACACCGTCTTTGAGCGTGAGGTCCACTGCGGCGCACCCTTGGCAACCACCGCCAAAGGCCAGGATCGCGACTTTGTCTTCGGTCAGCTCGACGAGCTTGATCTCACCACCGTGGGCCGCCAGACCAGGGTTGATTTCGCTATAGAGCGTGTAATTGATGCGATCTTCGAGCGGACTATCGGCATTGACCTTCGGCATCTTAGCGTTGGGCGCCTTGATGGTCAGCTGGCCACCCATGCGGTCAGCATTGAAGTCGACCACCGCTTCTTCCAAGAATGCGAGGCTGTTCTTGTCGAGAAAGACATTGATCTTCTCGAGTTCTAGTTTGACGTCCGTCGGCTCTTCTTCCCCAGGGCGGCAATAGGCCAGGCAGGTTTCTGCATAAGGTGTGCCGGGCTGAGTGATGAAAATGCGTACGGCAATCCCCTCGACGTTCTGCTTTTCCAGCAGCTCGGCAAGGTAGGTTTGTGCACTGTCGGTAATATCAATACCAGGCGCTTCGATAGTCGTGGTCATAAGGGATGTTATCCTCCCGTGGTAGTGGCACGGCCACTTCACATGTCATTTGTGCCTATGGTAAGCAAAACCGCGAGCCGACACAATCCCGAGTGTTTTAGTCGGCTATTGCCCGCGCTTTATGAGCACGTCTAATAAAGATGCTGCAATAACTTCACGACCAGGCTTGCTGCCCTATGGTGTGCCCTTTGGTATGATAGCCGCCGCTTAATGACTGACGACGACGATAAAAATACCCTTTCCGACTGAGACGCTGGAGATTTTCCCCTGCCATGGCTGCTAGCGATTTGACTGCTTTCCTTACCCAACGCCTTGCCCAACGCATTCTGATTCTGGATGGCGGCATGGGCACCATGCTGCAGAATGCTCAACTCAGCGAGGATGATTTTCGCGGTGAGCGCTTCCGCGACTGGCCGTCGGATTTGAAAGGCAACAATGATCTACTGGCGCTAACCTGTCCGGACGTCGTCGCCCGTATCCACCGCGATTATCTGGAAGCTGGCGCGGACATATTGGAAACCAACACGTTCAACAGCACCCGGTTGTCCCAGGCCGACTACGGCATGGAAGATCTGGTGCCTGAGCTCAACCGCGAATCGGCACGCTTGGCGCGTGAGGTGTGCGACGCCGTCGCTGCGGAAACCGATGTGCCGCGTTATGTGGCTGGGGTTCTCGGGCCAACGTCACGCACGGCATCTCTTTCACCCGACGTGAACGATCCCGCCAAACGCAACGTCACTTTCGACGAACTGCGAGAAAACTATTACGAAGCGGCCAGTGCCCTGATCGACGGCGGCGCAGACCTGATCATGATCGAGACGATCTTCGATACGCTCAACGCCAAAGCCGCTATTTATGCGTTGGAAGAACTGTTCGATGATCTCGGCCGTCGTTTGCCGGTCATGATTTCCGGCACGATTACCGATGCCTCAGGACGTACGTTATCCGGGCAAACCACAGAAGCTTTTTGGAACTCCATCCGTCATGCGAACCCGCTTTCGGTAGGCTTGAACTGTGCCTTGGGAGCCGAAGAGCTTCGCCCCTATCTGGAAGAGCTCTCCGTTAAAGCCGATACGTTCGTTTCTGCCCACCCCAACGCGGGTTTGCCGAATGAATTTGGTGAATACGACCAAACTCCAGAAGAGATGGCCGCGATCGTCGGCGAGTTTGCCCAAAGCGGCTTAGTCAACATCATTGGCGGCTGCTGCGGCTCGACGCCAGAGCACATCCGCGCCATTGCCGAGGCCGTGCGCCCCATGGCGCCTCGACAAGTGCCCGAGCGCAGCAAAGCGTGCCGTCTGTCAGGCCTAGAACCCTACAACATCGAAGCCGACTCTTTATTCGTCAACGTGGGCGAGCGTACCAATGTCACCGGCTCGGCCCGCTTCAAGCGCCTGATCGTAGAGGAAGATTACACCACGGCACTTGAAGTGGCTTTAGAGCAGGTCGAAAACGGCGCGCAGATCATCGATATCAACATGGACGAAGGCATGTTGGAATCGAAGGAAGCCATGGTGCGCTTTCTGAACCTAATTGCTGGCGAGCCGGACATTGCCCGTGTGCCCATCATGATCGACTCCTCGAAGTGGGACATCATCGAAGCGGGCCTGAAGTGCGTACAGGGCAAGGCGGTGGTCAACTCGATCTCGCTGAAAGAGGGTGAAGCCGCCTTCCGCGAACAGGCCACCAAGTGCCGTCGCTTTGGTGCCGCCATTGTCGTCATGGCGTTCGACGAAGAGGGCCAGGCCGATACCTTTGCGCGCAAAACCGAAATCTGCGAGCGCGCTTACCGGCTGCTCGTGGATGAGATCGGCTTTCCGCCCGAAGACATCATTTTCGACCCGAACATCTTCGCCATCGCTACAGGTATCGAAGAGCACAATAACTACGCCGTGGATTTCATCGAAGCCACCCAATGGATTCGTGAACACTTGCCCCACGCCATGATCTCCGGCGGCGTGTCTAACGTGTCGTTCTCGTTCCGAGGCAACAACCCGGTACGTGAAGCGATCCACTCGGTATTTCTTTACCACGCCATTCGCGCGGGCCTCACCATGGGTATCGTCAACGCCGGGCAACTGGCTGTCTACGATGACCTGCCCGCCGAGCTGCGCGAAGCCGTAGAAGACGTCGTGCTCAACCGTCGCAGCGACGGCACCGAACGTCTCTTGGACATCGCCGATCAGTACAAGGGTGACGGCAGCGGTGCCGCGAAGAAAGAGGATCTCGAGTGGCGCAGCTGGCCGGTCAACAAGCGTATCGAGCATGCGCTGGTGAAAGGCGTTACAGCGTATATCGAAGACGATACGGAAGAAGCCCGTGCACAAGCTGCCCGCCCCATCGAGGTGATCGAAGGCCCGCTGATGGATGGCATGAACGTGGTCGGTGACCTGTTTGGGGCGGGTAAGATGTTTTTGCCCCAGGTGGTCAAGTCCGCCCGTGTCATGAAGCAGGCGGTTGCGTACCTGATTCCCTTCATCGAAGCGGAAAAAAGTGAGGATACCCAGGCCAAAGGCAAAATCGTGATGGCCACGGTCAAGGGGGATGTCCACGACATCGGCAAAAATATCGTGGGGGTCGTGCTGCAGTGTAATAACTACGAAGTGATCGATCTTGGCGTCATGGTGTCCACCGAGAAAATTCTCCAGGCCGCCATTGACCACAATGCCGATATCATCGGCCTCTCTGGCCTGATTACCCCGTCGCTGGACGAGATGGTACACGTGGCCAAAGAGATGCAGCGCCGCGGCATGGACCTGCCGCTGCTGATTGGCGGTGCCACCACCTCCAAAGCGCACACGGCAGTTAAAATCGAACCGCAGTACGAGCACCCCGTTATTTACGTGACGGATGCTTCCCGTGCGGTCGGCGTGGCTGGCAAGCTGCTGGCCCCCAACTTGAAACCGGCTTACGTGGCCGAGATTCGCGAAGAGTACGAAAAAGTGCGCGAGCGTAATGCCAAGCGCCGCCCCAAAGCCGCCGACCTGGATTACACCCAGGCGCGTAAGCGGCGCTTTCGCACCGATTGGGCGACTCATACCCCTGCCAAACCAAACACGCTGGGATTGATGACCTTCGACGATTACGACTTGGAAGAACTCGTCGAGCGGATCGACTGGACCCCCTTCTTTATGAGCTGGCAGCTCGCTGGCAAGTACCCGAAGATTCTCAACGACGAGGTCGTGGGTGAAGCCGCCCAGAGCCTGTTTGCCGACGCGCAAGTGATGCTGCGCAAGTTGATCGATGAAAAGCACGTGACAGCGCGCGGCGTGATTGGCCTGTGGCCTGCGAATAGCGTGGATGATGACGTGATCGAAGTTTACGCCGACGAGAGCCGCATCGAGGTGGTCGAGCGTCTACACCATATTCGCCAGCAAACCACCAAAGGCCGTGACGGTATCTGCTACAGCCTCGCTGACTTCATCGCCCCTAAAGAGAGCGGCAAACCCGACTGGATCGGCGGCTTTGCGGTGACCACGGGGCACGGTGTGGACGAGCTCTCCAAAGCCTACGAAGCTGCCGGTGACGACTATAACGCCATCATGGTGCAGGCGCTGACCGACCGCTTGGCCGAAGCGTTTGCCGAGCGCATGCATGAGCGGGTGCGCAAAGAGTTTTGGGGCTACGTGCCTGAAGAAACGCTAGACAACGACGCGCTGATTGCCGAAAAGTATCAGGGCATTCGCCCTGCCCCAGGCTATCCGGCCTGCCCGGATCACACTGAAAAAGCCACGCTGTTCCGTTTGCTGAACGCCCCAGAGAATACCGGCCTGACGCTGACGGAGAACTTCGCCATGTGGCCAGCGGCAGCCGTGTCGGGCTGGTACTTTGCCCACCCGCAGTCGAAGTACTTCTCCACGGGCAAAATCACTCGTGATCAGGTCGAGGTACTGGCCGAGCGAAAGCAGATGTCGCTTGTTGAGATGGAGCGTTGGCTCTCGCCGGTGCTCTCTTACGACCCTAGCTGATTCGTCCGAACGAATGTCGCCAGTGGTTCGCCGCCAAGGCAAGGTCATGCGTTTGGCCTTTCCTATCATGCTGGGCATGCTCTCGCAGAGCGTGCTCAATTTGATCGACGCTGCCTTGATAGGCCATTTAGGCCAGGAAGCACTGGCCGCCGTGGGTATGGGTGGGTATGCCATGTTCATGATGACGGCGCTGGTGTTTGGCCTATCCTCCAGCGTGCAGTCGCAAACGGCCCACGCAACGGGCGCTAACCACATGTGCCCTACCCAGCCCCTGCGCGCAGGCATGGTCATCGGTTTGGCCGTAGGGTTGCCGCTCTCTTGTATGGCATGGTGGCAAGCCCCGGCGCTGATTCATCTGATATCCCCCGCAGACGACGTCACACAGCTTGCTATCGATTACTTCCGCTGGCGCGTCATCGCGCTAACCGCCATCGCGCTGACCCTTTGCTTACGTGGCTACTGGAACGGGCGGCAGCAAACGCATCTCTATCTACGTATCATCGTCGTGGTCCATGCAGCTAACGTGGCGCTCAGTGCGGCACTCATCTACGGGGTCGCGGGGTTGCCTGCGTTGGGAGTGAACGGCGCTGCGATCGGCACCACGCTGTCACTTCTGCTGGGGCTGGGGATCTGGGGAAGCATCACTTGGCGGCAGTGTCATCCCAGCACTTCCTCAATGCCTTCCTGGGAAGACGTTAGATCGACGCTGACGCTTGCGTGTCCGCATTCGCTGCAACAGCTTTGGTTTGCCGCCGGTTACGTGGTGCTTTTTTGGCTGCTGGGTCAACTCGGCACGTCGAGCGTGGCGGTCGGTCACGTCTTGGTGAATCTTTCCTTGCTACTGATTTTGCCGGGCGTCGGTGTGGGAGTCGCTGCCATGAGCCTTGTCGGCGAAGCCTTGGGCCGCGACGATCAGCAGGCCGCCCACCGCTGGGGCATTGACGCCTTGAGCGTTGCCGGTATGCTGCTGACTGTTCTAGCGTTACCCATGCTCGTCATCCCCGAGCCGATTTTGGGCATTTTCTTTACCGATGAGGCGCTGGTGCAGTTAGGGAGACTGCCCCTGCAAATTACCGGCCTGATGATCGTGCTCGACGCCGCTGCGCTGGTATTGGCACAGGCCCTGATGGGCGCTGGTGCGCAGCGCACCGTCATGCTGCTCACCTTAGGGATGCAGTGGCTACTCTTTTTACCACTGGCTTGGTGGGTGGGTATTTGGCTGGGTTACGGGTTGGTCGGGGTCTGGTTGACACAGCTCTTTTACCGACTGCTCAACTCTACTGGTTTTTTGTGGGTATGGCAGCGGCGACGCTGGCTCGCCCACGGGTTTTGATAGTCGTTTGAAATAGCATTTAACGATAAAAAGATAATTATATATTCTTTTGTAGAATATGACGCCCGCGTTAAGGTGACGGCACATTACCGTCCGTCTCGACGTGACCATTTCGCTTTTAGCAGGATCGTGCCACATGTACCGTTATGATATTCACGACCAAACGCTGGTTGACGAGCGCGTAGCTCAGTTCCGCGATCAGATGGAGCGCTACCAAGCCGGACGCTTGGGAGAGGAAGAGTTCCGCCCCCTGCGGCTGCAAAACGGCCTGTATATCCAGAAACACGCGCCTATGCTGCGCATCGCCATTCCTTACGGCATGCTGGCAGGCCAGCAATTGCGTGCCCTGGCCGAGATTACGCGCCGCTACGACCGCGGCTATGGCCACTTCACAACGCGCCAAAACCTGCAGCTCAACTGGCCTGCACTCGAAGACGTGCCGGATATCTTGGCCGAGTTGGCCAAGGTACAGATGCACGCAATCCAAACCAGCGGTAACTGCATCCGTAACACCACTAGTGACCAGTTTGCTGGCATTGCCAATGACGAAGTCGAAGACCCGCGCCCTTGGTGCGAGCTCATTCGTCAGTGGTCTACCTTGCACCCGGAGTTTGCTTACCTGCCGCGCAAATTCAAAATTGCGGTAAGCGGGGCCGCCCAAGACCGCGCTGCGATTCAGGTTCACGACATTGGCCTGCGCCTGTGGCGCAATGCTGACGGTGAGCTGCGCGTCAAGGTGTTGGCAGGTGGCGGTTTGGGCCGCACGCCGATGATTGGCGACGTAGTACGCGAAGACCTGCCCTGGCAGCACCTGCTGACCTATCTCGAAGCGTGTGTGCGGGTGTATAACCAGTTCGGTCGCCGTGATAACAAGTTCAAGGCGCGCATCAAGATTTTGGTGAAGGCGCTAGGTATCGATGAGTTCCGCCGCCGAGTCGACGAAGAGTGGGCGCATCTGAAGGATGGACCTCAGACGTTGAATCAAGCTGCCGTCGACGCCGCCAAAGCGCACTTCCCCGAGCCGGAGCGCCGCCCGGTGGCCGACAACGCGGTGGCAGCGTTCGACCAGCTGCGTAGCGAAAACCGCAGCTTCGCGCGTTTCGTCACCAATAACGTGACCGACCACAAAGTGCCGGGTTACAAAGCGGTCACGCTGTCATTGAAGCGCCGCGAGCATGCTCCGGGAGACGTCACTGCCGACCAAATGGAAGCCGTGGCCGATCTGGCGGATCGCTACAGCTTTGGCGAAGTGCGGGTGACTCACGAGCAGAACTTGGTGCTGTCAGACGTGCCGGTCGACGAGCTCGAAGCACTTTGGAAAGAACTGGATGCGCTGGGAATGGCCAACCCCACCGTTGGCACACTGAACGATATCATCTGCTGCCCCGGTGGCGATTACTGCAGCCTTGCCAATGCGGTCTCCATTCCCATTGCCCAGGCGTTGCAAGAGCGCTTCGAAGACCTGGATTTCCTATACGATTTGGGTCCGCTCGACCTGAATATTTCAGGCTGCATGAATGCCTGCGGCCACCACCACGTCGGCCATATCGGCATCCTTGGCGTCGATAAAAAAGGCGAGGAGTATTACCAAGTCTCGATTGGCGGTAATTCAACGGACGACGCCTCGCTGGGTAAAATTCTAGGCCCCTCTTTCTTCCGCGAAGACGTGCCGGGCGTGGTCGAGAAGGTGCTCGAAGTGTATGTGGCTGAACGTCACGAAGATGAGCGCTTCCTGGATACGTATCGCCGTATTGGCCTAAAACCCTTTAAGGAGCGTGTTTATGCCCAGCAATGATACCCAAACCGAGGCCGTAGAAAAGACGCCGGTTCATGTCGATCACTTGATCGACAACGGTGAGCTGGCTGCTGAAAATGCTTGGTGCGTCTCCTACGATACGCAAACACTGCCCGAGCAGCGCCCTGCGTTCGTGCCACTCGCACTGTGGCAAAGCCATCAGGATGATGCAGAGCTGGCACCGCTACTGGCGAGCGACACCGAACTCAACGCCGAACTGGCCAGCGAACTCAAGATGGCCCCTGCCGTCGCCGTAGATTTCCCGGCCTTTACCGATGGGCGTGGTTACACCATTGCGCGTTTGCTGAGAGAGCGTTATGGGTTCACGGGAGAGATTCGTGCGGTCGGCGACGTGCTGGTCGATCAGTTGGATTACATGCGTCGCTGCGGCTTCTCGACCATGGCGTTACGAGACGATCAGCACCCTGAGGATGCACTGCGCGCCCTCAATGCGTTCAGCGTCCGTTATCAGACCGACGTGGAAGAGCGCCAAGCTCTGTTCGAAAAGCGCCTAGCTGCTAGCCAGTAACCCCGCTAGCATATCGACAACGCCGACAAGGATTTGCCCTTGTCGGCGTTTTTGCGTTTAACCGCGCCGCTTCTGTTGACGCTCGCGGTTATTGGCTTTGGCGCGGTCGCTTTTGCGCAACATCACCCAGGTCGCACCCAGTCCGCCCTCTGAAGGTTGTGCGGAGACGTAAGCCTGCACCTCATCGAACTGGGTGAGCCACTTGGCGATATAAGAGCGCAACACGTTGGCCGGGCTATCCAGCTCCCGCCCACGTCCATGAACGATCAGCACCGAGCGTAAGTCATGGGCATAGGCTTCTTGGATGAAGGGGAACAGCATACGCCGACACTCCACCAATGGGCGCCGTAACAAATGGAGCTGTGCTTGCACGCTGTATCCACCATGCTTCAACTTATCGACCACGCCTTGTTGAATGCCTTCACGGCGGAACTCGATAGGTTCGAAAGGGGGCAGTAAATCGACGAAATCGTCCGAAAGAAAGTTACGCTCATCCAAACGCTCTTCTGCGCTCTCACGCCGGGCCAATTGGGCTTCTGATGGCCGTTGACGGTGGGGACCTGTATCTGCGCGGTTGCGCTTGGGCAATGGCTTCACATCGCCCACTAACGCGCGGAAGTCCATATCATCACGAAGTGACTGGCTCATAACAGGCTCCTCCGATAGGGTCTAAGGCCTAGACAACGCTACGTATCGTAGCAAAATCACCGACACTGCTTAAGACTTGTCTTGTGGCATGACGTTCTTCACTCTACACAGCCACACGTTACCTAGGAATGACGCATGATTTGGGCAAAGCGATTGGTATGGTCACTGTTGGCTGGATTGATGGGCATTGCCGCTTGGCTCTGGCTGACCATGCTCAGCCCTTGGTTCTATGAGCGCCCCGAAGAACTACCCGACATCGAACAGCGCACCCACCAAGTGTTCGTGTACGGCACGCTGCGCTACTGGCCTATCCGCTGGATCGTCATGGGGACGTCAGGTTCCCCTGAGCCTGCGCGACTAGAAGGATTCGAGCGTCAGGGGTTGGATCTTGTGGCCCGTGCGGATAGCCACGTCGATGGGCTCCTGCTAACCGTTTCGCCCCGTGCGCTGGCGCGCCTCGATCGTTATGAACGGCTTGGCGTTCGCTATGAGCGCGTGACGCAGACGCTGGCCGATGGCAGCACTGCCTGGGTCTACGTTCGGCTTCCAGAGGTCAGCCTGCTCGATAGCGCTCCTGCCCAGGGGATAGCTCTGGTACCATATGACACGTTGCCAGTGACCGCTCAACGCTTGGTCGCCCTGCCCACCACTTAGGATACGCCATGAGTGAAGCCACGCCCTTTGTCTTGATACTGTACTACTCCCGCTCAGGAGCCACGGCAGACATGGCCCGCCAATTAGCAGCGGGTGTCGAGAGCCTTCCCGGTATCGAAGCGCGACTGCGCACGGTGCCTGCGGTCTCCCCCACCTGTGAAGCCGTCGACCCCGAGATTCCCGCCGAAGGAGCGGTGTACGCCAATCTGGACGATTTGCGTCACTGCAGCGGGCTGGCGTTGGGTAGCCCAACGCGCTTTGGCAATATGGCTGCGCCGCTCAAGTATTTTCTCGACACGACCAGCAGCCTTTGGATGAATGGCGCGCTCATCGATAAGCCCGCTTGCGCGTTCACCTCGACCTCTAGCTTGCATGGCGGCCAAGAGAGCACCTTATTGACCATGCTAGTGCCCTTGCTGCATCACGGTATGGTCTATGCGGGCATCCCCTACAGCGAGCCCGCGTTATTGAGCACGCAGCATGGCGGCACGCCTTACGGGGCCAGCCACGTGGCTGGCGCGCGCAGCGACCGCCCGGTGGACGAGCACGAACGAGCGTTATGCAAAGCACAAGGCAGGCGGCTCGCCAAACTCGCGCTGGCATTACATAAAATGCGCCAGGAGGTGTCTTCATGAGACAGTGGTTAGAGACGCTGGAAGAGAAACACGGGCTCGATACGTTGACGCGACAAGCACGCCTGCTGGTGCTCGTTAGCTTTGGCGTGCTGCTGCTGTTGGTAATTTATCGTGGATTCTTCGTGCAAGGCGAGACGTTCAATTGGCGCCCCGTCGTCGCGTTCGTCCTACCCCTGGTGCTGTTCTTGCCATCGATCATTGGCCAACGTGCCCGTGGGCACGCATGGCTTGCCTTCGTCAGCTTGCTCTACTTCACACAAGGCGTCATGCTGGCGACGCTGCCCGGCCAGGGCATGCGCGGAGTGTTGGAAGCGCTGGTATCGCTGGCGCTATTTACAGGCTGCATGGGGTATGCCCGTTTTCGCAGCCGCCAACAGCGCCTCAAAGGCTGAGTGTATCAGTAGAACCACAACCAGCCACTCACACCTGCCGCGATCAGCAGTGCACCTATGGCATAGTGGGTTTGCGCACGAGACGCGGCAGGAGTGGCATCCGCAGGGGGGCGGTCAAATTTTTTGACGCCCGTAAGCATGGCAGTGACTAACCGCTCGCCTTGAAGCGCATGCCACATCAGCCCCAGAACGTGCACACCGATCAATACCAACAGTAGGTCGCTATTCAGTGCATGCAGTTGGCCCAATAAATCGCCTACCCCTGCCCCTAACAGCCCATACAGCGGCGCTTGAAAGAAAATATCATCGCTCAAGAACAAGCCACTGAGCGCTTGAAACCCCAACGACGCCAGTAGCAATACGACCATCCAGCCGCCAAGCGGATTATGGCTAGCGTAGTGTGGTGCGCGTCGTGTCATCAGCGCTTTGGTATAACGTGCGGTGACAGTTGGCCCGTACAAGAACGTGCCAAAGCGGGCATACGGCGTGCCCACCAGGCCCCAGATCACGCGAAACACCAATAACCCAATGATCAAATAGCCCGACTGGGCATGCACTTCCAGCGGAAATAGAAACGGCTGGCCCGACGTTTTGGTGGTGTAGAACGAAATCACCACGGCTGCCAACAGGGACCAGTGAAACAAACGAATGAACGTATCCCATACGGCTATGCGTGTCGTGCGGCTCTGCATCTGACGATCCTCAATCCTCGTACTGGTAGAGTTTCTCATTTATTGACGGGTTCTCCTAGGAGGATTCCACCCACTCACCAACGCTGTGTCACTGCACCAACCGTTTTGGGTCATCCACCGAACAACACTTGAGCTTTATCGGTAGACCAGCGAACATGACACTAATGCAACTTATCACCGCAAGGGAGCTTCACCGATGACACGTAATATTGCCGACGTCAGGCGTGACTACGAGGGTGGGCGTTTGGATGAAACGCACACTCCTGACGATCCGTTCGTGATGTTCGATGAGTGGTTCAGCCTGGCGCTCGAAAGCGAAGGTAAAGATGGTAATGCCATGACACTTGCCACCGTGGATAGCCAAGGCCGTCCCCATGCCCGCGTGGTGCTGCTCAAAGGGTTCGATGAGCGCGGCATGGTGTTTTTCACCAACTACCACAGCCATAAAGGCAGCGAACTGAACAACGTCCCCTTCGCCGCCCTCACGTTCTGGTGGCCCTCCCTATCCCGCCAAGTACGTATCGAAGGCGCGGTGGAGCAAGTATCTGCCGAGGAGTCGGACGAGTACTTTGCCAGCCGCCCGCGTGGTAGCCAACTGGGGGCTTGGATTGCGACCCAGAGCGTTGTGATTCCTGATCGCAACTGGATCGAAGAGCGTCAAAAACGTTTTGAACAAGCCTATGAGGGTCAGGATATTCCGCGCCCCATCCATTGGGGCGGCTACCGTGTCCATCCAGAAATGATCGAGTTTTGGCAAGGGCAACCCAGCCGCTTGCACGACCGCTTGCGCTATGAGCGACGTGATGGCGGTGAGTGGAGCCGCTTCCGTTTAGCGCCTTAATCATCCCGCGCAAGACGGCATCCAGCAAGTGGCCTGCCGGTGTTGACCAGCAGGCCATTTTATTGGACATGGTGTTGAACAGGGTTAATCCGGCTGACTCTCCAAGCGGTGCCGCTGCCACTCGCTGTCGGGTTCGTTTAGCCGTAGCACGGCATCAATCACCTGCTCTTCCATGTTGTAACGGCATCGGAAGCCAAGATGCTTCATCAGTGCCCGCATCGGGTGGTTATCCACCATGATTTTGCCGATCATTTCGAGCGTGCCGATGCTGGTGCAGTAATCGATCATCTTCTTCATCAGCAGGCTACCGATCCCCAGGCCCTGCAAATCATCGCGAATGATGATCGAGAACTCGGTACGAATATTGTCTGGATCGTTCCAAACCCTCACCACTCCCAGCATCTCCTTACTGCCATCATCGTGCTGATGCTCGGCAATAAAGGCCATCTGACGGTCATAGTTGATGTGCGACAGAATCGATAGGTCGCGCTGGGTAAGGTTCGACTTGTTATGGAAGTAGCGAAACCGAATGCTCTCCTCTGAGAGCTGCCGGTGAAAGGTCGTGATCAGTGGCGCATCCTCTGCGCGAATGGGCCGCACTTCTACCTGCCAGCCATTTTTCAACGTCACCCACTGTCGAAGCTCTTCTGGGTACGGCATGATCGCAAAACGAGCGGGGTGTCCTAAGTCCATGGCAAAATCCACGGCCAACATGCCATCGCGATTTAGCAGCAAGGGATTGAGCTCCAGGCCGCGCAGGTCGGTCAAATCCGAGGCCATCTGGGAAAGTTTGACCAATAACTGGCACAGATGCTGGATATCACGTTCGGGGTCGGCCGAGTGCTCGCGGATCAACGACGCCGCGTGGGTGCGGCCTACCACATCCGAGGCGAGGCTCATATTGAGTGGCGGCAGCGCCACCTGCCGGTCTGCCAGTACGTTGACCTTGTAGCCACCAATACCGAACACGATCAGCGGCCCAAATACGGGGTCCCGCGTGATGCCTGCACAAATTTGCATCGAGTGTTTGCCACGTTGCATTGGCTGGAGGCAGTACTCACGAATGGCGTGTTCGGGAAACTTCTCCTGCACTTTATCGCCCAACCGCCGAACGCCCTCAGCGACTTGCTCCGGTGTTTCCAAGTCTTGCAGCAGCCCAGCGGAAATCTTATGCGGATGCTTGCGGTAGCGATACGGCCGGCAGTTTCCCTCGTGAACGACTTTCAGCGCCTTTGGCCCAGGAAAGCGTTCGGCGACCACCAAGGCTTCTTCGGGCGAGTGCACGTAGGCACTGGTGGCAGTGGGAATACCGTAGGCCTCCAGCACTCGGGCCGTTTCAGAGTGCGTCAGCGTCTGCCTGCCCTGCTCTTTTGCCTGTTTGATCAGCGCGCGACACTCAGCGCGAATGTCCGGGCTGGTAGAAAACGGCAGGCTGGGCGGAATTTCGTGCAGCAGCGCCTGAACGCGCTGGTAATCCACCATGTGCATAAACGCCTTCACTGCTTTTTCGGGTGAGGTGTAGGTGGGAATCCCGGCCAAGTTGCAGACATGGCGGGCATTGAGCGCCTCTTTCAACCCCATCCAGCTGGTGAGTAAATTGCGTTTGAAGGTTTTGCGGTGATCGATGAGTGCCTGAGCCGTGACTTGGGAAGGCGCCAGTCGTGTGGGGGCGTGCACGGCCAATACGGCATCGACGTTAGGGTCGGCGGTGACGATTTGCAGCGCCTCTACAAAGCGCTCTGGCGTTGCGTTTCCGCCTAAGTCAACAGGGTTCTCACCCGGCTTACTCATATCCACCTGGCTTTTATGCAGCGCCGCCTGGGTCTCCGGGCTAAATTCCGCTAGTTTGCCTCCTGCGCTCACCAACTTATCGATAGCCAGCATGGCAGGCCCAAGGCCGTTGGAAACGATCGCCAAGCGGTCGCCGCGCAGCGGCTTCATGCGGGATAGCGTTTCCAGCGCATCGAGCATTTCATCTGAATCGTTGACCCGCACGACACCCGCGCGGGCGAAGGCCGCATCGAAAACGACATCGCGGTTAGCGATGCCTGGCGTTGGGGGCATGCCGGAGATATCCGACTGCGGCGTGCGGCCGCTTTTAATCGCCACGACTAAGCGATTGCGGGAGGCATCCCGCACGGACGTCATGAAGTGCTGGGCGTCCGTGACTCGCTCTAAGTGCAATAAGATGGCTTGGGCAGGAGAAAACTGATTCACGTAGTCGATCAAATCAGGGAGCAGCACATCCACGCTGTCCCCGACGGTAATCAAATGGGAGAAGCCCACATCTCGGCCTGCAGCCCAGTCGATCATCGCGTTGGCCAGCATCCCCGACTGGCCTAAATACGCGACGCGACCCGCCTTGACCGGCTGACTGGCATACGAGGCATTGAGCTTTTTACCCGGCACGATCAGCCCCATACACTCCGGCCCAAGCACGCGAATCCCCGATTCACGAGCGGTCTGGAGCATACGCTGACGAATCGACCCTTTGTTACCCTCCTCTCGGTCCAGGTAGGCACCTCCGGAGAGCACCAAGGCGGCCTTCACACCATACCTACCGAGCTTTTTGATGAGCTTGGGGACGCCTTCGATGGGTGAACACACCACCGCGAGATCGGGTATTTCGGGTAATTCGTCCACGGTGCGCACGCAGTCCACACCGAATACCGATACGTATCCCTTCAAGTTCACGGCCAAGAGTTTGCCTCGAAAGCCGCCCTCTTGGAGATTGCTCAAGACCAAGCCACCTAGAGACGCCGGTTTTTCAGAGGCACCGAACACTGCAACCGAGCGAGGTTCGAAAAAATGATGCAAAAAGCGTGTGCTCACGGATGCGTCTCCCCTGACATGAATGACTACTGTGTACGACTTATTGACACTGTCGCGCAAGCCCCCGGGGCGATTAAGGTGGCTCTAACGTTACCGGAGCGCTTGAATGATCACTGCCTACCTTACCCACCCCGACTGCGCATTGCACCACATGGGGCCAGAGCACCCCGAAAGCCCTCTGCGCTTGGAGGCCATTCGCGCGCGGCTGTCATTGTCTGGGCTGTTGCAACAAACCATGCAGGGGGATGCCAAAGAGGCGTGTGATGAAGCGCTGGCAAGAGTCCATCCGCTGCGCCATCTCCACGCATTGGAAAAGTGCTTACCCAGCGAAGGGATCGTAACGCTAGACAGCGACACCATGATGAACCCCGACAGCCTAAAGGCTGCCCGCGTGGCTGCCGGTGCCGTCGTTCGCGGTGTGGACCAGGTATTCAAACGCCAGGCAGACAACGTTTTCTGTGCAGTGCGCCCCCCTGGCCATCATGCCGAAGCATCCGATGCCATGGG